>JBLFYM010000122.1:0-17901 GCA_047608975.1 Limisphaerales bacterium | reverse complement strand
TTTGGAATTCCGCCTGCCCGGTTGGCATCATGGTGTTGGCCGGATTCTTTGTAAGTCACATCCAGGTCCCCCTGATCGGATCGTTGCTGGGTGCCTCGTTCGTTGCCCCCTTCTACATCGCACAAAAAATTCTCCACACGTTTACGCAAAGCCTGCTCCACCTCGTCTCGCCCCAGCTTCCCCACTTCACCAAAGAATTTTCTTCGGGGAAATCCGCAGCGGCGCGGAGCCGAATGAAGCGCACGATGCTGATCTTCGCTGGCGCTGGCGCGGTGGGCTATTTGGCATTCTATCTCTTCAGTCCCTGGCTGGTGACGGTTTGGCTCAAGAAATCGGCCTACCTGAACAGCGAGACCTTGGCGATCCTCTCGATTGACTACTTCATTCTGAACTTCGGAGTGGCGGCCGCCTGGTTCGTCCTCGCCTCCGGCCGAACCCCGTTTGTAGTGACTGTCATCATCGCCGCTTCACTGAACGTCGCCGGCATCATCTTCCTGGCCCCAAAGTTCGGTCTGATGGGCGTCGCCATCGCAGGTCTACTCTCCGGCCTGTTGTCACAAAATACCTACGCCCTTTGGCACGGTTGGAAACTGAACCGCCAGCTGCAGAAGACTTCGTAACCACGAAGAACCGACATTTTCTCGTCCTGGTGCCGGCACGCCACTAGTTTCGCCCCATGCATCGGTGTTGTCCCCTCTTTTCACGACAGTTGGCCGCAGTTGGAATTGTCAGACTGCGGAGCCTGTCCCTGGTTTGGACTGCATTGCTGTTTGGAGGATGTCTTCCATGCCCAGAGATCTACGCTGCGAATGCCGGGGCGGATTCATCGGCGTCAATTTTACCACTGAAACTGCTGTCCAAGCCGACTCCGCAGCCCGCCTACGGAGTCGTGATGCCGAAAATCATCAGCGGTCGGGTGGCTGTCCATCGCGAGGATGGAATGGTCGGAGCAGAAGGAGTTTCGATCACGGATGGATATTCTGTCGTCAAGACTGACGCCAAAGGCGATTACCTTCTCCGGCCAAATCCCTCGGCGGTGTTTGTCCACCTCACCCGCCCGGCAGGTCTGGATATCGAAGGTCACTGGTATCAACCAATTCGTGCACAGGTGAATTTTTCGCTGAAACCAGCGGCGCATTCGGAGGAGGATTTCATTTTCGTACACGTCACTGACACCCACGTATCTCAGAATCCCAGATCCGTGGCGGGACTCAGCCGTTTTGTAAGGGAGGTGAACGCCTTTGAACCGTCGCCCCGCTTCGTGATCAACAGTGGGGATCTGTTGAATCTGAGCAAATCGTTGAACAATTCCCCCGCCGCTGGCCGGGCGGATTTCCGCAACTACGTGGGCATCATGAATCATCTGGAAATGCCCAGCTACAATGTGGCTGGAGATCACACCGATTCGTCTTACCGGCTCGATGAATTTCCCCGTGGGGATCACCGTTGTGGGAAGCCCTTGTATTGGGAGTTTCTGGGACCGCACTTCTTCTCCTTCGATTACGGGCAGATTCATTTCATGTCGATTGATTACGGCTACCACCTCGGACGGGTGCAGCGCACGGTCAATGGACAGGTCCGGGAATACCCGACACTGGAGGTCCAGCCCGTTCACTTGCGATGGATGAAACAGGATATGGCAGCGCGCACCGCCAATTCATTCATCATCACGACCTCGGAAAGCGACCTGGTCAAATACTGCCCCGGTTTCCCAGAGTTGGCGAAGGCTCATGATATTCGCCTGCAACTCGTCGGCGATCATCACGTCGTGTCCCACAAGTCCAGTCACGTTCCTTACCGTGTGGGCGGTGCCTTGGCCGGTTGCTGGTGGAACCCCAAGGCCAAACAGCTTTGTCCTGATCTTTCACCGCAGGGCTATCTCGTCTACCGGGCACGGGGTGAGCAGCTGGAATCCTTCTACAAAGGACTCGGACAAAGAGTGGCAATCGTTTCGCATCGCTTCGGTGCCCCGTGGCAGGGAGTCGTCAGATTTCAGGCTCACCTTGTTCAGCCACAGAAAGATGAAAGTCTGGAATATTCACTGGATGGACAAACCTGGAATTCAATGTCGGAAACAAGCCGCCCGTTCTATCGAAGCCTGCATTCAACCGCCATCGACTCCACCGAACTAAAAGACGGATTGCAGGAGATCCGCGTGCGCAGCACTTCAACCGGTGAAGTATGCTCACGGCTGATGGTGGTTGTGAATCAACCAGCGCCCCCTTCGCAAGCCCAAGGTGCGACCCTGAGTTTTGTGGTCAGCCCCAACAACGGATGGACGCCACCACGAGCCCCAGCGGGTGAGGTGAGCGTTTTGTTCAATCGGCATCCGATCGGCAAAATCAGATCCCAGCTCAAGGGACGAGTGTCGTATCCGATTCCAGCGGACGTATTGCGGACGGCAAATACGCTTTCGTTCCAATTCTCCCAGAGTGGCGACGGCATGAGTTTCACCAGTCCGATCCTGTCCCATCAGGCCCAGGCCATTCACGACCCTCGGGACGCGGCCATTCGCGAGATCAAAGTCGCTCACTGGGGCACTGCCGCAGCCGATTGGGGTGGCTACATCGCCGGCACCGCGGAACCTCCGGTCGAGACCCCGTTTCATCGCAAACAGAATGTCTTCTGTTTCGTGCTGGCAGAGGAATGAGTCCGCCGGCGCTGTATCCGGAATCGCCGGATTACGAAGTTCTTCCGAGAAGACTGCCCTCTGCAATTGAACAGGAGCGAACAGAGTAAACGGAGGCACGACTAAGGGGTTCTCGGCCTCCCATAACGGAGGGGGTAACCGTCAGGCGTTTGGTTCCATCCACATTACCGTTATCTTTACCAACGTGCATCCGTGAACAAACCACGCTTCAGGACGGGCCGGAATGCCCATTCCACCAACGCCACCCAGCGGCCGTGCTGATGGATGACCTGGGTGAGGGTTCTTTGGTCAGGGGGGCTCCTCAACAGGCTGTTTCATGCCCCCTATTTCACGAGCTCGGCAGACCAATGTCTGGCAAAATGCGATTTTGCCCGTCCCCCAGGCGCTTCCTCACTGGAAAAGAAAAGACCGTGGAACATTGATTACGCCTCGACGTGGATTGTTACTGTCTTCGCCGCATCTTTCTGCTAACTGAAGTAAACCATGGTCGGAACTGTCAGGTTATCTGTATAACCGGCGGGTTCAGTTAGGTTCTGATGGGCTCGCGTGGCAGACAGCGCTGCTTTCACACCGAACAGCAAAATGAGCACCATTCTCGATTCTCTCAAACAACACAGCACAATCGTTGCTGATACCGGCGATTTCGAATCCAGCCAAAAATACCAACCGCAGGATGCCACGACGAATCCCAGTCTGTTGTTTAAAGCCGCACCGATGCCCGAGTATGCAGAGCTGGTGGACAAGGCTGTCGCCGACGCCAAGAGCGAGGCTGGTTCAAGCGACGCGCTCGGGATCGCCATGCCCAGCCCACGTTGCCTTGCCACTTCACCATTGCGTCCCGTTGTTGATCTGCATGGTCACGCCCAATCAAGTCAACGTCTCTCCGTGCCGATAGAAGGTGGCGACTCTGGTCTCAAAAATGCGGGTATCAGCTCGCCACTCCATACCGACGATGTCTGCTGAGCGGATCAAAATCCTTGAAGACACAATCGAGCGTCTCGAAGGGCAGCTGGCGCGCGAACGGGAGACCCGCACAACCGCGGAGTCCTTGGCTGAACATGAACTGACAGTTCTGTTTGAACGGCATCGGGAGACGGAGTTGTTACGGGCGGTGACGGCGGCCGCGAACGAAGCCAAATCGCCCGAGTTTGCCGTGCGCACTGTGCTCCAGCGCTGGAGTCAGTTCACCGGCTGGCCCGTCGCACATCTGTTCGTGGTCGTTGATGGCCCCTCACCCCGACTCGTCTCCAGCGGCTTCATACACGCCGATATTCCGGAGCGCTACACCCCGTTTCTTGAAGCCAGCCGAACTTTGGAGTTTGTGCCCGGGAGCCAACTTCCTGGCCGCGTGATGTTGAGCGGGAAGGCATGTTCCATTCAGGATGTGACCGAATTGGAGGGATACTCCCGATCGGATGTGGCCGCCGCCGTAGGTTTGCATGGAGCCTTTCTTTTTCCAGTGCTCGTTGCGCAAAAGGTGGTGGCGGTGGTGGAGTGCTATTCGCCCGACGCGATTCAGGCTGAAGATTCGTTTTGCGAACTCGCGGGCCAGGTGGGTATCCAGTTTGGCCGCGTGCTGGAGCGCCAACGAGGTGAACTGGCGCTGATGAAATCGCGGGACGAGATGGAGAACCAGGTCAAGGATCGCACTGAGGAACTACAGGTTGCGAATGAAGACCTCGCCTCGACCGCGCGGCTGAAGGACCAGTTTCTGGCGTCGATGAGCCACGAGCTACGCACCCCCCTGAATGCCGTGCTCGGCTTTGCTGACATACTGCTCGACGGACTACAGGGGGAACTCAATGAAAAGCAAAGCCGCTCGATCACCTACATCAAGGACAGCGGCCAACACCTGTTGGAACTAATCAACGACATTCTCGATCTGTCCAAAATTGAGGCGGGTGAAGAACAACTGACCATCGAGGAGATGCGCGTCTGCGACGTTTGCGAACAATCCTTGAAGCTCGTTCGGAGTCAGGCGGTGAAGAAGAACATCGGTCTGGTGGTGGAATGCCAGGAGGAACTGCCCTTTCTGATGGCGGATCAGCGACGCGTTCGCCAGATCCTCGCCAATCTGCTGAGCAACGCCGTGAAATTTACCCCCGAAGCCGGACAGGTCGGTTTAAGGGTAACGCAGGAACTGGATCACATTCGCTTTTCAGTGACAGATTCCGGAATCGGAATTTCCGCGGAGGATCAAAAAAAGCTATTCAAACCCTTCATCCAGTTGGACAGCAGATTGTCGCGCCAATACAACGGAACCGGCCTCGGCTTGTCCCTCGTCTCGCGGCTCACCGAACTGCACGGCGGCAAAGTGGAACTGGAGAGTGCGGTCGGATCGGGGTGTTGCTTTTCAGTCATCCTCCCGCTGATCTCGGCAACCTTGGACCAGACTGAGACGCAGCTTGAACCCCACCTGCTGGAGCGCTCAGCTTTTGAAAGATCCCACGTTTCCACGACCGCGCCACTCGTGTTGCTGACGGAGGACAATGCCGCCACTCGTGAATCGATCGAAACCTACCTGATCGCCAGCGGCTATCAACTCGTTCACGCCGCGAGCGGCAAAGAGGCGATCGAAAAGGCCGAAGAGTTACATCCAGCTGTGATTCTGATGGATATTCAGATGGCAGAAATGGACGGATTTGAAGCGATGCGAATCCTGCGCCAACGGCCGGCAACTGCGAAAATACCGATCGTTGCCCTCACCGCACTGGCCATGAGCGGTGATCGCGAGCGCTGCCTCGAGGCCGGTGCAAACGACTATCTCTCCAAACCGGTGAGTCTGAAAAAACTGACCGCTGTGATCGATGCCCATCTGCATTGCTCCACAAGCTGAACCTGAAGCGACCGCACGTCTCCATCCCATGGAATTTGATCCCTCGAACATCTCGATTCTCATCGCCGATGATGAACTGCATGGCCGAGAGCTGTTGGGCGCCCTGCTCGAACCGCATGGCTACCAGCTGCTCTTTGCCGAAGATGGGGTAAAGGCCCTCGCCCAGGCGCGCCGGCATGTGCCAGATCTGGTGCTCTTGGATGTGATGATGCCGGGCAAGGATGGTTTTGAAGTCTGCCAGGAACTGCGCTCCGATTCCGAACTCGCGGAAGTTCCGATCATGTTATTGACCGCGCTCGAGGATCGCGACTCGCGCTTGCGTGGCATCGAGTCCGGGGCGGATGACTTCATTACCAAACCTTACGATCGCCGTGAGTTGGCCGCTCGCGTGCGGATGGTTTGCCGGCTGAACCGCTTTCGCCTGCTCGTCGCAGAGCGGGAAAAACTGGCCGGCGTCATCGATCACGCACCGGACGGGATCGTGATCGTCGATGAAACTCTCACTGTCCGTATGGCGAACCCTTCGGCACGCGAAATGTTCCGCACCAGTGGCGATATCACACTGGAAGGCCTGAGTTTCAACGAGCTGCTCACCGGAGAGTCTGCCTCCCGCTGCGAGAACCAGCTGCGCGATCTGACGCCCAGTGGGTCCGAAGTGGTCGCTGTTGAATCCGACAGCATGCGATTCAATGGTGAAGAGTTCCCCCTGGAAATACTCGCCCGAAGATTTGCGTGGAACGGCCTCAACGCGCTGCAGTTGAACCTCCGGGACGTCAGCGAAAAGCGGCGACTCGAAGACAACCTGCTACGCGCCCAGCGACTGCAAGGTCTGGGCAGTCTCGCCGGTGGTATCGCCCACGATCTCAACAATATTCTCACTCCGGTGCTGGTGGGTGCCGGTGCATTGAAGGGACTACAGACCAGCCCGGACGCGGTGAGTCTGGTCGAAAACATGGAGCTGGCGGCCCACCGCGGCTCCGGGCTTGTCCGGCAGATCCTGACCTTTGCCCGCGGCTCCGAAGGACAGTCCGAATACGTCACTCTCAAATACGTTCTGGGCGAAGTCTGTCGGCTCATCGAGAAGGCCCTGCCCACGTCCGTCACCTTGCGGACCGAGTTGGCGGCCAACACGCCGCAGGTATATGGCGATCCCACCCAGATTCATCAATTGCTCATGAATCTGTGCGTCAATGCCCGGGATGCCATGCCTGAAGGGGGCTCGTTGAACATCGCGATTGAAAGCGTCTCCCTCGACTCCAGTTCCATTCAGGACATTCCCGATGGCCGGGTCGGAAACTGGGTGCGCGTCAGCGTCAGTGATACCGGCACAGGGATGTCCCCCGAGGTGCTCAAACGCCTGGGCGAACCGTTTTTCACCACCAAGCCCGAAGGCCGGGGAACCGGACTGGGCTTCGCGACCGTGCGAACCATTCTGGAACGCCATCAGGGTTTCATGAAGATCGAGAGCGAACCCGGCGTCGGCTCCTGCTTTCATCTCTTTCTACCGCCCGCTCTTGGCGACAAAACCGATGCGGAGCCAATCGCGGAACAACTCCCGGCCGGACAAGGCGAACTGATTCTGGTGGCCGACAATGAAGCCGCCATGCGCGAAATCGCCCAGAGCACGCTGAGTTGTTACAACTATCGTGTGATCAGTGTGGGCGATGGCGCCGAAGCTGTGGCGGAATTCTGCCGCCATCCTGACGAGGTCAGCCTCGCCCTCTGCGATTGGCGACTCCCCTTCCTCGAAGGACCCGCCGTGATCCGCGCATTGCGCAAACTGAACCCCGACCTGCCCTGTTGCCTCACCACCGCCGATGAGCGCAGCCCTGACGATCACCAAGTCTGCGAGGACCTTGCCGCGCCGCTGCTCATCAAACCATTTACCACCGCGCAGATGCTCCAACTCCTTGACCAGAAGCTCCACTCATAGCCACGAGCACCGTGGTTGAAACCGAACTTGGCCCGGTAGCGGGTCCCGCACTCACGCAATCGCAGCAGGTGACGTCGGCATTGTAGTCCTCGGGGGACGAATCGTCGGGAAGGATCATCGGTCATGTAAGCGTGCCGGAGACTGTTCGAATGCTAGTCTTTTGCAACCGCAGCCCCCCCCATGGTCACAACGTCAAATCGAGGGGAACACAAACCAACTTGCCCTCATACCCGGTTTTGGCATCATCCGCCTCCCGTTTTGGGAAACTCATTATGAAATTTGACACCATTTGTCTTCACGGCGGATCCGAACCCGATCCGACCACCGGTGCCCGCGCGGTGCCGCTCTATCGCACCACTGCCTTCCAGTTCAACAGCACGGAGCACGCGGCCAATCTCTTCGGCCTGAAGGAATTGGGCAACATCTACACCCGGTTGATGAATCCCACGACCGATGTGCTGGAAAAACGGGTATCGATGCTCGAAGGCGCTCCGGAAATGGGAGGACTCGGACTGGCTTCGGGAACCAGCGGCGTTTTCTACTCGATCATCAATCTGGCGCAGGCCGGCGACAACATTGTCAGCGCACGCAATCTCTACGGTGGAACTTACACGCAATTTAATGACATCCTGCCCAAGTTTGGCATCACGGTGAAGTTCGTGGACTCGAATGATCCGCAAAATTTCGCCGCCGCGATTGATGACAAGACCCGCGCGGTCTTCTGTGAAACCGTCTCCAATCCGGCGTTGGAGATCGTGGATCTGGAAGCCGTCGCCAAACTGGCCCACAACGCCGGTCTCCCACTCATTGTTGATGCAACATTCTCAACCCCCTATCTCACGCAACCACTCGCCCACGGGGCGGACGTCGTTGTTCATTCGTTGACCAAATGGTTCGGCGGACATGGAACGGGATTGGGAGGTATCGTCGTCGACAGTGGTCGCTTCCAGTGGAACGCCGGCAAGCATCCCCTCTTCGATGAACCGGATGCTTCCTACCATGGATTGCGGTGGGGTCATGATCTGCCCGCACCTCTCGCACCGCTTGCCTACATTCTCCGCATGCGGACCGGGCCGCTGAGAAACCTTGGTGCCTGTATCTCTCCGGACAACTCGTGGATGTTCCTTCAAGGAATTGAAACCCTGCCCTTGCGCATGGAGAAGCATTGCGAAAACGCAAACAAGGTCGCCCGCTATCTCAAAGAGCATGCGGATGTCGAATGGGTACGCTTCCCGGGACTGGAAGACGATCCCATGTATGCCCTCAACCAGAAATACCTGAAGGGCAAAGGCGGCTCGATGGTGGTCTTCGGGATCAAGGGTGGCAAAGAGACGGGCAGCAAATTCATCGAAGCCCTCAAACTGCTCTCGCACCTGGCCAATGTGGGCGATGCGAAGAGCCTGGCCATTCATCCGGCGACCACCACTCATTCCCAGTTGACTGAAGATCAGCAGCGGGATGCCGGGATCAATCCCGAAATGGTCCGGCTGAGCATCGGTATCGAGGATTCCAGCGACATCATCGCTGATCTCGAACAGGCGCTGAAGACCGCTACTGCCTGAGCGAAACCCTTCTCTGAGCGACCCGGCTGAAGCCCGCCATCAGCCGGGTCGTCTTTTCTACTCGTTTTGAAAACCGTCAAAACCAACTTTCAGCAGATCACGACTTCCGAACAGCCGCTTGAGTTGCTGAACGGTGACACCTTGGCGGATGTCACCCTGGCCTACGAAACCTACGGCGAGCTGAATGAAGACGGTTCCAACGCGGTATTGGTCTTCCATGCCCTCAGCGGCAGCCAACACGCAGCCGGTAGCAATGAGACCATTCCCGAGATCGGCGATCGCTGGACGGAGGAATGCACCTCGGGCTGGTGGAACGAATTCGTCGGTTCCGGCAAAGCGATCGATACCGATTCGTTTTTTGTCATCTGCGGCAACTATCTGGGTGGATGTTATGGCTCTACCGGACCCAGTTCGATCGATCCGGAAACTGGACGTCCTTATGGCTCTGCGTTTCCGGCGATCACCATTGCCGACATTGTGGATTCACAAATGCGACTCCTGGACGGATTGGGAATCGAGAAACTGCACGGCGTGGTCGGTGCCTCCTTGGGAGGCATCTTGGCACTGAGCCTCGCCACCCGTCATCCTGATCGCGTCAATCGGGTCGTGCCCATCGCCACCGGCTCCGCCATCACTCCGCTCCAGCGCATCCACAACTTTGAGCAGATCTTCGCCATCGAAACCGACCAAAGCTTCCATGGCGGTGACTACTCTCCAGATCAGCCTCCCAACCGGGGTTTGGCAGTGGCGCGGATGATCGGTCACAAGACGTATGTGTCACTGGAGGCCATGCAGGAGCGGGCCGGCTCGGAGGTTCTGTTCAAATCCGAGGAACTGAACTGGTATGAGATGTCCAGCACCTTGGAATCCTACATGCTCCATCAGACGCAGAAATTCACCCAACGCTTTGATGCAAATACCTACCTGCGAATTCTGAATGCCTGGCAACAGTTTGATCTCGCGCGGGAGGCCGGGTGCAGTTCAATTGAGGAAGCGTTCGCCCGCTGCCGGGATCAGCGGTTCCACATCTTTTCCATTGATTCAGACGTCTGCTTTTACCCCGAAGAACAGGCCCAGCTTGCCGAGCAACTGAAGACCGCCGGAGTGGACGCCACCCGGATCACCGTCCACTCAGAAAAAGGCCACGACGCCTTCCTGCTCGAACCGATTCTGTTTGAGCCCTATCTCAAAGCCTTCCTGCTGTCGGACTGACTCCCGGCAGATTCGGCAACGCTTTGCGGGTGAGGTGACGGTGCCGGCTCATTTGGAGCATCCTAATATTGGCCCGCTTCAGCAATTGGGACGGAATGATAACGATCGGCCTTGCTACACGATGATGTTGGTGAAGGGGGGGCTTTGCAGGCAATCCTTTACGAGATTGCGGAAGGCAACGAACAGACGATAGCCGATTACTCATTAAACCGACCACTGACGGGCTTCGCCAGATCTGCGATATGGTGGCTTTCACGCATCGCCGCGGTACGATCCATCCACATTAGAAATGCAGGCGCGCTGCGCGCCGGTCGCGCACTTTCCAGCGGGAGCCCCGCGATCACGTCCTTGCTTCTTCAACCAGCCACAGCTGCTTCGGCAGCGTCCTCGTCCGCATCGACCCATTTGCCGTGCTCGGCAATCAGACCGACGAGCTGATCAACGGCTTCGTCTTCCGGGATATTAAATTTCACAGGTTCCTTGCCGACATAGAGATTGATCTTTCCAGGCGCTCCGCCGACATAACCGAAATCCGCGTCTGCCATTTCACCCGGGCCGTTCACAATGCATCCCATGATGGCGATTTTCACGCCTTTCAGATGATCGGTGCGGGACTTGATCCGGGCGGTCACAGTCTGAAGATTAAAGAGTGTCCGTCCGCAACTGGGACAGGCCACATAATCGGTCTTGAAGGAGCGACAACCAGCCGCCTGAAGAATGTTGTAAGCCAATCGCAGGCTCTGTCCGCCACCCGCTTCCCCGCGAATCAGGATGGCATCACCAATCCCGTCAGCAATGAGTGAACCGAGATTCACGGATGCGCGGAGCAATGCGATCTTGGGCTCAAGGGCGGTGTCACCAAAAGTCAGGCAATCCTTCAGCAGGATCGGGTTGTTAAGCCCGAGCCGTTTGATCTGCGCAGCCAGCAGACGGAAGGCGGTGATCACTGGCAGGTCCAATCCATCCTTCACCGTGACCAACTGCGTATTGCAGTTCAGGGCAAATTCCTCACGCGGATCGATTTCCAGGAGGTTCAAATCTTCGTAGATTCCCTCGGGCCTCACATCCGCCTTGGCGGAAATTTTCGGCGCAACCTTGTCCCACGTTCCCTGCGTCACGACCACGCGGAGGTTTTGCTCACCACCGCAGGAAAATCCTTCCATCAACTCGATCTCAGGAGTCTTCCGTCGCTCGAATTCGAACGGATCATACGAAATCGCAATGTCCTCGATCGCATGGCTCGAGTTTGAAAGTAATGAAATCTGTGCAACCAGATCGTTACAGACGGCGATCTCGTGGGGGGAGTCTTCCGTCAGTGAAACTCGGATGGTATCCCCCAGTCCGTCGCACAACAGCGATCCGATACCGATGGCGCTTTTGATACGGCCATCCTCCCCTTCCCCGGCTTCGGTCACGCCGAGATGAATCGGGTAGTTCCAATCGGGTCCTTCCTTTTCCAGGCGCGCAACCAGCAGGCGATAACATTCGATCATCACCTTCGGGTTGCTGGACTTCATGGAGAACTTGAAGTTGTGAAAGTCGTGCTTCCGCGCAATGTGCGCAAACTCCAACGCGCTTTCCACCATGCCCAAGGGCGTATCGCCGTACCGATTCATGATGCGGTCGCTCAGGGATCCATGATTCGTCCCAATCCGAAGCGCACGCTTGAGTTCCTTCAACTTGAGCACCAGCGGGGTGAACCGTTCGTCAATCCGCTCCAGCTCCTCGTCGTATTCAGAATCCGTGTATTCGCGGACCGCGAATTTCTTCTTGTCCACGTAGTTCCCGGGATTCACCCGCACGACCTCAACCCAGTTCGCCGCTTCCATCGCGGCGTCGGGTTTGAAATGAATATCCGCCACGATCGGAACCCGGCAACCCTGATCACGGAGCCGGTTGACGATGTGTTCGAGATTCGCGGCGTGCCGTTTGGTCTGGGCGGTGATGCGAACGATCTGGCAGCCCACCTTCACCAGCTCCAAGGTCTGCTTCACACACTCGTCCGTATCGAGCGTGTCGGAGGTGAGCATGGATTGCACGACGACCGGATGGTCGCCGCCGATGACAACGCCACCGTTGTCGGGATCACCAACAACAACTTCACGCGATCTGCGTTTGCGATAGAAAAAGGGCGATTCGCAGTAATTCATACGGATCGAAGTTTTGGTTCCGTCAGGAGAGGACGTTAAAAGTTCGAACTGAGGCGGTCAATCCAGTGCCGGCCACAGGCCGCGCTACGGCGTGGCGGGCACTTCTTTTGGAGGTGGGGCGGAGTCGTCTCCGGGAATAATCTCCGTCTCTTGCTGGAACATTTGCAAGAACAGGGGCGCGCGCTTCATGTCATGAAATGTGACATAGATCATGAACGAGATCAGCAGAACGGCGAAGGCCGTCGTCGTGTATTCCTGCAGACGCACACCGATTGGCCGCCCCCGCAACTGCTCGAAGATCGCCATTACGATGTGGCCGCCATCAAGTACGGGAATCGGCAACAGGTTCATTACCGCAAGGCTGATATTGAGGAGAATCATGAATTTCAGTGCCAACCTGAAGTCCGCCTTCACCTGCGTTGCTAGCATGGAGAGAATTCCAACTGGACCACTGAGGTCCTTTGCACCCACTCCGGTTTCCTTTGAGTGGGACAAGGCGTAGACCGTAAATTTGATCCGGGCGAACTCGTCGCCGATCAAAACCCATGGCAGCGGACCGGGTTTCTGCACCACGTAAACTTCCTTTTCACCGATCATCACCCCAATGCGAGCCGGATGGTCTTCCGCGCCCTTGGGAGTCACTTTCAAAGTCACGACCTCTTTCTCTTGGCCACGTTCCACGACGATCTCGCACTCTTTGCCGCCGCGCTTCTGCACCTCAGTGATAAACTGGCCGCGCCCCACGATGGGGATGCCATCGAAACTGACAACGCGATCCTCAGCCTTCAGGCCGGATGCCAGGGCTGGACTATCGTCCATAACCTGCTGAATCAACGGCCGATCGCGCGGGTGCAGATTCAACATCTTCAGCCCGATCGTTTCGTTCTTCTCCGCTTTGAGATGAACGGTGATTTCTTTGCCATCACGATCCATTACGATTTCAATTACGTTGGTCCGCGCGCCAATGACGTTGTTGAATACCTGCTCCCAAGATGTCGCAGGATTGCCATCCACTTTCAGGATTTGATCATCTTGACGGACGCCGGCCGCGTACTCGGCAGATTCGGGATCAACGAAGCCGATAATCGAAGGGTTCACCTTCATCGGAAGTCCGAACATGTAGATGACCGTCGCGATGGCAAAGGCGAACATGACGTTCATGAACGGACCGGCGAACGCGACGAGGATCTTTGCGAGCGGCGACACCGGCGGGAGTTGCTCGCGCTCATCTTGGTTGTCCCCCTCCAGTGCTTCTGAAGTGAGCATCTGCGGCAATTTCACGTAGCCGCCGGCGGGAATCCAACGAATCGAGTATTCGATCCCGTTCTTCACCCATGAGTAGATCGGTTTGCCGAAGCCTATGGCGAAGGCCTCCACCTTCAAGCCACACATCCGCGCGACAATGTAGTGACCCCACTCGTGAACAAAAATGGCCGCCCCAAAGAGGAGCAAAACGACGATCGGGACGTAGACGTAAGAGATAAGAAAATCCATGTATTTGCCTAAAAAAGGAACCTTAACGGTTTCCCAAATTCAGGCAACCACAATGACCTTTCGTTCAATAATTCAGCTCAGAAACCGCCAATCTCGCAAAACGTGCCATCTCGCGCGCCAGACGGTCGGCGACATGTCATTTCAGGTATTTCTTCAAAAACACAGCCACAGCTTCGACCGTCGGTTCAAACCAGGTGTCGTAGACCCAGAACGGATGCGGGGCATCGGGCATCAGCGCGAATTCGTAAGGAATGCCAAGTGCATCCATTTTCTCCCACATTTTGCCATAGCGCTCCCGGGGACGGTCATTTTCACCGTCGATAAAGAGCATCGGCGGTGTGCGCGGATCAACGTGCGTGAGAGGAGAGGCCAATTCGTAGGCCTCCCGCTGCTTCCAAGGCAGCGCACCGCCCATGAAATCAACAACTGCGTCTCCACCAGGTGAGCTCAAGCTCTTCCGAATACGACCGGTCATGTAGTCATCCAACATGTCCATCGGGCCACACATCACCACTGCCGCCTGAACATCTGAGGTGAATTTCCGATGATCGCCCTGCCCTTCGAATTCCTGCCTCCCGTTGGTGGCCGCCACGAATCCACTCAGGTGGCCGCCAGCCGATCCGCCCAACGTCGCGATGCGGTTCGGATCCATCCCAAATCTTCTGGCGCTCATGCGGACCCAGCGGATCGCGGCCTTGCAATCGTGAACCGCCGCGGGAAACGGCACTTCTCCGGAAAGTCGATATTCAGGAACGACGGTGACATATCCCAGCTGGGCCAGTTTCTGAGCCAAGGGGGCGAATAGAGCCGGGCGCCCGTTCTGCCAACCGCCGCCAAAGAACATCACAATGACCGGCAGCGGTTCTTTCGCATTGGCTGGCTTATAGAGATCCAAGGACAGCCGCCGCCGATGTTTCTCGTCCACATAGGTGTAAGTCACAGAACCCTCGATATGCAGTCCTTCCACGAAGATCGGCCGCACTTTTACCTTCTTGGGGGCCGCACCTTCAGCCTCGGTCGCGGCGAGGAAAACAATCGGCAGGAACAAACAGATCAATCGATGGAGCATACCTGTTCCTGAGACAGATTGGGGAATTCGGCAAGGCCTTTTGGTTATTGCGAGGTTTTGATCGTAGCGTGACCGGAAAAATCCAACCTCCAAAAAATCAAATTCCAAAGAAGCTCCAATCTTCGAACTTCAGTGAGTCGCTCGCCAAGCGGGACTCAATCCCTCTGCCCCGCGATCTGGTCACGTTCGACGTTCTGGTCGAGTCCTAAAAAATAGTTATCACCCAATAGGCGCTGAATCCTTCCGGAAACTCGTGCTGTTCGATGACGCCGGCCTTCAGCTTGAATTCCCAATAGGGAATCCAGAGCCCGGTGCCATCCCCGACCTCCTAGCCATCATCTGCCAGAAGGCTTGGCGAACGGATCCGCGGCTCAGTTCATTGGATATTTGGGTCGCTTCGCGGGCCCGCCTTGCAAAAAGGCCGCGTTCAGTTTTTTGTGGGTCATGGTGGTGGTCGGTTCTTTGGTTTCGTCGCCGTCACGCTTTCGCGTGGCTGAACCAACCGCCACTCCTATTTCAACGACTCAGGGGACACTTCCGCATCGATTTCATGACGCGGCAGACCCGGGTCGGCAAACCTTGGATCGCCGCCCACCTCAGCGAACTCGACAACGTCTCCAAAGCTGAAATGCTCACCGAAGCCGCCTCGACCTTCGGTGGCTACGATCGTAACCGAGACGGCCAATTCACCGCGCACGGATACACCGGATGCAGCGGAACCGGCAGCGGAGAACTCCCGGGCTTCGTCAACCGGCGCGAACGTGCCGCGCCAAGGCTTGAGGAAGCGATTCGAAACGGACTCACCCGGTAGTCGTTACCAACCGAGATAGCGGTCGGGCGAGAGCAGTTCCAGATCAGACCTACCGTCTTTTCCCGAAGCGATATCCGCGACGATTTGCCCGGTGACAGGCGCGAGGCTCAGCCCCAGCATCGCATGACCGGTGGCGACGATCAGGTTGGACGCCTGACGCGTTCGGCCGAGGTAAGGAACGCCATCCGGACTGCAGGGGCGCAATCCTGCCCAAGGTTCGATGCCCTCAAACTGTTCGACCGCAAACTCGGGAAAGTACTGCGGAGCCGACTTCATGATTCCATGCACACGCGCGGGATTGATCGACTTGTCCAGGCCCGCGATTTCCATGGTCCCGCCGAAACGGAGCGCATCGCCCATGGGCGTCACGGCCACGCGCGCCTCCGTCAGGATCGAACAGATCTTTGGTAATTGCACCGGATTTCGAAGCGTCAGGCTGTAGCCTTTGCCCGCCTGCATTGGCAAATGCAGGCCGAGTGATTTGGCCAACGCTGTCGAATGCGCACCGCCAGCCAGAACAAACCAATCCGCTTCGATTTCATTGCCGTTGCTCACTCCGGCAATGGTGCCATTCCCGGTTTCGTTCCAGCCCGAGAGTTCGGAGTTCCATCGGATTTGTCCGCCGTTCGCGATCACATAATCGACGAGTGATTGAAGAAACCGATCGGGTTGCAAATGACAATCGCGGGGAAAGTAGACGGATCCTTCGATATCCATGGCGATGCCGGGATCAAGCGCCGCTGTCTCGTCGGAAGAAAGGTATTCAGCCGGCACGCCCAGAGAATTTGCCACCTGCGCCACCCCGATCTCATGTTCCAGCGCTTGGCGGGTCTTACAGAGCAGGAGCAGGCCGTTTTCGGCGAGGCCGAAATCGAATCCGGGTTCGGTGGCCATGCGCACGAATTCACTGCGACTGGCCAAGTGCAGATCGCGGAGAATCGGCGAGACCGCATCCACGTGTTCCTGGTTTGCCGCGCGCAGGAAATTCATCCCCCAGTCCACCAGATCCCAATCGAGTCGCGGCCGAATGTAAAACGGACTCTCGGGATCCGGCATCATCCGCAATCCCATCTCCACCATGCCGGGAGCGGCCAGCGGAATGAAGTGCGACGGGACCACCATGCCCGCATTGCCAATGGAACAGCAGTCACGATCCGGCCCACCGCGTTCCAGCACGGTCACTTCATGTCCCGCCCGCAGGCAATGGTAGGCGACGCTGAACCCGATGACGCCGCCACCCACGATTACGATCTGCTTTCCCATGCTGTGGAACGGAGGCTATGACAAACGAGAGTACGAGGAACAGTGCTTTGTGCTGTTCGGCCACTGCTCCCTGCTTCGTAGAATCTGGCGGGAGCAGGATCAAACTATGCGTTAACACATGATCTCCCCAAATCATCCGCGAGCGTGGTTACATACGGCCTCCCAAGAAGTTCCCCAAAAGAACACTCCGATCCGATACTCGAATGAAGACAGCATCGACGGTTGGTCTTATCTCGGGCATCCCCTCGGCAGACCACACCCACGGAGCGACGTCAGAGCGGACTCACGTCCGCTAACACGAGATTTCACCAAACAAAAAAGCCCCTTCCGTGAGGAAGGGGCTTCGTAGCAGGAGGATTCCGAACTAGTTAAAGCTGTAGGAAATACCCGTCACGAGTTTGATGTCGTTTTTCTTGCGACCGGCAGCGGGTTGGTTGTTGTAGTCGTCGTAGATTACAACGCGGAGTTTGGCCTTCTTGGTCAGATCGGCTTCGATACCAACCTGAATCGTCAGGAAATAGTTACTGAACTGGGAGGCTTCCGGAACCCACTCGGCAGATTGCCACAAGCGAGCGCGATCGTTGAGTTTGTAGGTGAGATTTTCAGCGACCCGAAGCGTGAGAAAAGAATCGGAGATTCCGCCCTGATCCTGAAAGACGTAACCGGGACCCGCTTCGAGATCGAGCGCCCACTTGTCATTCTTGATCAGATGCCAACCGAAACCGGGGCTGATCTTGTAGCGGTATTCGACGTCGGCAATACCGTCATGGAAGTAGTCACCACGACCATAGACATAGAAGCGGTCAGTGATCTTACGGTCATACTGACCAAACGCCCGGTATGTTTCCGCATTCCGAACGTCGTTCTGCTCACCAAAGGTCGCATCCGCGCCAAGTGTGATCGCGTAGTTCTTGTAGGTGC
>JBLFYM010000121.1:0-17927 GCA_047608975.1 Limisphaerales bacterium | reverse complement strand
ACAAACTCACTGAACAGCGTGCGCGTGATGTAATCGTATTCCTTCTCCTGCGCCTCGACCTGTTCTTTCAGCACCTCAAGACTTACGCTTGAGCTGTCCCGGACTGCGCGGCTGGCAGCCAGTTTTTCAGTCAATTCCTTGGAATGAACCTGTAACGCGCTTAGTTCTTTCGCTAGCGGGATCTGCGCCGCCTGAATCTCCTTCCGCTGCCCACCGAGGCGTTTGATCGCGTCTTCCAACTTGGCCTCCTGTCTCACGGTGATGCTCTCTAGAGTTTGAGCATTCCCCTGGGCTGCCAACCCGAGCAGCAACATAATGACCGTGCAGAAAAAGCGATATCTCTGGTCCAAGCTCATTCGCCCCTCACTTTCACCGGCAAGGGTATGAAGCGCGCAACCTGACTCTTGTTTTCCGCAATTGCGATGGCCTCCCCGATCGCGTCGGCCAATTCCGGGTTGGAACTCCAGGTCCAGCCATCCGGGGTTGGCACTCCCACGCCGGCATCGGCATCGCCGCCCGAGAGGTAGTAGGCAGCGCCCAGGCCGATATACAGCGTTCGAATCTCGCCGGTCGAACCATCCTTCAGTTCGCGAAGCCCTTCGGAGACGGTCACCATCGAATCAAATTTCTGAATCGCCGAAATGATTCCAACCACGGTCTGCATGCGTTCGGCAATGCCGAGCGTGGTGTCCGCCTGATTCTCGGGAATGCGCCGAAACAGTCCCGCGAGCGTTTCCTGCAGCGGCAATGGCAGACGTTGTTTTATCCTCCGCAACCGAGCTTCCGTCGGTTTAAGAAACTCTTGGATCCTTTGCGCGTTCGTCTGGGTCTTTTCCCGGACAGCGACGAGTTCAGCGCGGCGGGCATCCGCGACTCCTTTCGATTCATCGGCTTTTTTGATCTGGCTTTCCAGATTGCCAATCTCAGTCTTGGACACCTTGATCAGATCGTTCAGCAATTCTTTCTTCTCCCCCCACGCCACCGCTTCGCGCGAGATCGAACGTTCCACATCGACCCAACGAGAGACCGCAGATCTGGCTTTGCCAAGCCGCCCCTCGGCGTCCGCACCAAATGCGGTCGCGCAAACCGTCAGGAGAATCAGTTGTCGCAATAGGTTCATCAGTTCTTCACCGCAATCCGGGCCGGGGATTAAATGTCAAACATCCGGCCGGTGATAGTGCAATCCATGAAAATTTCAGATTCCGCCCCGGGGCGTCACAAGACGGAAAGGCACGGCCCCTTAGCAGGAGGCCGTGCTTTCGTTGCACCGATTTGACCAGAAAGGAACCAAAAAAACCACTGATCAAAAATTCATTTCCACGCCGACATTAAAGAACCTCGGTTGACCGGGACGCGGCCCGTGCGGATGACGAGAAGCGATATATTCGCGATTGAGAATGTTCTTCACGCCCCCAAACAAGGTCGCGTTGTCCTTGAATGCGTAGCGCACCGTCCAGTCCATCACGAAGTAGTTGTCCGTCTTCCCGGCACGGGCATCAGGTGTTCCGCTGGAGTTGAACTGCTCCCGGGTGTTCGCAGCCGTCGTGTAGGTCTGCGGAACATACGTACCGGAGACGTAGGTGCTGACCTTGCCATACTCCAACCCGACTTCGGCATTGATCTGGTATTCCGGAATGTAGGGGACGCTCGAACCGTCACGCCCGCCGTCAAACAGCGATTCGGGATCCGTGTTGCGCGAGTCTCCGTCGAGCTGTGCGTCGGTCAGCGTCACCGCCAGTCGGCAGGGAACGTTCACGGCCCAGGAATTGGCCTTGCCGTAGTCATAACCGGCGGCGAGTTCGAGCCCCAGACTGTTGATGTCCCCCACATTTTCGGTGGTCGCCGCACCACCGCCACCGAGATTACCACCTACGATCAGGTTGTTGAACTCAGTGAAGAAACCGATCGCCTCCGCATAGAATGCGTTGTTGGCATCGTTATAACGCGTTCCCAGCTCGTAGCTGAGCGAGCTTTCCTCATCGAGATTGTTTCGAATCGCCGCCCGCGGTGCCGGCAACGAAACGCCCCGATGCACACCGAAAAAGGTGTTCCAATCCTGATTGATCTCATAGCCGAGCGAGATGCCACCGGACAACGCCGTAAGATCACCGCTGCCATTTGCTGGAGTGCCGCCCCCGTCGGTGCGCCGCATGTCCTGCTCGTACGACTGATCCACTGTCTCAACCCGAATACCAGGTTTGACGGTGAACTTGTTCCACTTGAGTTCATCCTGCGCGTGGAAGGCAAAGGCATGAGTTTCCTGAATGCGATCCCCCGCCGCACCGCGCACGCCTTCATTGACGGCGGAAATCGTTCCGTTCGCCGCCTGCGTGTAATCCAGATTCCACTGAAAACGATCCACTTCATCGTAATGATATCGTAATCCAATCTCCGCGTCGTGCGCCCAGGCGCCCGTCTCAAACTGCTTGGATACAACCGACTGGATTCCAATCTGTTCGTAGTCACGATTATTGTTTCGCACGCGGAGAACGCCCGGCGCTTCACCTCGGAGAATGGCCAGTCCGTCAACGGACTCCAATGCCGTACTGATCCCCGTGTTCGCCGCCAGAGCACCACCAGCGCGAAGCTCATGAAGCTTCTCCCAGTTGCGGGAAAAACTCTGGTAGTAACCGGTGGTCTCCAACTGCAGTCCGGGCATCGGCTCGGCAATATGCCGCAATGTGGCCCGATGGTTCCGGGACTGAATGTTGTCGAAGCGGGAGGCCGAATAGCGCCGTAAAGGATCCGTGTTGAAATCAGCGTTGCTCAAACCAAGATAGGTTTCGTCCGCGTCGAGGTCCGAGAATCCATATTTGAACTCCAAGCGGTTCGGCGCATCGGTCGGCAGATCCCAGAAGAATTTCACCATCGGTTCGACCCGTGTGAAGCCGGTGTTGTCGGTATCACGAAAATCCGGTGTCTGATCGATCGTTTTGAACCCGTCGGTCGTCTGAAAATACCCTTCAACCAAAAATCCAACTTTACCTTTGGCGCCGAGATCCGCCACATCCCCATACCAGAGATGGGCGATGACTTCGTTGTAAGCACCGTACGAAAGTCTCAATGAACCCAGCTGTTCGTAGGTGAACGGCGTGGAAAGATAGTTGATCGCACCGCCGGTGGTGTGCGGCCCGTATTTGATCTGGCTGGAGCCCTTGAGAACTTCCAATCCGTCCATCCGCCCGATGTTGGGCGAGTAGTAGGCTGAGGGTGCGGAGTACGGCGCGGGCGCCGAAAGAATCCCATCTTCCATGATGGTGACTGCCTTCATGCGCTCCGTGGAAACGCCCCGCAGACTCACATTCGGGAACAAACCGTAACCGTCCTCCTCGCGGACATACACGCCGGGAACCTGACGCAGCGCGCGGTTCACATCACTCACGTTGTATTTGCGAAGCTCGGCCCCGCCGATGTAAGCGCCCGAAGCGGGGAGCTTCATTGCCGCTGCTTTCGAGCCCACAATGGAAACTTGGGGGAGCAGGATGCCCCCCTCTTCAAGTGCGACAGTGGAACTGTCGGCATTCTGGGCAACGGACGCCAACGGGCAAAGCCCGATGCAGGCTCCCAAAATGAGGGCGGGGCGCTTCATTAGGATTCTTCGGGTCATGTTCGCTTTCTTTTTAATCATGTTCGATTTCTTTTTAAGCCTGACAGTATCTAATGAGATTCAATCTCAGTAAGGACGGGCTATAGATAATGAGACTCATTCTCATTTGCAAGGGACTTTTTTAAATACTTCGAACATTCATCCGATTTAGTGCAAAAAAACTAATCCCAGCAGGACATGATTTACCAAGTTAGACATAGCTAAGTTTTTAAGTTAAAGCTAACATCATCCAGGCCACCCAATAAAATAAAATATGTCCAAGAAAAATCTCATCCTCTGCGCCGCCCTAGTTGCCACTGCAAACGTCGCAATCGCCCAAATTCGACCAGTCCTCGCCGCCGGCCCCCCTGCCCTTCGTGAATTGGAAACCGATCGACCCGATGCGACCGAAAGCCCGGTCACTGTCGACAAGGGCCATTTTCAGCTCGAAAGCTCGTTTGTCTCCTTTGCTCGCAATGACAATGCCGGCACCCGCACCGAAACGCTCGGGGTAGCTGAGAGCAACATCAAATACGGCCTCCGGCACGACACCGACATCCAGCTGATCTTCACCCCCTACGTCCGCGAAGAAACAACCACTGGCGGCGCGACCACCAAAATCGAAGACTTCAGCGACCTCACCGTTCGACTGAAATACAACATATGGGGCAACGACGAGGGTGAAACCGCATTCGGCCTCCTGCCGCTCGTCAAGATCCCCACCGAAACCGCCGTCAGTAACGGTCGTTGGGAATACGGAATCGCAACTCCTTTCTCTTGGCGGGCCGGTGAAAAGTGGAGCTTCGGAGCCCAGGTCCAGGTCGACCGCGTGTTCGATGATGCCGATGGCGAAATGGACTGGGAATTCTCCCACACCGCCGTGATCGGTTTCGACGTCACCAAAACCGCGGGCCTCTATCTCGAATACCTCGGTGTTGCCGGCGATCGCTACAATTCCTTCTTCAGCGGTGGCGCGACTTACGCGCTCGACGAGTTTATCCAACTCGATGTTGGCACCCTCATCGGAGTCAACGACGAAGCGGACGACCTGACAGTGTTCACCGGAATCAGCTGGAAATTCTGACCCGCACACCACCGATCGAAGTATTTCCCATCGCTACCGTGATGGCGGCAGGTAAGCTGTAACACCCAGCCCCTGTCGCCACATAGCGGAAGGCGTAGCTCCTTTCGGATCAGGCTTCCATTGCCTCATAACGTGGACACCGCAGGCTGGTTGGCTTTTGGTGGTTTAGTTGATTGCTCGATTGCTCTGGGCTGTAGAGCGTGGGGGCGAACCCGCGACCGGGACCCTTGCCACTGCGCTTTTGGCCACGCAACACCTTGATCGCGTGCTTTCGGCCGTAGCCGGTCACCGCGCAAAATTCGCCGAGCACGCGGCTGCGGCCAGTCTTTCCAGTCATCCGTGAATAGCGTCGGCGAACTCGCGGAATGTATTCGTCCAGGGTCTCTTTGCTCATGGCACAGGCCATTCGCCATGGTGTCCGCCACTATGAGGCAATGGAACCAACCCGCTGATCCTCCGGATCACGCTTCGGTGTCCTCTTCAATGAGGCAACACGGCCCCAGAGACATCTACAACTTCAACTTTAAGCCGCGCGCGATCCCCGCTATAACCCCCGCATGCCGGAGCCCAGCACCCCGTTTCTTGAACGTCCATTGGACGGACTTCGTGGTGTCGGTCGGGAGCGATTGGAGCAACTCACTCGCCTGAAGTTGCAAACCATCGGCGATCTGATCTTCCATCGTCCCCGCCGCTACGAAGACCGTCGCCGATACCAATCCGTATCCTCGCTAAAAAAAGGCGAGCACGCCGCGGCTCACGGAACGATCATTGCGCAAGGGGTGAAGAAGCTTCGCAACCGACGCAGCGTATTCGAGTTCGTATTGGATGATGGTTCCTCCCGCCTCCACTGCCGCTGGTGGAATCTCCCGTTCATGGAGAAATATTTCAAGATCGGCGACGAAGTCTGCGTGTATGGCAAGCTGACCTCCGATCGGCCGCGCACGATCGATCACCCGGAAACTGAGGTCGTGGTGGAAGAGGAAAAGACCACGCACATGAATCGGATCGTGCCCATCTACCCCCTCACCGACGGTCTGCAACAGCGCTGGCTGCGCAGTCTCATCGCCAGCCTCCTGCCGGAGGCCGAGGCGGCGATTTCTAATCCATATCCGCAACTGGACACATCCGACCTTCCCGAACGAGCCAATGCAGTGCACCTGATGCACTTCCCGGAAGATCTCACCGACATCGAGGATTCGCGCCGTCGCCTTGCCTTCGACGAGCTGATCGAGCTTCAGATCTCCTTTCGCGAACGTCGGGTAAAGATGATGGCCAAAGCGCAGGGACAGAACTGCGGCGGCGACGACCAACTGATGAAACCCTTCATCGCCGGACTGGGGTTTCAGCTCACCGAATCGCAGACTGATGTGCTCCGTGAAATCCGAACCGACATGCGCTCCGTAGTCCCGATGCGGCGTCTGCTGCAGGGTGACGTCGGCGCCGGAAAAACGGTTGTCGCGGCCTCCGCTATACTGATGGCGATTGAGAGCGGACGAAGCGCCGTGATGATGGCCCCCACCGAAATCCTCGCCACCCAGCATTATGAAAACTTTCGCAAGTGGTTCGGGGCCTTGGGAATCCAGGTCAATCTCCACACTGGCAGCCGTAAACTACAGGAGGAGAATGATCTTTGGAGTTCCCCAAAAAACACGACCGGCTCGCTTACCATCGGCACGCACGCACTCTTCCAGACGAAGTTCAATGTCGAGAATCTGGGCCTGGTTGTCATTGACGAGCAGCACAAATTCGGTGTCACCCAACGCGAAGCACTCGTCCGCAAAGGCAACTACCCTCACCTGCTGGTGATGACCGCCACGCCGATTCCCCGGACTCTCGGTCTCACCCTCTACGGTGATCTCGACGTGTCCACCATCGGCAAGCCGCCGGCCGGCCGCGGACACATCCGGACCTTCGTGCGAGAAAGCGACAAACTGACCAAGGTCTGGAAGTTCATTCAGGATCAGATTACCGAGGGAAGACAGGCTTACGTTGTCTATCCCCGCCTTGAGGAATCCGATCTCAAGAAGGGATTGAAAGCGGTACTCGATGAACACAAACGCCTGCAACGCGACTACAGCAAGCTAAGTTTTGGACTGCTCCACGGTCGCTTGCCCGCCGAGGAAAAGAATCAGGTGATGCGCGAATTTGCAGATGGGAAAATTCAGGTATTGGTCGCCACTTCAGTGATTGAAGTCGGCGTGGACGTCGCCAATGCGAACGTCATGCTCATCGAAAACGCGGAGCAGTTTGGACTCGCCCAACTGCATCAGCTCCGGGGGCGCATCGGTCGGGGCAAACACGATTCCTACTGCATCCTTATCGCCAACCAGAAAGACGAGGCCGTCTGGGAACGTTTGAGCGTCATGACGGAAACCAACGACGGCTTCAAGATCGCCGAAGAGGACCTCCGCCTCCGCGGCCCGGGAGACATGTTGGGTCAGGATCAAAGCGGACAACTCAGATTCCGCTTCGCCAATCTTGTAAAGGACCTCCGCCTGGTCGAACGCGCAAGAGATCTCGCCAAGGAACTGGTGACCGCTTAGAACGATCAACTGCTCCACCTCCTGAGGACGCAATATGACGACCGGCGAAACCGCCAACTACGTATTCACCACCGGCCTCGTGGCAAGTCGCGCCACCTGTGTCGTAGCCATCGAGAAAATCAATACTTAGGCAAAATCTGAGAGGTAGTTTAAAGGCAGAGAAAATTCTGATGCCCACAGATCGAGGATCGCTATCGGCTCCGATGTTCCTTTCCATCCGAGCCGATGCAGCCGGGATTCCGGTCACGGACAGAACAATCTGACCGGTAGGATGGGTTCCTCGGCGCGCCTCCAGGGTTGAGCCCGTTAACCGAGGGGAGGCGTGGTAACGAGTGGCGATGCAATGCGGGAATCAACTCGAATTGTAGCAGCGAGCGTGAGCGAGCAGAGGCACCTGAGCATCAAGCAGCAGGATTAAGGATAGCCCAACGCAGGGCGCAGCGGCAATCTGATCGCAGTCATGCACTACCGCGTCTCGTCAACTCTCTTGGTTCTGCTCGTTTTTGCCGGGCAGTTCCCCATCCATGCGGCTGAACTGCCCCAAGCACCCGCCGGAGCATTCTCGATCGTGGTGATCCCGGATACGCAACATTACAAGACATCAAGTTCTCTGACCGATCAGAAAGGGAAACGCCCACTCACGAACAAGGTCTTCGATGGATTCACCGACTGGATCGTGGCCAATCTGGATCGACAACGGATCGTCTTCGTCAGTCATGTCGGAGATATCGTGGACAAAAACAACCGGGAACAGTGGGCCGTCGCCCGACGGAACATGGACAAATTGCATGGCCGCGTTCCCTACGGCATCTCGGTGGGCAATCACGATATGATCACCGGCTCAGGTGATTCGTCGCTGTTTCAAGAAGTGTTTTCAAAGTCGCGCTTCGAAGCTTTCGACTGGTATGGCGGCAGTTTTACAAACCCGTCAGGCAAGCAATCCGTCTCCGGCAACAACGCCAACAGTTTTCAGCTATTCACGGCTGGCGAAATGAAATTCATCGCCCTGCACCTCGAATGTAACGCCCCGGACAAGGTGCTTGATTGGGCCGGATCAGTGCTGGAGAAACACGCGGATCGTAGGGCACTCATCACGACGCATATGGGCTGGGGTCCGAAGGAGAAACCCAAAAAAGCGCCCGACTATTTTGACGCTCCCAAAGGCCGGATGCAGTGGCAGAAATGTCACGGCAAGAACGGCAACACTCCGCAGCAGACATGGGAGAAATGCTTCAGCCAACATCGCAACGTCTTCATGGTCTGCTCCGGCGACCAGAGCCGCACGCAGGCTTATCGCCACCTTTCCAAAGGCGTTCATGGAAACCCCATCCACGAACTCCTCTCCGACTACGGCGCAAACGGTTTACGCGTCATGCGCTTCGTCCCGGCGAAAGACCAAATCGAAGTCCGAACCTGGGATCCGTTGAAAGAGCGACTCTGTGAAAAAACAAGTGTGGTCAAGGATCGCAGTCAGCACCAATTCACACTTGGCTATGAAATGAAGTGAGCGGTCAAGGATCGCGCAATCAATCCTACTGACTCACCTGATGATACCTATTGATGGCTGGTTTCTCGATGACGGAGACCCTGCTGTCCGGCCAGGTCACCGTGATTTTCGAAACTTCTCTCGAAGAACCCAGTCCGAAATGTTTCACCGCCGAGTGTTGGCAATAGAATGAATCCCCATTGACATACACGGCCGGATATTTGCTGTCAGCGGTTTCAACCACCACCCGTGTGCCGCAGATGGAACCGCTGGGCCGACTGACATTCACGCCGATCCAGTTGCCGTTTTCCTCCCATTGATTCCGGTAGAGGTGGACCGTTTCTTGCGGCGGTTTCTGATTCGAATCAATCTGAACCACGAGCAGATCCTGTCGCCCGTCGGCGTCGAGATCCTCAACCACCACGGTTCGGGCGTCATACTCGAACCCGAGCCCAAAGAGGAATGCCACGTTCACAAAATTGGTACCGCCACGGTTCAGGAACAGCGCATTCTTTTCGAATCCGTTCCAGGAAGATTGGCCACCGCCCCATTTCTTCGAGATTCCTTCGAACACCTTCAGCGTGGTGGCGGCGGGAAGTTTTCCGTCCAGATAGACGTCATGCGTCCAGAATTCCGTGCAGTAGTCCCGACACGACTTCCCGCTCCGATGGCCGTTGGCGACATACAGTTCCGGAAAACCGTCATTTCCGAGATCGATTGGTGCCACCCCCCAGGCCCAGCCACTGCGGGCAACTTCGCTCGCGTATTCCGGTTGGCGAAAACGGCCATCGCTGCTGCCCATGTACATCCGGTTACCAAAAGCCATTCGCATCCTCAGCTGATCAATCTCCGGAAATCCTTCGCGCCTCAGTCCCAGCGCCTCCAGCCGGCGGGCAGTGGTGGAACTCATCCCAGTCACATAAAAGTCCAGATGCCCATCCCGATTGAAGTCCGCGATGGTGTGCCCCATTCCGAAATTTGCCCGCTCATCCACCAACTGGTCGGTGACCATCTTGAAATTGCCGCGACCGTCATTCTCATAGGCATCCACGCCGCTGAAATCATTCACCGTGATCAGATCCAGATCGCCGTCTTCGTCAAAATCCCAAAAGGAGGCAGTGTAAGTCCAACGATGACGTCGCTCGTTCAGACCGGCGGCGACACTGCGTTCGACAAACTTGCCGTCCCCGCGATTGACCAGCAGATAGGAGGGGTAACCGCTGTTGGCATCGAAGATGGGATCGGGAATCCCCCCGTTGGACATCGATTCCTTGTATTGGCCAATCCACAGATCGGTCGTGCCGTTGCCATCAATATCACCGGACGTGATCACGGATGGAAAATGCAAATCGGATTTCTTTTCAGTCTCCATCACCGAACTCAAATCCGGCGTGCTCTCCGCTCCGAAGATCCTTTCCGGGCGCAAAGAAAAACCATCGTCCGCACCGCGATACAGGAACACCCCAAACCGCGGCACTGCGATGACGAAGTCCAGCACCCCGTTTCCGGTAAAATCATCCAGCACCGACGCCGACAAGGGCATGGCATGCGCCAGGTCGCTGGTGCTCATACCTGGCGGTGCCACCCGCAGGAGATCCTGCCGCTGAAATTTCATTCCTCCCTGATTTTCGAAAAATATATTCTGTGAGGGAACCAGAATTTCAGCCAAGGCATCGCCGTTCACATCACGAACCAGCAACGGATGCGAGACCACCTTAGCGGTCTCTGGGAGGGGCATCTTTGCGAACGGGATGCCTCCCTTCCGCGCGAGCAGTTTGTATTTCCCCAGCCGTAAGGCCTGGGGCTCCGGCGCATCTGTATCAGCGCGCCAATCGACGGACAACGGTCCCTCGAAGATGTAGCGCATCTCATCCGGCCCCGTCGCGTGCAGAGTGATGTTGAAGACGGAGCGTGCCGCGTGGGTCTCCGAGGCCGGACTAAAACGGCCGTGGTGCCATTCGGACTGGACCAACTCGAAGCCCTGTGAATCCAGCTGGCGTAGCCACGCGACAAACTCGTCGTGTCCTTGGGTTTCAATCTTGTTTCCCGAATCGCTGTGGGTGATTCCATATTCCAATCGCTCCACCACGCGGGATTTGGACAGACTGATCGAATCGAATTTCAGATCAGCAAAAACAGCCACCGCGTCCTTGCTGGCACGCAGACGATCCCAGAGTTCTACCAACGGTTGCTCATACTTCTGCGCTGCCACCTCATCTCCCCAGACCGTCCGATCATAGACTTCCCGCTCGGCTACGATCTCCTTCGCCGTTACGGAGGCGGAGGGCACCGCCAGATTCGCCGCTACGGGAGAGCCATT
The DNA here is from genome assembly GCA_047608975.1 of Limisphaerales bacterium. Lineage (GTDB taxonomy): Bacteria > Verrucomicrobiota > Verrucomicrobiia > Limisphaerales > JAYPXF01. Next base: position 6,908 of record JBLFYM010000121.1, on the reverse strand, counting down.
CGAATTCTGCGAAATCGGCTGGGCTGGAAGCCTCGGTGAAGGCCGACTCACGAACATCGCCAATCCAATTCCCGAAAGCAACGCAACCAGCCAGACAACGCTATGGGAAGACGGCCGGTTCATTTGTGGGTATCGCCCGCTATAGATCCGTGGGTGGCACGGGCACTTCGCCGGCCTGTTCAGCCGGTGTCGGACCGAACACACTGAGGCCCTTGAAGAGGTCTAGCGCCCGAGCAAGAACCGGGTCGATGATTTCGGCGGGATCGTTGGGGATCTCTGTTTTGTCGACTTTGGCCTCCGGGTTGTTGCGCTGTTTGAGCCGGCGAACCAATTCGGCTTCGTTCAGTTTGGACCGGTTGGAATTCTTCCGGGTCACGACGATGTCGTCTCCCAAAAAAACCTTTTCCGCGGCACTCGACACATCAACCGCGATGTCGGGATCGAGTTTTAAAATCGCCGTACCGTTCCCGAGACGAACTCTATCGGTGGCAATGCGAAGACGCGATCCGCCGCCAATCTCAAACTCCGAGAAGACCTTCATTTCACCAGCGGTCTGGTTTCCGATCAGCAACCCCACGTTGTGCTCCTGAAGCAGCGCAGCAAGCACCTCGGCGGCTCCGGTGGTTTCCCCGTTTACCAGCACGGTGACCGGCGTCGAAATCGCGTTCGTATTGAGCTGCGTCCGCAGATGCTGTTGCCCGACGATGATTGCCGTGCCATCGGCATCGATGAACTGGTTGGCAGCGGCGACGGCCGCCGAATAGTCCCCCCCACCAGCAAATCTCAAATCCACCAACAAACCACTCAGCGAATCAAACTCCTCCACGGTCAACTGAATTGCCTCAGCCAATCCGGTGGCCACATGCTTGACCCGGACGTATCCGATCCCGTCTCCGAATACTTTTGGCTTGGCCAACAGTTCCCCGTCGTATTGCTCGGGTTGCTGTTTCTTGCGCAGCAATTGCACGTCTCCCTGAAATCTGCGGATCAGACCGCGAACGGTTGCCTTCTCGAATTCCTCGGCATTGGAATCAACCAGGTTGGTTTTGATGAGCTGGAAAATCTCATCGAATCCCGCGCGTTCAGGAACTGGCTTGGCGGTGGCTCCCACGTGGAGGAACAGGCCGGCACAGATCAGGAAGAGTTTCAGCTCAGTTTTCATAGGTTTTGCTCAGCATAAGCCGGGCCATGTCGTTGACCGGTTATAGGGCCTTGGCGGCAATGTCACTACGAAAATGCGCGCCCTCAAATTGGATGTGATCGACCGCGGCGTAGGCGGCGTCCCGGGCCGCGCTGAGTGTGTCACGCCAAGCGGTCACCCCCAGAACACGTCCACCGTTGGTGACGACCTCATCGCCCACCTGTTTCGTTCCGGCGTGAAAAATAACCGTGTCTGCCAATTTTGCCGCCTCAGCCAGGCCGGTGATCACTTTGCCTTTCACGTATTTCTCGGGGTAACCGCCCGAAGCCATCGCAACGCACACGGCCACTTTCGGTGACCACTTGAGTTCCACCTCACCAAGTCGCCCATCGACACTCGCCTCCAGCAGATCCAACAGATCGTTCTCGAGTCGCGGCAGATAGACCTGCGTTTCCGGATCCCCGAAGCGGGCGTTGAATTCCAGCACCTTTGGACCGGCGTCGGTCAGCATCACTCCCGGATACAGGATGCCTTTGAAATCAATCCCCTCCTCCGCACATCCCTTCAGCCAGGGATCGATCACCGAACAGCCCACGTCGGCAAGTTGCTGCGCATCGAGAAACGGAGCGGGAGAATAGGTTCCCATTCCACCAGTATTCAGTCCCTCGTCGTTATCGAGCGCCCGTTTGTGATCCTGAGAGGTGGGAAAGAGTTTGGCGGTTTTGCCATCGCATAGTGCGTGCAGTGACACTTCCATGCCTTCGAGCAATTCCTGGATCACGACGCCTTCACCGGCATCACCGAACGCACGGTCGACCATGATCTTCTGAATCGCGTCATCCGCTTCCGCAACGCTGGTCGTCAGGAGCACTCCCTTGCCCAAGGCCAGACCATCCGCCTTCACCGCACAGCGGCCGTTCAGCGACGCCGCAAATGCCTTCGCCTCGGTCGGATCCGTGAACGTTCCCGAGGCCGCGGTGGGAATCCCGTGCCGCAACATGAATTCCTGAGAGAAGGCTTTGGACCCTTCAAATCGAGCCGCCTGCTTGTTTGGTCCCCATGCCCGCAAGCCGTTCTCCTCGAAGAGATCCACGATCCCCAGCGCCAGCGGATCATCCGGAGCCACGACGGTCAGATCGGGTTTGTGGGTCTGGGCGAACTCCAGCATCGCGGGAAGATCCGTCGCCCCGATGGCGACGCACTCAACCAACTCGCCATTGGCCGCGAGACGCTCGCCGCCGATGCCCGCATTCCCCGGAGCGCACCACATGCGGGTGATCCGTTGGGACTGGGCCAGTTTCCATACCAAGGCGTGCTCACGGCCACCGCCTCCGACTACCAATACGTTCATGGACATCGGGCGGATGGAATCACGCGGAAGGAAACGAGACAAGCGAACCCTATTCACAGGCAACGCGTTGGCTTTCCGTTCACGGAACAATGCCAGTCCGAATTACGCAAATTCCCCGTCTTGCGTGAAGCAGCAGGTGGAGGCACGTTATCCGCAGTCATGGTTTCGACACTTCGTTACGCCGCCGTTCTCACTCTCCTGATGTCCCCCCTGCTGGGGTCTGCCACTTCGGTTGTCCCCCGGTCACTGGACGAACGGAGTCAGGACGCGGATGCCATCTGTGTTGGCACGATCGGACTCTCATTTCCTTATCGCGGAACCGATGGCCGGATCTACACGGACTCGACCGTAACGGTGACTGAAGTTCTGAAAGGCCAAATCCCCAACCGTATCAGCGTGACCCACCACGGGGGCATGTTGCCTTCGGAAGGTGAATCCAACAGCGCCATGCCCGCGCTCAGAACCGGGGAAGAAAGACTGCTGTTCCTGAAACTCCGTCCCGATGGGACCGTCTTTGTGAACGGGGGCGATGCCGGCGCGGTTCTACTCGGCGAGGGAGCATTTCGAAATCTGATCCTCCATCAAGTGCGAGCCATTGCGGCAGGTGATCCCGGGAGCGGAGCAAACCTGTCATCCGCTGCCGTGTCTCCCCGACAGAACGCCGCAGTGACCGGCTTCCTTGACAGCTCAGGAGCTCCGTTTCGATACACCCACGGTGATCGCGGCGAAGCGATCGGGTATCTCGTGGATGTGGCCACTCTTCCGACTGGCATCTCCACAAACGCCGCCCTCGCAGCGGTCAGCAACGCATTTCGGATCTGGTCAGCAGCGACCAGTTTGACCTTCCAGTTCCACGGCACGGAAACGTTCGGCATGGCCGCGGACGCAGTGGACATCAGCGATGGGAGAATCCGTATTCAGCTGCATGACACCTTCAACAAGATCACCAGCAGTTCCACTTTGGGCGTGGGAGGTTCTTCTTTCACCACTGCCAATGAACCGACCGGCGGCGCTGGAGGCTCAGTGAACAGCAACAAGTTTCATCTCTCAACGCACGGTTTCGTGGTGATGGAACACACTTCAGCGACGCTTTCCAATCCCCTGGCTCTGGAGGAGGTGCTGGGGCACGAAATCGGTCACGTCCTGGGTTTGGCGCACTCGAGTGGCAGCCAGTCTGAACCCGATACTGCACTTTCCGAGGCGTTGATGTTCGCATTTGTCCACAACGACGACCGGGGAGCCCAATTGGCGAACTACGATGCAACCACGGTCCTGCAGTCCTACCCGACCAACAACACTCCCCCCGCTTCGTTTTCGCGTGTCTTGGATGCAATCACCCATTTCGTACCGCATAATCCAACGAACGACTTCAATGAGGTCAAGATATTGAGCTTCGATCGTCAGAATACGCCACTCACGGTTTCCCTGGAATCCACCGAGGGCTCGGGAACGTTTACCCTCACCGTCAGCAATACCGTGAAATTCGCCCTTGGCACATTCAGCAGTGGTCCCCGTGTCGATCCGTTGGGAAACTCCTCATACGGCATTGCCCGGGTAGTGGTCTCAGATGGGACGAACAACTCTGCGTTCGCGACGGTCAGGGTCATTTCTCTCCAACCTGATCAGAAACCCGCAGCTGGGAGCGACGGATTACCGGATGACTGGATGATGCAGTTTTTCGGGAACACCGATCCTGCCGCCAACCCTGATTTTGCCGCCGGGGCCGATCCAGACGGCGACGGCATCACCAACCTGGACGAGTTTCGCATCGGCACCAACCCAATGGATTCGAATTCGAAACTGCAATTCATCCCGAGTCCCCAGCCCCAATCCGTCTCCTTCGCATCCGTGCCCGGAGAACTCTATGTATTGGAAACCTCAACGGGGCTCACCACCTGGACCAACGCCGCCGCACCAATCACAGCCACCGTCACCAACCAGGTGGTCACCAACTTTGTGAACGTCGATGAAAATCACGGATTCTTCCGTCTGCAGCGCATTCCGTAAACTCAACAACCAGCCCCACCTTTACACCGACTCCCTCTCCGCGTAAATTCGTCGGTCTTGAGCGACGAGAAAAAAATCAGAGTTTTGGTGGGAATGAGTGGTGGCGTGGATTCTTCCGCATCGGCGGCCGCGCTGATTGAAGACGGCTACGATGTGATCGGCGTCACCCTGAAGCTGTGGCCCCAAGATTGTGTAAACCGTGCCGAAGACAAGTGTTGCGGACCGCAGGCGGTCATGGACGCCCGCGCGGTGTGCCACAAATTGGGCGTCCCCTATTACCTGATCGACGAAGCTGAGGATTTCCAGAAGGAGGTTATCAACTACTTTGCCGAGGAATACAAAGCCGGTCGCACGCCGAATCCCTGCGTGATGTGCAATGAGCGGCTGAAGTTCGGCAACCTCATTCGCCGCGCCGATCAGCTGGGGGCACAATACATCGCCACCGGACACTTTGCCCGATTGGAGCGGACTCCGGAGGGCCGCACCCTGCTCTACAAAGGCAAGGATCCCCGCAAAGACCAGAGTTACTTCCTTTTCTCACTAAAGCAGAAGCAGTTGTCCCGCTCGATGTTTCCGCTCGGCAGAATGAACAAATCCGAGACCCGCGAGATGGCCCGCGAGTGCGAACTCAAGACGGCGGACAAGGAGGAATCCATGGAAATCTGCTTTGTTCCAGACAACGATTACGGGAATTTCCTCGAAAAAGCCGACCTTGTAAAACGGCATACCGGCGACATCGTTCACGCTGATGGACGTAAACTCGGCGAGCATGATGGCATTGAGTTTTACACAATCGGTCAGCGCAAAGGACTTGGGATCTCCCACCCCACCCCGCTCTACGTGATCCGTCTGGAACCGGAAACCAACCGGGTGATCGTCGGTGATGCCTCGATGTTGGAAGACGACGAATTTATCGTGGACCGGTGCAACTGGATTCCCTACGACGAACCGCCGGAGACCTTGGAGGTATCAGCGAAGATTCGCTACAACCACCCCGGAGCAGCCGCCACGGTCACGCCGCTCGCGGACGGTCGGGCAAAAGTGAAGACCCACACAATGCAACGTGCCATCACTCCCGGTCAGGCCTGCGTTTTCTATCAGGACGATCTCGTCGTCGGCGGCGGTTGGATCACCCGCTAAAGCGGGAAATGCACGCTACAAATCCCACTTTGTCAGTCTTACCATTTTCGCCGGCGCGGTAGCTTCGACTGGCAGTCGAAGCTACCAGGCAGAACTAATTCGCGTCCCTGATTTCGGGGTGTCGGATTTGGCCGCCCAGATTCGCCGTTCGAGCCATCAGTCCAAAGGTCAGCAGCACGAACACCAAGGCCGTGATCATTCCCCACTTCGGCACGGGTTGTCCTTTTCTGCCCAAGAACAACGCGATTCCCGCGAAAATTCCGGCCATAAAGATCGCCGTTGTGGCCTGATCCGCAGCCTGTTCATGGGTCTCGACCATCTGCGCATCCGTGCCCTCATACGTGACCACCTTTTCCTGAGCGAAGTCACCGGTGAACTTGATGGGGATCGAAATCAACATCAGGGCCACCAGCCACCACAAACTCAACCGAATCAATTCATCACTCCGCTTCCACATCGCGGTGATCAACAACAGTCCGACGAAGAGCGAACCCATCACCGGAACATGATTCAGAGCCAAATGCACATGCACCCAATCCATGCGCCGTTTCTACCGCGCCATCGTCTCCAGGCCAATCCGATTCCCGTCACGCTGCAAAATTGCGGCTTCTTCCACCCGGAAACCGGAATTTCCTTGTTTTGCTTCACCGGGATCGTTGTAGCATTTGCTCCCGCTTCCAAAACGGCTTTGGCAGCATCACGAGTTCACAATGGACCAGAAAAAAATGCGAGCGATTGGCGTGCGTCCCGAACAACGGGAAGTCGCCATCATAGATCATGATCATCCGGAGATCACGGCGCCTACACAGGTGAAAGTCCGTTCTCTCGAAGTGGGTATCTGCGGGACGGATCGGGAAATCTGCACTTTTGTGTATGGTTCTCCGCCGGAAGGTTCCGATTACCTTGTCCTGGGCCACGAATCCCTCGGCGAAGTGGTGGCAGCTGGCAGCGACGTAGCCGAACTCAAGGTTGGGGATCTGGTTGTTCCCTCCGTCCGCCGGCCCTGCTCAGAAGACGACTGCCGCCCCTGTGCAATCGACCGCCAAGATTTCTGCCAAACCGAGAACTTCGTCGAACGGGGGATCAAGGAACAGCACGGCTACATGACCGAATATTGGGTGGAGGATGAGAGGCATCTGAATTTGGTTCCTGCCGATCTCCGCGATTACGCCGTCCTGGCGGAACCGCTCACCATCGCTGAAAAGGCGCTCGATCAGGTCTGGCTCATTCAGAAGCGTCTGCCTTGGGCCAACGAAGAGCCAGGCAAAC
>JBLFYM010000120.1:0-17940 GCA_047608975.1 Limisphaerales bacterium | reverse complement strand
TTTGCGGAGCATCGGGATCTATTTGGGGCGAAGAGGAAGTCGGGGGCCCGCTCCTTGCGGGGTGTCGGAGGCGCCTTGGGATCGCTCATGTCGGCGCGCGATCTTCAGGTCGCGCCGATCTCCTGAGACTTCGCCAGCATCTCAGTTGCAGGCGAAGTCTTCGCAGATCCGACGTCGCCCGAGTGAGGTAACGAGGCGGATTACCCCAAAACGGGTGCAACCCCTTCAGGGTTGAACAGGTGCCATGCGGTAACCCAGCGTGTGCTTCGCGACACTGGGCTTCGGAGTTGAACCGCGTTACGGTTCTCAGGGTGCCTCACACATTTAAAATCACGCCCAAGGGGGGACTGATGAATTTTTCGTGTTTGGTGGAACTGTTCAATGGTTTGGAGGAATCCCATGGAGCGCGGCCATTTAGTTCCTGTCGGGGCCGGTACAAAAGTGAACAAAGGTTGGAGAGAGAAAGTCACTTTTGAACCGTCGCCGACAGATCTCCATTTTCGGTTGAGTTTTCCTCCGGCCGCTGGCAGCGTATTGGCTCTTTGCGAAGCTATTTCCCGCACTCATGAAGCATCCGCTTGAATTTGAAAAACCGATCATCGAACTCCAGCGAAAACTCGATGAACTGAAGAAACATCAGGACAGCAATGACCTGGCGATCAGTTTCGCTGACGAGGTCCTACGCATCGAGGAGAAGATTGCCGAAACCCGACGCGAGATCTACCTGAACCTTGAACCCTGGCAGCGGGTCCAACTGGCCCGCCATCCCCAGCGGCCGTTCAGCCTCGATTATTGTCAGAGCGTCTTCAGCGATTTCACCGAACTCCACGGTGATCGTCTTTATGCCGACGACCGCGCTGTGGTCGGTGGGTTTGCCATGCTCGGCGACCGACGGGTGATGGTGATCGGTACCCAGAAGGGTCGCGACACGAAAGAGAATATCCTTCGCAATTTCGGTTCCGCGCATCCCGAGGGGTATCGCAAGGCGCTGCGGCTGATGAAGATGGCAGACAAATTTGGCCTACCCGTGGTGACCCTGATCGACACCGCCGGAGCCTATCCGGGGGTCGGTGCCGAAGAGCGCCACATCGCCGAGGCAATCGCAGTGAACCTTCGCGAAATGACGCTGCTCGATGTGCCGATCATCGGCGTTGTCATCGGGGAAGGTGGTTCGGGCGGCGCGCTTGGAATCGGCCTGTGTGACCGGGTATTGATCCTGGAAAATGCGTATTACTCCGTCATCAGTCCGGAGGGTTGCGCAGCGATTCTCTGGAAAGATCGGAGCGCCGCCCCCAAAGCGGCCGAAGCGCTCAAGATTACCGCGAATCATCTCAAGGAACTCGGCCTGGTGGACGAGATCATCAAGGAACCGCTCGGGGGGGCTCATCGCGACGCGGAGACGACCGCGAATGAAGTCTCGAAAGTGCTGACCAGCCACATGGATGAAGTCAGCGCGATGGATTCGGAAACCCGCCTGAAAAAGCGTTACGAAAAGTTCCGCGCGTTCGGACACTTCGAAGAAGGCCAGCCCGCCTAAGCGCGCGGCTCGCATCTGAGCATCGTTTCGACACTGTTCACACACGACATCTCCAGACAGGAGATGCTCGCCGCGCGCTTTTGGATCATGGCAGAGTCCCGGCCTGATTCATGAACGCGATACCTTTCCCAACCCGTTCTTCCCGCCCCGTCGTATTCTTCGTCGGATTGGCCCTTTGCCTCCTGATTCACCGGGAGAGCGCCGCCGACCCGCTGGCAGAAACTCTGCTCTGGCCAAATGGCGCACCGGGCTCCGAAGCGCGGGCTGCTGAATCGGAGAAGGTGGACGCCAACAGTTCCGGACGGCACAACGTCTCCAATATCCATCAGCCCAGCATCACGCCGTTCCTTCCAGATGCAGCCGCGACCACCGGGACCGCAGTGATCATCGCACCCGGTGGTGGTCATCGCGTACTCTGCCTCGGCCATGAAGGCTATGCCCTGGCCGAATGGTTCGCCCAGCATGGCATCGCGGCGTTTCTGCTGAAATACCGACTGGCCCGTGAAGCCGATTCGGATTACACGATCGAGGAGCACGCCATGGCGGATACCCGCCGGGCGATCCGGCTCGTTCGAAGCCGGGCAAAGGCCTGGGGCGTTCGTCCGGATCGTCTGGGGATATTGGGATTCTCTGCCGGTGGCGAGCTGGCAGCGTATGCGGCAATGCACTCCGACCCAGGCAATCCGGAATCGGAAGACAAGATCGAAAGGCAAGGAAGCCGGCCAGATTTCCAGGGACTGATCTACCCCGGAAAATCAGATACCTTCACCGTCCGCAAAGGGATGCCTCCCGCGTTCATCGCCTATGGTTTCAAGGATCGGACCGACATCTCTCGCGGCATGGCAGAGGTCTATCTGAAATACCACGCCGCCGGTGTGCCGGCCGAAATGCACATCTACTCCAACGCGGGTCATGGATTCGGCTATCGGCCCGGCAAAGCGGGCGCCGCCAATGCCTGGCCTCAGCGATTTCGGGAATGGCTGGTTGGCAGCAAGCTGCTGACGGAGCCCGGAAACGAGAAGTGACTCCCGGAACAGAACCATTTCATGAAAGCATTCCACTTGCGCACCATCACCTGCCTGACGTTTCTCACGATATCGATCGCCAACGGCTCCGCACCCTTGTTTGACATGCAGGCAGTACGCGATCCGTCGACACTCGAAATCAAGGTGCTTCAGGATTGGAAACCAGCAAAAGACCCGGCGATCCTTCAGAAGCTGATCGAGATCACCCTGTGCGAATGGTGGCCCGGCCAGAAGGTGCGATTGCCCCTGACCCTGAACACACCGGCAAACGGCCAGCCTTGTCAGAACGTCGTGATTGCCAATCAGCCGCTTCGCCTTCGCGCCACGGCGCCGACGCGCGGTCAGCTCACGCTCCTCAAGGAATTCGGAGTCGGGGTGGTTTTGATTGGGATGGGCACCATCGACGCGATGGAACCGGAGGGCCAACTGCATGTCGGCATGCGTGAGCAACTGCTCGCCACCAAGAATCCGCGCTACACTGCGGCGTGGATCTGGGGCCTGAGTCAGATGCGCGCCCTCACTGCGGCACTGACCGAACCCGGCCATTTTCAACCGCGCAAAGTACTCACCACCGGCGGATCAAAACGGGGCGTTGCGGCCGCCGTCGCCGGAATTCATGATGAGCGATTCACGGCTGTCCTGCCCGTGGTCGCCCCACCGATCGGCAATCCAGGCACCGCCGCCTATGTGATCGGCACGGAGCCGCGCGAGCTCGCCCAAATCGACAGACAATTCTACGCCGATCTGAAGGCTGGAAAACTTGGACTCGAAGCGGGCGTGGAGAACGCCCTCAGGGAACGCGCGGAGCGTAGAGTCGCCAATCGCGTCACCTTGAAACAGGCCCGGGCGGCGGGCTGGACAAAGCACGATATCGACACGATTACTGATCGCGTCTGGGATGCCGGCCGCGTCACCGACGTGCTTTCGGCACTCAAAAAACGTGGTCTCGAAATGTTCTATAACGTCGGCTCCAACGACAGCGTGACTCCCGACCTTCGCGAACTGGGCAGCCGGTTCCCTGCTTTTCCCATCTGCATCATTCCGGGTGGTCAGCACGGCGGACCAGCGACGGCCGGGTTCACCCGCCGCGTGCCGTTGCTGCCGGAAACGCAGGCCAATTTTCTGAGCTTCGCCCGGCATCACTTCTTCGGTCATCGCAAACTCATTGTGACACCGATCCTCTCGGAAAATTGGAACTCAAAATCACGTTCACTACAGGTAACGGTCACCTTCCCGGATGGCAGCGAACCACAGGCGAACGCCCTTTGGTGGAATCTCGATCGCAGCCAGCCCTACACCCTCCCGTTCGAATACGACAAGTGGGACTCCGCGCCGCTCCGAAAAACCGGCCGCGGAACATTTGCGACCACCATCACCCTCGAATCCACCCCCGAGCGCATCGACTTTTTATCGCTACACACCCACACCGAGAACGAATTGGCACTCACTCTATCCAGCCCCTACCGCCGGTTGGAACCGAACCGATAATACTGCAACGCTGCCATCGATGATGGACGGCCCGATGGGATTGCTCATTGTCGGTATCCCCCCACACCGGCAAGTCACTCACTGCCAGGGCCATCGCCCCGGGCGCGCTCATGCTCGACGAGTTCGGGAAGGTGTCCGGTGGCAGAAGAGTTCGCTTCGGAAGGGCGAAACTGGCCCTGAAGGCGGAGATTGTGTCATTGGCCGAACGACTGTATCAACGTCTCGCAACAAGGATAGGATGAAACTCTACCACGCAGCAGACATACATTTGGGCCGGCGGCGTCTTGACGGGCGTCTGCCGGACGGCGATTTCGCCACCGCCTTCGATCAAATCGTCAGCCGGGCAATCGCTGATGAAGCCGACCTGTTTTTGTTGGCAGGTGATCTGTTTGATCGTCCGCAGGTTGAACCGCCACACCTGGGGCAGGCGCTGACGATCCTTCGCCGACTGAAGGAGGCGGGCATCCCGGTGGTAGCCATTGAAGGCAATCACGACAAGGCATTCGTTCACTCCGAACAGCCGACCTGGGTACACCACCTGGCCGAGGAGGACCATTTGATCCTTCTCCAACCCCGTTTTGGCCCGGACGGCGCGATCCTCGAGAAATGGGATCCAGAATCGAAAACGGGGGCCTGGATCGAGTTCGGCGGAATTCGTTTTGTCGGTGCCGGCTACCTGGGCGCGGCCACTCCCAACAAGGTTCGGCAAATCGTGACGGCGATGGATGCCGAGGTGACCAACGTATTGCTCCTGCACGCGGGCCCCGATTACTTCGTCGGTGAGGGCGGCGGATTTTCCACCGCTGATCTCCAACAATTACGGGAAAAGACCTGCTACCTCGCCTTGGGACACATCCACAAACCGATGCAGCACGACGACTGGGCCTGCAATCCCGGTTCTCCTGAAAACTGCGACCTGAACGAAGCTCGTTACGGCGTCAACTCTAAGGGCGAGGACGAAGGAAGGGGGTATGCCGTCGTCGAGATCGATCCCAAACTGGATACACCCTTGGTTTCGCTCGATGTGCGCAGCAATTCCCGGCGGCCCTGTCATCGTCTGGAGCTCGATTGTTCACCTTTTGGCAACAAGATCAAACGGGGCGTTGAGGCATTCGTGGATGCGGCGTGCAAGGCAATCAAGCCGCTCAATCCGGCACCGGACGCCATTGTTGATCTCCGCTTGACCGGAACCCTCAATCTCAATCGCATCGCCCTGGACCCAAGCTTGGCAGCTGTTGAAATCGCCGGGAAAACCGGGGTGTTCGCCGTTGCCCTCGACACCACCAAGCTCAATCTTGGCAGCGCGAACGACGCGGGCGCTGAGAATCTCACCGACGGCATTTCACGCGAGGATCTCGAACGCTCGGCCTTGGGCAATCTGCTCGAAGATGAAAACCTCTGGGGACTTGAAGAGGACCGGCAGAACTTCGCCGAACTGTTCTTCGAATTGAAGGAAAGCGTGTTTCATGAGCAATCGGCCGACCGGTTGGCTGAACAGATTTCTCTGAGCCCGCTGGTGGAGCGAGTGGTTCAGGCCAAGGTTGAAGCTCAAGCCGCGGCGCCAGACGAAACGGACGCACTGGAGGTGTTCGAATGATCATTCGTTCCGTCCGGTTGAAGAACATCAAGTCGTACGGCACCGGAGCAGCCGACGAGGGAATCACCGTCGCGTTTGAACCCGGTGTGAACCGGATTGCCGGGCGCAATGGCCATGGCAAATCAAGCCTGATCGAGGCCATCGGCTATGCCCTCTTTTTGGCCCAGCCCGACTTCGCCGAAAACTTTGCCGTCGATACCTACTTCCTCCGCAACGGCACGAAAGAAGGTGAGATCGATGTCACCTTTGAGCATCACGGGATCGTCCATCGGATTGAACGCGGGGTCGGCAAAGCCAGCAAGCGACGGACGAAGGTGATCGACCTCGCGGATGAAAGCATCAGTGCGGAGGGCGACAAGGAAGTTGAAAATTTCCTCTGCCAACTGTTGGGCTTTCCAACGGGCAAGAATCTGACCGAGGTTTTCACGAAACTGGTGGGCGTCAAGCAAGGCCGCCTGACGCGACCGTTCGATTCCAAGGGAGCGGAGGCCCGACGATTCTTCGAACCCCTGTTTGATGTCGCAATCTTCAAGGAATGCCACGACCGGCTGAAACCGGCGAAAGACCAGTTCAACGGACGACTCGGGGAAGCGCGCGAACGCAAGGCCGGCATCGACCAGAAGATCACGGATCGGGCTGACAGCAAGGAGATGCTCGGGCTGGCCGAAGCGACGATCAAACAGCAGCTGGGTGATTCAGAGACTGCCAGAAAAGGTCGCGCAGGAGCCAAGGTCAGCAAGGAGGAGCAAGAAAAACTCAGGCAGGCGCACACCGATACCGAGAGGCATCGCAATGACGCGAAGAACGAACTGCGGTTGGCGACCAATCAACACACCACGGCAAAGGAACGGTTCGCCGAGTCCGAGAGTGCGGTTGCGATTGCGAAGGCGACCCTCCCTGCCCATGAGACCTATGTGGAGGCCGAGAAGCAGGTGACCGAACTGGAAAAGAAGCGCGTTGCGCGCGACGGGTTGAAGGACCGGCGAAGCGCCGCTGAGACCGAACGGAAGGGACACCAAGCCGGCGCTGACGCGGCCCGCTCCCAATCCGAGACCTTCACCAGGCAGCAAAAAGAGAAGTCAACGGAACTTGAGAAGAAGGACCGTGAACTGGCCGCATTAGATACCAGGCTTTCCAACTCCAAACTCACTTCTGAAAACGCCGCGAAATCATTTTCGGCGGCTGATCAGCTCCACTCCGAGCTACAGATATGGATCTCAAGCCTGCCCGGCATCACAAAACGAATACGCGAGGACGCACATGCTATCGCCCGCCTGCACAGGGAAGTCTCGGCCTGGAAACCGGAGTCTCTCAAAGCAGCGGAGGAAGCGAATGAACAGGCAACGGCAAGCCTGAAAAACGCGAACACGAAACTGACAAAAACCCGCGAACGCCAGACGACGCTCAAGGGGCAATTGGACCAGATCGCCGGTGGTGTCTGCCCCTTCCTGAAAGAGAGCTGCCAGCAGTTTGATGCCCAAAAGGTGCAGTCCGATTTGTCGGCGATGGAGCAGGAGATCACGGATGGAGCGAAGCTCCTGGCCGACTGCGAGCAGGCGGCAGAGGAGGCGAGCAAGACGTTTGATACCTTGAAGGAGGCGCGGGCGCAGTTGCCGCCGAAGCAGGAATCACTGGCTGCCGAATCACTGGACCTGGGGGAGGAACTTCAAGCTCTCTTACCGCAGGAGATCACGGATGCGGTCGGAAAGTTGCGGCCCTGGGATGAACGAATTGATTCACTGCCGGGTGCCCTCTCGGTGCCGGAAGCAATCAGACCAGAGGACGTTGCCCGACTGCAGGAGTCGGCAACGGAGTTCACCGACAAGGCAGACGAATGGTGGCAACGGGTGGATGAATTTTTTGGAGAACGCGAAGCGAGCCAGCAGAAAGCGGTTCAGGAACGGAATCGCGCCGAGCAAAACCTGGAGCAGCTTCAGGAGCTGAAGGACGGTCTTGCGAAAGAGGTGAAACACCTCGCCGAGGACGCGCAAGCCAAGCTGGTCAATGCCCAGAAACTGGACGGCGAAGCTGCGGAATCGCGAAAGACGGTCGAGGCCCTTGACCAGCAACTGAAGGCCCACGCCTCTTTGGACAATGACCTGACGGCGCAACGCGAGCGACTGGACACCCATCGTACAGCTCATGAGAAACACCTTCAGGCCAAGGGGCTGGCTGGCGCATTGGAGGATCGCAGGCAGTCCGTCGCCGACGCTGAAACAAAACGCCAAGCAGCGGACGAAAAGCTGAAATCGGAGGAACAAAAGTTCACCGCAGCCGACCAGGCTTTTGACCCGGAAGCACTGCGAAAGGCCGTCGAGGATTACGAGGCCAAGAGCATCGCTGTGGCGACGATGGTGGAAAAGCTCAAGCACGCAAAGGAAGCCAAGACCCAGGCGGACAAACGCTTCGAAGAATGGAAGACTGCGAGTAAGGAACTTGCTGAAGTAGAAGGTGAGATTCGTCGTCTGGACGCCGCCATTGAAATCACTGACCTTGCTCGCAAAGTGCTGCAAAACGCGGCTCCCACGGTGGCCCAACATCTCTGTGATCGGATCGCCGGACGGGCACAGATCCTCTTCAATCAGATCAACCCCGATCCGATTGAGCTGGCCTGGGATGCCAAGCAATACAGTGTCCGGATTGTCCCTGGGGACCGACGCTTTGCCATGCTGTCCGGCGGGGAACAGACCAAGCTGGCCTTGGCTTTGACGCTCGCCATGATTGAGGAGTTTGGAGGTCTGCGTTTTTGCATCTTTGACGAACCTACCTACGGCGTGGATGCCGATAGCCGGCAAAAGCTCGCCGACGCCATTATTGAGGCTCAAGCCGCAGCCAATCTCGAACAACTGCTGCTCGTTTCCCATGACGACGCCTTCGAGGGCAAAATCGAGCACGCCATCCTGCTCAACAAGACCGCGCAGGCGGGCTCACTTGTTTCTGTGCAAGGGTAACTGAAATGAGCACCACCACCCGGCTCGGCATTCAACGTGATGACATGTGCATTCCATACGAATCGATGCAACGAACCGGATCACCTGCTTGCCAAGGGATCAAACCTGGACAAATCCCCCAACCGGAGAAACGACAATGAAGATCACATTGGGCACTGGAATTAGTTCGACCCACCTGCGCGGCCAGAACGTGTTCAACGAATTGGCGTGCAGCCCGCCGGTATTCCTCGAAATCCTCGAACAGCGACTGGGACTCACCGCCGAGCGCCCCAGTCAGACGCAGCGCATTGCCGCGTACCGAAAGGCCTTGGAACGGCGGCTCCAGTCGGGCGCCGCGTTCTATGCCGAATCGTTCGGACAAGATCCGTTCGCGGTGGCGGAAACTCTGCTGGGCTGGCGCGATGATCTGCTGATGCACGGAATGGAGGTCGATGAAATCGACTTGGGCTGCGAGCGCATCGATTGCCTGCGTCAGGTGGAGACCTACTTTGATTCCAAATTCAAATGCAGCGAGGGCGAACGCATCCGACAGGTTACCAATCAGAATACCAGCAGCAACGCCGGGGTGGATGAATTGCGCGTCGTCGATCCGGAGGAATGGCTGCCCTTCATGTGGAAGGTATTGCTGGCCAGACTGGTTCCTGACTTTGCCCCGCCCGTATTCGAACCGGTCGGCGATTCGGACCTGGCACGGTTTCAAAAGGCACTCTTGGAGGATCAGCCCGAATTTAATTTCACGGGCGACGGTTCGATCGAATTTGTCACCGCGTATTCGGAAGCCGTGCTCGCCCACGCGGCGGCGCAGCGCATCGCGAGTTCCGGAGAACCCTCGACCCTTGTTGAAGGCGACAACCTGCAGCTGGTGGACGAAGCGCTGAAGCAATTGGACGAACCCACGTGCGGTGCGGCCACGAAGTCACGGGCCCGATCGATCCCCCAGCTCTTGAATTTGGTAATGCAACTGCAATGGCTGCCTTTTGACCCACAACGCCTGTTGGATTTCCTGGTGCATCCGGAATGCCCGGTGAGCCGCAAGCTTCGCAACGGGCTTGCGGCGGCGGTGATTGAAGAACCGGGAATGGGCGGCACTGCCTGGAATCAGGCGATCGAAAAGACCCGGATATTCTTTTCCGAGCGCCACGCGGACGAACCGGATCTCCGCGAAAAAAACCTCGGCCGGATCGACGACGATCTGCGGGACTGGCTGTCGCCGCCCACCCTCAATCCAACCGGAGCGGAGTCCACCGTTCTCGCTGAAGTCGCGGAGCGGCTGGGACACTGGGCCAACCAACGGGCGCAGACGGCCGAGCAGGCCGCCCCGATGTTCCATCACCTCCGGGCATTGGCCCGTGAGTTCGCCGGCATCATCAGGGAGCAGCCTGCCGTCACCCGCGCCGGGGGGGAGCGATTGCTATGGCAACTGACAGGCAGCGGTGTCAGCACCGCCGACGGTCCGGCTGAGCTGGGCCATACACCGGTCCTGCCGATCAGCGGATTCGTTAAACCCGTCGATACGGTAGTATGGTGGAATTTCGCCGAACCGGCTGCACCGCCAACGCAGCCATGGACACCCGCTGAACTCGCCGCCCTCGACCGCCGCAACATCCAACCTCCCAGTGCCGAATCCTTGGCCCGGCAATCGGCGGACCGCCAAATGCGCCCCATCCTTGCAGCCCGCAACAGACTGATTCTCTGCAAGGCCGCCCAACGTGAGGGCGAGGAGATACCGGAACATCCCTTATGGACGCGATTGCTGGCCGCAGTAAGGCACGGGGAAACAAAACCCGTTCCGCTGAACGTGGATGAGCGCCTGACGCACCCGAGCGACGACCAAGCATTGAGACTGGATGAATTGGACGGTCGCTCTCTGCCCCGCCTCCAGCGATGGCTGCAATTGCCCGAACAAATTGCCATTCCACAACGCGAGCGCGAATCTTTTTCCAGTCTGAAGACCCTGATCTATTCGCCCTTCGAATGGGTCTGCAAGTACACCGCGAGACTCACCCTTGGCACACTGGCAAACAGCCGGCTCGCGGTGGATGCCCGGCTGCAGGGGCAACTGGTTCACCGGCTGGTGGAAATCATGTTCCCGGTATCCGAGCCTGGCTTCGCCTGGCAGGAATCCTCCGAGGAACAGTTGGACGAATGGATCGATAGGCATTGGCCGACACTCCTGCGGCACGAAGGTGCCATGCTCCTGTTGCCGGGGCATCAGAGCGACGCGTCCGGCCTGCGCAGTATGGCCCGCCGCACTTTGTTGAGCCTGATCCAAATGCTGCGGCGACACGACGCGAGGAACATTGTCTCCGACCACAAACCGGATCCGCTAGAATTCGGAACGGGCGTGCTGCGGGGCGACGTGGACCTTTGCTACGAATCAGGATCCGGCGAGTCGGTGGTCGTGGATCTGAAATTCGGTGGGCACAACGGCCGCGAACCCGAAGTGCGCAACAACACCGCCTTGCAGCTCGCCGTCTACGGCTACCTGATGAGCAACGGCAAACTGGATCCACCACCAAAGTCCGCCTTCTACATCCTTACCAGACGGGCGTGGATCACCGGCGACGGCCAGTTCTTCGATGTCCGCCCCGTGGACCCGGGGGAATTCGGCACACCGAGCATGAAAGCCTGCTGGAACGACTTTCTCGACATCTGGAAATGGCGACGGGAACAACTGGATGCCCGACGGCTGGAAGTGACCTTCACAGGAACTGAAGCCACCGAGGATTCCAGGCCGCCGCACGATGCCTGGGGGCCGGTGGAAAACGACGGCAAATATTCCGATCATATGAAGTTGGCCGGGTGGAAGGAGGAGGCATGAATATCGAATACATTGGCGCCGGGGCAGGATCCGGCAAGACCTACACCGTCACCCGCCGCATCGGGGAAGCGCTCTTGAACGGCGACTGCGAACCTTCCGGCCTCATCGCGACCACCTACACGAAGAAGGCCGCGAACGAGTTGCGGCAACGCATTCGAAGCAACCTCTTCGAACAGGGGCGTCCGGACCTCGCCGCCCGCATGGACGAGGCTCTGATTGGAACCGTCCACAGGGTCTGCTCACGCATCCTTCAACGGCATGCCTTTGCCGCCGGGATTTCGCCACAACTTGACGTGATCGATGAAAACAACGCCGTCATCGCGATGAATCAGATCGCCGACCTGGCAGCGACGCAAGAGACCACCGACCGGTTGCAAGAACTGTCCGAGCTTTTGGATCAGCGCGACAGCCGGACAAAGTCTCTGTACTGGCATCGTCAGCTGCACGCGGTATTGGCGCAGATTCGGGCCAACGACTTCTCGCTCGAAGATTTGCCTGAAATGGCCGAGCGGACCGCTGATGAATACCTGGCCCTGGGCGGAGCGCCAGCCGAAGCCGAACTTGACGCCGGTCTACTGGCAACACTAAGCGCCACGATCACCAGCCTGCCGGCAGATGGCGACCCGACCAAGAAAACGACCGCTGCGATCCGCGATCTGGAGCGCCTGCGCGATCAGGCCGAAGGCGGTATTCTGCCATGGTCGGCATGGATTCATCTCAGCAAGGTGACCGTGGGGAAGAAGAGCGAGGATCTCGTCGCAGAACTCAACGAGATCGCTGCGCACTATCCGGCGCATCCGCGCTACCAATCGGACATCCGCGACTACCTCAACATCCTCTTTGGACTGGCTCAGGAAACGCTGGCCCGTTTCCAAGCCCATAAACAGGAACGCGGACTGGTTGATTACTCCGACCTTGAACATTTGACCTATCACCTGCTGCGAGATCAGGAAGATGTTCGCACCACCTGCGCCGCACAAATTCAGCTGCTGGTCGTGGATGAATTCCAGGACACCAGCCCACTGCAGATGGCACTGTTTCTCCAACTGGCCGAATGCGCCAACCAGACGCTCTGGGTGGGGGACGTGAAGCAATCCATCTATGGCTTTCGGGGCAGCGATCCGCAACTGGTGGACGGCGCCGTCCGTCGGCTTCGCGAGGAAAATCGGCTCGGCCAAACCCTCGCACAATCATGGCGTTCCGTCCCCGAGCTGGTACACCTGACCAACGAACTCTTCGCCAAACCATTCGAGGATTCCATCGGTGCGACACCAGAGGACGTGAAACTGGATCCGGTCCGCCTACTCGTTGAACGTGAGCATCCGCCGATTGAGTTCTTGCACGCGAGCACGGGGGAAACCACCGGCACAGGCGAACCCAAGAAGGTCAACAAGGGAACCATTGTTGAAGCCATCGCCCAACGGGTTTCCGAAATCCTTTCCGCTCGTCCCCGCCAGCAGGTGGGCATCAAGGGCACGGAAGGCCAAGACGAACAACTCCGGGAAATCCAACCCGGCGACATCGCCATCTTGTGCCGCAAAAAAGACTTCGGCAAAGAGATCGCCCAGGCCCTGAGCAAACGCGGCATCGCGGTCAGCCTCTCCGCCCCCGGATTGATGGACACTCCGGAAGTCTCACTCGCACTGGCCGGTGTTCGCATGATCACCGATCAACAGGACACCCTCGCCCGCGCCGAAGTTCTGTCATTGGGCTTGGGGCAACCTTTGGAACAGGTGCTTGCCGACCGTATCGCCTACGTGCAGAGCTTGGAAAAAGGCGCGCGTGATGAGTGGGGACTGGCGGGCGACTCCGCCAATGAAGTGTTGCCGGCCCTCTTCGCAGAGCGGGGGCGCACGTCAATCGATTCTCCCAGTGCCATCCTCGATCGCGCCATGACCGTGGGCCAGATCTGGGAAACCGTGAGTCAGTGGGGGCCCGATCCCGTTCGCGCCGCTCAACGTCGCGCCAATCTCGAAGCCCTGCGAGGGCTCTGCCGGCAATACGAGGAATCCTGCCACTCCAGCTATCTTCCCGCCACGGTTGGCGGTTTCCTCAGCTGGTGCGCCCAGCTCAACGATGACCAGGCCGACAACCAGGCGGCCGACCCAAGTCCGGACGCCGTGCAGATCGCCACCTACCATGCCGCCAAAGGACTTGAATGGCCCATCGTCATCTGCACCCAACTCGACTCCACCGTTCGTGACGAATGGCCAAACGTGCAGGTTGTTCCCACCGGTGATGGCACCGTTGATTTTGAGGAGCCATTGGCCAATCGGACCCTCCACTTCTGGCCCTCCCCCTTCAATCTGACATCCAAGGATTTCGGTCATCTGGAAACGATCCGGAACAGCGAGCCCGTCCGGCGTATTCAGGCCCGGGCAGAAAACGAAGCCCTGCGACTGCTCTATGTCGGAATCACCCGGGCCCGTGACCAACTGATTTTGGTTACCGGCGACAAACTGCAAAACAAGTGGCTCGACTCCCTCGGTACCGATTGGCTCCAAGCAGATGACGGCACGATCCATTTGCCCGGTGGCATGAACATTCCGTGCCGGGAAAAGATCATCATCCCCGAAAGCTCCGGCACGACCGGAGCTACCACGGCCAGGCAGAAGTGGTTTCCGAGCGCCACCGACCCCACCTCCAAACAACCGGCCAGCCGCGTCCCCTCAGCCGCAGAACCCGTTTCCACCGCAAGCGTCGTCGAAGTGGCCGAGTATGGCCAGCGACTGCCCGTGACCGGCACCGTTGATGACACCGCTCTCGGCAATGCCCTCCACAACTTCCTCGCCTACGACCTGCTCAGCCCCGGCCAAGACGATCGGCTCGAAGTCGCCCGACGCCTCATCACCAACCACGGTCTGGGAGACAACCTGACCGCCCCGAATCTCATCGATTCCTCCGACCGCTTCAGCCGGGAAATCGAACGAAGATTTCAACCAAAGAGAACACTGGTGGAAGTCCCCTTTCATCACACGAACGACGCCGGTCAATCCGTCACCGGCTTCATCGACCTCCTGTTGGAAACCGAAGCCGGCTGGGTTTTGATCGACCACAAATCTTTTCGTGGAACGGAAGCAAACCGGGAGGCCAAGGCGCTGACGTATTCCGGACAACTGCAGACCTATCGCGCTGCACTGTCACCCCACGGAATCAAAGTCAGCGCCGCCTGGATTCACTTCATTTCGGGTGGAGCACTCATGCGAGTCGACTGCCACTAAGCGCAGGGAGGAAGCGTACAGCGGGGGGAGGCAATTCCGGCAATGATGAATTGGGGTCTTGCTCAGGTGGAACGGCTTGTTGTAGTTTTCGCGGCCCTGAGTGATCTCCGGATCATTTATCCACACGCCGGTGTGGCGGAATTGGCAGACGCGCTAGATTCAAAATCTGGTTTCCTTACGGAAGTGGTGGTTCGAACCCACTCACCGGTATTTCCTTCAAAACGTCCACCTCACGTAGGCGTACCCCAAGAATCCGAAAACGGTCGCGGTCAACATACCACCCCAGAATACGACTGTGGGGTCGTAACGAGTAAACAGCTCGTTTCCGAGCGCAGCGGCTGGGATTAGTGAAATAAAGGTGAGCTTAAACGCGGCAGTGCCCGTATCCACCTTCGAGCGCAAAAGCCGTGTAAACGCCGTTCCAATAGTGCGGCGCCAAACGAATCGATGGATCGTCTGAGGTGGCGTATGTAACTTCTGACTATCGGGTAATTATTCGATAGTAGCGGCGAGATCCGGGATCGGGGTCATCGAACCGAAGCTGCCCATTGGTTCGTGTCATCCCGCCCCCATTGCTGGAAATTACCCGCCAATTAGTGAAGTCGCGTGAGGCTTCGATTATCAGGTTGCTCAGTTCAGCATCGCCCACATTGATATTGTCTTCGCTCCCGAATTTCAATCGAAATGCGCCATTCCCAAGCTGGGCTGGTTGATCAAATCGTTGCGGTACAATCACCCGAACCGGAATCAGATCAGCGCTTGCCACCGCCACTTGATTACTCACTTCAACAAGATAATTCCCCGAATCATTCCGCGCCGCGCTTGGTATCGAGAGCAGAAGATTTGTTTGTCCGGCCAGAAGTTGCCCATCCCGATACCAACGAAAATGGAGTGGTGTGTCTCCCTGCGCGACCGGCTGGATATTGATCGGCTTTTCGTAGATTACGACCAATGCACCACCGGAATAGGAGACTTGCGGTGAATTCGCAATTGTCAGCTGAAAAGAACGCGTCTGCGCGAAGCCCTCGCCGTTGGCAATCGATAACTGGTAAAATCCCGCGTGATTCGGCTGCGCATTGGTGATAATCAAGGACGGTCCATTGATCGGCAGCTGCATGAGATTATGGGTCCACAAAAAACTGAATGGCGGAGTTCCCGAATGAACGACCTCGTATTCAAACCGGGTGCCGACTGCGGCGAACTGATCTTCCGGATTGATGATGATCGCCGGTCGTCCCGAAAAGGTAATTGTCGCGCGTTGGCTGGTCGCGACACCAAAAGAGTTGGATGCGATCAACTCATACCAACCCAGATTGCTCAGGCCCACAGACGATATGATCAGGGTTTCGTTGGTCTCACCGACCAACGAATGTCCGTTGTGTACCCAATGAAAAAACAAGGGTGGTTTCCCCGTCACCAAAG
Organism: Limisphaerales bacterium; assembly: GCA_047608975.1. Classification (GTDB taxonomy): domain Bacteria; phylum Verrucomicrobiota; class Verrucomicrobiia; order Limisphaerales; family JAYPXF01. Next base: position 1,878 of record JBLFYM010000120.1, on the reverse strand, counting down.
GCCGGAATTCCGTCTGAGTTCCAGGCAACGGGTGTTGATTCGTTGGTTGGGCCAAAAACGAGGGTTCGTTTGCCCCAACGATCAGGACCCCTGCAAAATACTCAAACACATAGTTCGACGCGGATCCACCAGTAACGGTGATGGGATAAGAACCCGCCGGACTGGCTGGCGTGGCCATCGTGGCCATCACCGGAAACGACGTGAGCACGTTTGTGGAGTCTCCATTGACGAAGCCCGAAATGTCGATGGTCAAGGGAGGGTTATTTTCACCCACCAGCCGAACGTTATTTCGGGCCGTTGCCGTCAGGGTTGCGGGCAATACGTCGAGGGTATTGCTTAGGACAACGGTTGCATAGAGCGCGGAATTATCCGGTGTGAAGATAAGTTGGATGGGAGTAGGTCCGCTGGGCAAGACCGTGCCATTGGTTTCAGAAAACTGGATCGCACCCGGTTGTACAGCCTGCACATTCAACTGATTGGTGATCAAGGCTTGTCCGTAGCGAAACGTTACAGGAAGAGACCACGTGACTTGCGGATCCAAGCCCTCTACCTCCAATCGAGCGACTGCGCTGGTTGCCGAGCCATACTGGTTAGCAACGACCACCGAGTAATTGCCACTGTCAAAGGTGTTCAGGCTCACGAACTGTAGACTGATTCCCATTTGTGCAGGCAACGAAACTCCGTCTTTGAACCACTGAAACGCGAACGGAGCCGTGCCCTCCACGCCGACCATCAGCGTCGCCGGTGATTGGGCCACGGTGCTCAGCCCCTGCGGTTGCGCAGTGACAATTGGAGCACTCTGCACGGGCGTCACACCGGGGATGCTCAGGGTAGCCACACTGCTGGTCACGCTCCCGATCGAGTTGGTGATCACCACCGTGTAGCTCCCAAGCCACGCTGCCTGCACATTCGTGAGGCTCCAAGTCGCGTTGGTCGCTCCCGGAATCGTCACCCCACCTTTTCGCCACTGATAACTCAGCGGGGCGGTCCCCGTAGCCGTAACACTGAAAACAACATTCGTCCCGGCAGCCACCGTCTGGTTTTGCGGTTGCTGGGTGATCGCCGGGGGGCGTGCCGCCTCGCTGAGATATAACTGGCCCACCTCATTCGAGGATAACGCACGGTTGTAGAATTTCACTTCGTCGATCCCGCCTTTGAAAGAAAAGGTTCCGTCCATCCTTTGGCCGATGCGGGCCGCTCCCGCCAAATCAGCCGCCTGAGGAATGCTGGCAGGACCCGAAAGCGCCACCGCTTGACCATTCACGTAAAATTGAATGCTCCCGCCGGCCGGATCGTACGAACCGGCCACGTGCACCCATTCGTTGGTCTGAAAACTGTCCGCCGGAGCGTGCCAGTCGGTCACCGTTCCATGAGCGACAAATCGTGGAAGAAAAGCGATGCCCCGAGCGCCGCTGACACTGGATCCAGTGAGGATCTCCAGATTGTTTTGCCCTTTGGCAAACAGGATCCGGGCCGCATCGATTGGTTGATTGGGATCCGGTAAATCCGCGGCTCGAAACCAGAGGCTGAGCGTGAAGGCGTCCGCTCCAAACACCGGGCTATCAGGTATTTCGATTCGATCATCCACACCGTCGAACTGATAGGCCGTGTCCATGCGTCCGTCTCTGTCCGCAGACAACGCAGCCCCGGCAACCGTGCCGTGGTTGCCGTTGAGGCTCTCATCATTGGCGTTGCCATTGAACGGATAATAGGCCACCAGGCCCTGCCAGAGGCCGGGCGTCACACCGGGGATGCTCAGCGCAGCCACACTGCTGGTCACGCTCCCGATCGAGTTGGTGATCACCACCGTGTAGTTGCCAATCAGCGTCGGTTGTACATTCGTGAGACTCAAGGTCGCGTTGGTCGCTCCCGGAATCC
>JBLFYM010000119.1:0-18067 GCA_047608975.1 Limisphaerales bacterium | reverse complement strand
CTATCAGAAGGATGAACCCAGCGAGTTTCCGGTGCCTGAATTCGGCGCGGAAGATTTGGAACCCGCCTACAACGACCGGGTTTGGAAACCGGCGACTGTTTGAAGGAGGCAGTTGTGGAATTTATTGACTCAATTCGTGATCAGATTCTTGCAGCCGTGCCGGAGGCGGTAGCGGAGATCGTCGAGAATGCGAGCCCCTGCGCGCAGCATTCACTGTTCATTGATACCGCCAGCGGATTTGCGGTCGCGAGACTTCTGAAAGATGCCGGGTTTGATTACTGCTCGAACGCGACTGGCGTTGACTATCCCGATCGGGTGGAGTTGGTGAAGGAGACCACAACTCAGGTTGTGGATGGTGAAGAGAAGGAAATTGTCGAAGAGAAGGAAGTGATTCACCCGGGGTGTCTGGAGGCGGTCTATCACCTTTATTCGATCGCGAAGCGCGAAGGACCATTGGTGATCCGGCTGAAGACCGGAAATCGCACGGACGATGTGACGTTGCCTTCATTGACTCCCGTTTGGCGGAGTTGCGATTTTCAGGAGCGCGAAATTTTCGATCTATACGGCATTGTGTTCGACGGCCACCCGGATCTCCGGCGCCTGCTCATGTGGGAAGAGTTCACCGCGCACCCGATGCGCAAGGACTACGTCGATCCGGACGATTACGAATACGAACCGACGCCCCACGGCGAAGTGGCGGAACGCGCCGACGTTCATCCAACGGGAAGAGCTTAGATGGCAGAGATGATTTCAACGGCACCGGCTGATACACTCGAGATTTCCGAGCATTCTCCGGCGCATCTCGATGGCGACATTCTCGAGGTGTCCATGGGGCCACAGCACCCGTCCACCCACGGCGTGTTCCGGATGAACGTGGCACTGGATGGCGAGACCGTTGTGAAGCTCAAGCCGGTGTTTGGCTACCTTCACCGCAATCACGAAAAGATTGCGGAAGGCACAAGCTACCTTGGCTCGATGCCCTACACCGATCGGCTCGATTATTTCTGTTCCCTGACCAACAACTGGGCATACGCGTTGAGCGTGGAACAGCTTGCGGGAATCGAAGTGCCGGAGCGCGCCGAATACATCCGGGTCATCACCGCTGAACTCACCCGGCTTTTGAATCACGCCTGTCTGATCGGATTTCTGGTTCAAGATATGGGCGCCTCGGGCACGCCGCTGATGTATGCGTTTCGCGAACGCGAGAAGATTCTCGATCTGATTGAAGAACTGACGGGGGCCCGGATGATGTGCAATTACATGCGCTTCGGCGGCTGTCGCTGTGATCTGCCAAAGGGCTGGATTGAGATGGCGAAACGTGTGATTGCGGATTTCCCACGGTTTCTCGATGAGTATGAGAATCTGCTTTCCGGCAACGAAATCTTGTTGGGGCGCACGCAGGGGGTCGGCGTCCTCAGCTCGGAACTCGCAGTCAATGCGGCAATATCAGGTCCAATGCTGCGGGCGAGCGGAGTTAACTATGACCTCCGCAAGGTCGATAAGTATGGGATTTACGAACGCTTCGATTTCCGCGTTCCGCTCGGCGATCACGGTGATGTGTACGATCGTTACATGCTTCGTGTCTTGGAGATGCGCGAGTCTCTCAAAATTCTGAACCAGGCAATCGACGAGATTCCGGAAGGCCCGATCATCAATCCAAAGACGAAGATTCGTGGGTTCAAACCCAAGCCCGGCGAGTGTTACGGCCGGATCGAGTCCCCGAAAGGCGAACTCGGATTCTATCTCATCAGTGATGGCACCCCAAAGCCTTACCGCTATCGCGTCCGGCCACCTTCCCTGATCAATCTGACGATTCTGGAAGACATGTGTCTTGGCCAGAAAATCGCGGACGTGGTGATCATTCTGGGGAGCGTGGACATTGTCTTGGGCGAAGTAGATCGTTGATTCGATCGCAGGTAGCAGCGAGCAGGTTTATCGGACGGGAGACGGCTCGCTCGCGTTTGCTTCTATGTCGGTAATTACTGGGGAATCAGCCCAAATACTCACCCTGAGGTCTTCCTTTCAACAATTCACTTTACGCTCTCACTGATCTGAACAGATACTCCGTCTGATGGGCGTCCGAGGTGAAGAATCAGCATCACAGTTTAAACGGGTTGACGATTCGGAGACGAAGCGCGACGGGGTGAATGATGTTCCGGCGGCTGTAAAACGTTCTCAGGACTACCTCTTTTCGATTTACCACGACGAGGGTTACTGGGTCGGAGAGTTGATGGTCGATTCGACCCTTGCATCGGACATGATCGCTTATCATCACTGGGCGGGGGATATTGATCCGGAATGGCAGCGCAAGGCCGTTAATCGCATCTGTTCCATGCAATTGGACGATGGTGGTTGGAACATTTACCACGGTGGACCGGCGGAGGTGAACGCCACCGTGAAAGCCTATCTGGCACTGAAGTTGGCCGGAATTTGTCCGACTGATCCGCGCATGCTGAAGGCCCGGGAAATGGCCGTCCATCTAGGAGGGGTGCCGCGCATGAACACCTTCTCCAAGCAGTACCTGGCGCTGCTGGATTTGTGGCCTTGGAAATACGTTCCGACCGTTCCACCCGAGGTTCTCATGATCGGAAAGTGGTTCCATGTGAACTTCTGGGATATGAGCAACTGGAGCCGTGCGATGCTCGTCCCGCTCGCCATCATAAGTCATTTCAAACCCACGCGTAACTGCGGGGTGACTTTGGATGAATTGTATCCTGAGGGTTTTCACGAGCGGGACTGCCGTCTCCCGCGTGATCCCGAGATGTTCACCTGGCGAAATTTTTTCCTCCATCTGGATTCGTTGCACAAATTTGCTGAACTCTGGGCCAAGGCCGGACTTCACCCCTTCCGTCGTCGCGCGTTGAAGCGTTGTGAGGAATGGATGATCGAGCGGTTTGAAGGTTCGGATGGTCTGGCAGCAATTTTTCCGGCCATGTTGAATGCGCTCATTGCGCTGAAGGCGCTCGGCTACGCCGACGATTCTCCCGAAGTGAAAAAGGCTGCGTATGAGCTCGGGAAGCTGGAACATCACACCGAGGACGATCTCCGTATCGAACCGTGTTTTTCTCCCGTATGGGATACTGCGATCGTGGAAATCGCACTCCGCGAATCCGGAGTTTCTGAGGATCATCCCATGGTCAAGAAGAGCTGCGATTGGCTGATCGATCATGAGATTCGCTTCCGGGGTGACTGGTATCACAAGAACCCGGTGGATGTGGAACCCAGCGGCTGGGTATTTGAGTTCAACAACAAGTGGAACCCGGATGTGGATGACACCGCCATGGTGCTCATGGCTCTGCGGCAGATTCCCACCGACGATCCGAAGCGCCGGGATGAGTCCTTCAAGCGGGGCTTGAACTGGATGATGGAATTCCAATGTCGCGATGGTGGTTGGGCGGCGTTCGACAAAGATTGCACCAAAGGCATCCTGGAGAAGGTGCCCTTCGCGGATCACAACGCGATGCTCGATCCCGAGTGCGCGGATATTACGGCGCGGATTCTCGAGCTGCTTGGTTACGAGGGTTACAAGACCGATCACCCGCGCGTCAAACGTGGCCTTGACTACGTGAAAGCGCAGCAGGAAGAGGACGGTTCCTGGTACGGCCGGTGGGGGGTCAATTACATCTACGGTACCTGGCAGGTGCTGCGCGGAATGCGCGCTTTGAAGCTGGATATGCAGGAGTCCTGGCTGCAGAAGGGCAAGGATTGGTTGATCAAGGTCCAACGCGAGGACGGCGGCTGGGGCGAACGCTGCAATACCTATGACGATCCGGTTTACAAAGCGCAGGGCCCGAGCACTCCATCCCAAACCGCGTGGGCGGTGATGGGACTATGCGCTTTCGATGATCCCGATATTCCCGCGCTAAAACGCGGCATTGAACACCTTGTCGAAACTCAGAACGAGGATGGCTCCTGGTCTGAGGATGAGACTACCGGCACAGGATTCCCGCAGGTTTTCTATCTCAAGTACGACATGTATCGAAACGCCTGGCCCTTGCTGGCGCTGGCTACCTACCAGAAAATTTGCGTCGGCGATGAGGCTGGCTCGATCAAGTTCGTGAACGGCAAAGAAGTCGTCGCCTTCGCCAAGTAGCGCCGTTCGCAAGAATTAAAACAGCGCAGTTGCCCATTATTCCGAATTGCTGACCGACCGTCGGATCTGAAATCGAAGACAAAGATCCAGATGGATATCCTTGTTACCTTTGCCGTTCCTGAAGAAGCCCGATATTTCCGGAAGAAGAAGATTCCGGATGTTCGAATTCTTGTGACTGGCATGGGGGCCGTCGTGGCTGAGGAAAAGTTCCGCGCTGCCTTGAAGACCAGGAAACCAGATTTGGTGTTGAGCTGTGGCTTCTGTGGTGGGCTCAATCCGAATCACGCCAGCGCGACTGTAATTGGTGACTCGGATTCGGCGGCGGAGGTGCTTGCGCATTTCGCAGAGACATCGATCGCGTCGGGCCGGTTTCATACGTCGAAACGCGTGGCGACAACCGTGTCCGAAAAGTCCGAGCTGTTTCGTGAAACTGGGTGTGACGCGGTGGAGATGGAATCAGGTGCGATCAAAGCGGTCTGCGATGCCGAATCTATTCCGGTCGCCATCATTCGAGTCATCTCGGATACGGCCAACGAAGATCTTCCCATCGATTTCAACAAGCTGATGAATTCGAAAGGTGGAATTCAATTTGGAAGGCTGGCCTTGGAGTTGGCCAAACGTCCCCGCCTGATTTCGAAGATGATGAAACTCCAAAAATGCACTGCGGCCGCTGCCAAGGTGTTGGCGGCGGCCCTGGATACCTTGCTTGCCAAGGTGAGAAGCTGAGGCTGGTTTGCCTCCGTAGCAACTGAGTGAACGAGGTTCCTTCAACCACTGATTTAACGCGTCCACAAGTTTCGGGTCCGACCGGGAATCCGCAAACGCTCTGTACCGCGACAATTGGATTTTCCCACTGACGACGATTAAAATTCCCCGGTTTTGCGGGGGATGGAGCAGGCGCTTCCTCCCGATCGGAATCTGCAATTCGTGGTTCAGGTTGCGTCTGAAATTGGTGCCGGAAGTTGGTCTGCCTTGCCTGTCGATCTCGCGCTCACCAATGGCCTTCTTCAGCTGGTGGAAACGTTTTCCACGAATACGACAGAGCGTTTCTGCCGGGTGATTGCCCGCTAAACCGTTGGGTTCCAAAAAAGAGGTGTCGATTCGAAACCTGAGTGCTTGAATTGCGTAAGACGAATGAGTTCACAGACAACGATCGGACGGCACTATATCACGGGACGAACCTTGGCTGTTCGACACGAGGCGGGGCGGATCGTATCAGTCGAGGAGTGCAGCGAATCGACACTGCTCTGGCTGGCTCCAGGGTTGATTGATCTGCAGATCAACGGCTATGCGGGCGTCGATTTTCAGCGAGATGGAGTGACTGAGCAGCAGCTTCTCCGCGCCGCTGCCGGTTTGAGCAAGGACGGTTGCTCGCGCTGGTTGCTCACATTGATCACCGATGATTGGGCACGCCTGATGGCGCGGCTACGCCAAACGAAGCAGTTGCGGGACGGTAATCCGGAACTCAAGCAGGCGATCGTGGGGTGGCATATTGAAGGTCCATTCCTTTCTCCTGAGCTCGGCTTTCGCGGGGCGCATCCTCCGGAAGTCATGTGTGAACCGACGCTCGCTCATCTTGAGGAACTGAAGTCGATCACGGGAGACGATCCGGTTCTCCTGACCATGGCGGCGGAGCGTGGGGGCGTGGTTGATCTCATTCCGAAAGCGCGCGAGATGGGAATGCGGGTGAGCATCGGTCATTCGGATTCATCGGCTGACGAATTGCAACGCTCCGTGGTTGCTGGCGCGACGGGGTTCACTCATCTGGCCAATGGTATGCCGCAGCAGATGGATCGGCATGACAATATCGTCGGTCGGGTGTTCGATACGAAGGGACTGACTGCGGGCGTGATCCCGGACCGCATTCATGTCTCTCCGCAAATGTTTCGAACGATTCACAAGGCGATGCCGAGAGAGCATATCTATTACACGACGGACGCGATGTCTGCTGCGGGGGCTCCGCCCGGACGATACACCGTGGGAAGGATCGAGTTGGAGGTCGGCGCGGACAAGGTGGTGCGGATGCCCGGCCAGACCAACTTTGCGGGTTCCGCGTTAAGTCCCATCGACGGAATCCGACGGGCGGCCACAATGTTGGGATGTTCGTGGCGTGAGGTCTGGGATTTTATGTCGACGAATGCGGCGGGACTGATGGGGTTCGAATGTGGTTTCGAGGCGGGAGCGCCCGCTGATTTTTATGTGATCGACGAAGCGGTGGATGGAACGATTGAAATCCGCAGAGACGGGTAGCCGTTTGTTCGCGATGCGGTTGTTTGGATATGCCAAGGGGTAATACAATGGTAGCAGATGATAGTATTGCACTTGTGCCTGAGAACAAAGCAACTATCTTGAATTGGTTCCACAAAACCATTGGCAAACAGCACGGGATGTCCTGTGCCAAAGCAGAAATAGGGGATTAAAAATGAGTGCAGATTTGGAAACGGGTAGGGAGGTTTTTCAAAAGATCCTCACCAATGTCGAAACAGTGATTCATGGTCAGCGCAGCACCCTGCGGTTGCTGTTGTCGGCCTTTGCGAGTGGCGGCCATGTGCTGTTGGAAGACTATCCGGGGACGGGAAAGACGACCCTGGCGAAGTCCTTGGCAAAGTCGATCGATGCGTCTTTCAAGCGGATTCAATTCACACCGGATCTGCTACCGTCAGATATTCTGGGAGTTTCCGTCTTTGATCAGAAGAACCAGTCTTTTCGTTTTATGGCCGGGCCGGTTTTTACCAACATCTTGTTGGCCGATGAAATCAACCGGGCTTCACCGCGGACCCAGTCGGCGTTGCTCGAGGCGATGGGGGAGGGGCAGGTCAGCGTGGAAGGAGATCGCAAGGAATTGGAGGATCTTTTCTTTGTGTTGGCCACGCAAAACCCCGTTGAATTCAGGGGAACGTATCCGTTGCCGGAAGCGCAGATGGACCGTTTCGCGATGCAGATCAGTCTCGGTTATGTGACGCAGGCCGAAGAGGTGGCGATCCTCTCGGCTCAGCAATCCAGACATCCGGTGGAGACGCTTGAATCCACGGTGACGTTGGCCGAAGCCTGCGCATTGAAGGAGGCGGTGCAACAGGTGAGAGTGACGGAGGAACTGAAGAACTACGTCGTTGAGTTGGTGGCGAAAACTCGCGGTGCTGAAGGGGTTCAGCTGGGGGCGAGTCCGCGGGCGTCGCTTTCGCTGATGAAGATTGCGCAGGCACTGGCTCTGTTTGACGGAAAAGATTTTGTGACGCCAGATCATGTGAAGGAACTGGCGGTGCCGGTGGTGGCGCACCGATTGGTCATCGATTCGGAAGCGAAGTTCTCCGGTGCGACCGGCGCGGCGATCGTGGAACGAGTCGTGAAGGAAGTTCCCGTGCCGGCTTGAACCGGGTGAATTGCGCGGAACTGTGATGGCATGCCTGCTTCGGCGAAAAAACAGGAACTGAGTTTTTTTAAACGTTACCTCTGGTGGCACTACTACGCGTTCTCGGGTGTCTCCCATGGTGTGAAGCGCCGGGTGACGTGGCATGGCTGGTTCCTCATGGTGGCGTTCTTCGCGCTCGGATTGATGGCGGTTGATCCCAGTGTCAATGTGGCCTATCAGGGGATCGTGTTTCTTGCTCTGGTGCTCGGCTTGGCTCCGTTCCTTTCCTACGCCTCGCGTTCGCGGTTCTCTGCGTCCCGCCGATTGCCCCGTTACGGGAGTGTGGGGAGTGAGTTGGTCTATACGGTGACGGTTACGAATGAACGGAAGAAAACGCAACGGGGCGTTTTTATTGGAGAGGATTTGCCAGATCCACGGCCATCGTATCCGGAGTTTGCGCTGGTGGCGGAACCAGAGGAGGAGAGCCGGAATTGGTGGGATCGACGTTATCTTTTTTATCGCTGGATGTGGCTGATCGATCAGCGGTTGCGGGCTGATGTGAAGGAATCCCCTTGTTCGGATCTGGCCCCGCAAGACACCGCGGATGTGCCGATGCGAATGACTCCGACACGACGCGGGATGTTGCGATTGGAGCGGATTTCGGTTGCCTGCCCGGACCCGTTCGGACTGTTTAGGTCGTTGGTAAAAGTGGATTGTGCTGATCAGGTCCTGATTCTTCCGAAGCGTTATCCGGTGAGTCCGCTGGCGTTGCCCGGGGCGGAGAAGTATCAACAAGGCGGAGTGTCCCTGGCGTCATCCATTGGCGAATCCGAGGAGTTTGTTTCGCTCCGGGACTACCGTCCCGGTGATCCGATGAAGAAGATTCATTGGCCGAGTTGGGCGCGGACGGGAAGGCCGATCGTGAAGGAGTTTGTGGCTGAGTTCTTCGTTCGGCATGGGCTGATCCTGGATACCTTCACGGACCAACCCTATGGCGCTGCTTTTGAGGAGGCGGTGTCCGTTGCCGCCTCGTTCGCCTGCACGCTGAAGGATCGCGATACGTTGTTGGATCTCATGGTGGTGGGGCCGCAGGCGTTCAAGTTCACCCTGGGACGTGGGGTGGGTCACATTGAGAAACTGTTGGAAGTGCTGGCGGGAGTTCAGGCCTGTCTCGATCGGTCATTTGCTGTTCTGGAAAACCTCGCGATGCGGCATGCGCGGGAACTGAGTGGTTGCCTGTGTGTGTTTCTGAGTTGGGATGAGGAGCGGCAACTCCTCGTGAAACGATTGCGTCAGATGCGCATACCGGTGCGCGTGCTGGTAGTCCGATCACCGGACGATCAGGCAGATCTCGAACCGGGTCCGCTGGCGGATGAGCCGGCGAATCTGATCAGTCTGAACACCGACCGGATCGCGGAAGACCTGGCAAAACTGGAATCCTGATGCTGACGACTCCTCCATTGCTGATTGGTGTGACGCTGGTTTTCTGGGGGGTGCAAACCGGACTGCCACTGATTGGTGTCTTGTTGGGGGCCATGATTGAAGCGTCTCGACTTGTGTCGCGACGGATCGACTTCACCTTCACTGATTACAATCGCATCTGGGACCTGTCGACTTCCTTGGTGGCATTGGGGGCGATGTATTGCTTTGTGAGCCGCGATACCGGCAACGAGATCATGTCCTTGCTCAAGTCCACCAATTTCACCCAACGGTATTCATCAGTCAGACAGTTCTCGAATGCGGCAGTGACCTTCTTCCAGTGGTGGCCGATGCTGGTTTTTCCAATGATGGCGGCGCAGGCCTATGGTGGGAAAGAGGTGATCCCGGTGACCACGTATTCGTATTTTGCCCGGCGACGAATGCGGCAGGCTGGGAAGGAGCCGCAGGCGCGGCCAGGGATGAATTTTGGGTATATCTACTTTGCGATCTGTATCTTCGCATCGAGCCTCACCACGCAGGGACATCGTTACTACTACGTCGCGTTTGTCGCCTTGGTTGGCTGTGGTCTGTGGCAGCTGCGGTCCCGTCGTTTTCCGTTCGTGGCCTGGGCGGCATTGATGATCTTGCTCGGCTGGATCGGATACATTGGCCAATCGCAGGTGCCCCGAGTCGCGGCGGTATTGGAGGGGAAGTTGGCGAATTGGTTGCAGGAGGTCGTGAACGGTCGGAGTTCCCGGATGCACGACACTGAGATTGGTGACATCGGGGAGACCAAAGGTTCGGGGCGAATCGTCATGCGTGTGGAGACCGGTCCCGGTGCGCCGCGGTTGCTTCGTGATTCCACGTACAGCCGATTCAACGGACGGAATTGGCAAACGCAAAAAATGAATTTTGTCGATCTGGAGCCACTCCCTGACGGCGAATCTTGGCGCCTGATGTCGCCGGATCGCGACGTGGTCGATCAGGAGATGACGATTCAGGCTCCGATGTCAGGCAGCTTCAATCATATCTCCAAACCGAGTGGCTGTTATCTGGTGGAGGATCTCCCCATGGAAAGCGTGCAGGTGAATGGTTTGGGGACGATGCGCGGCATGGGCGGGCCGGGGTTTATCATCTACCGAACCCTCTACAACGATGCGAAGACCTTGGACGCCGATCCTGAGGAATACGAAGTGTTGCGCCCGAATGGAGAGGCGAGCGGTGTGGCCCCGCAGGACCGGCAGCTGTATGATGACCTTCTTCGAGAAATCGGAGTTCGCTCCGGCGAATCAATGGAGCGAACGGTCAAACGGGTGAGCCAATATTTTGAATCATTCGAGTATCGCATCTACAACGACAAACCCATTCGTAGGGGGGAGGAATCCCGAATTGCCCGCTTTCTCAAAGACCGCGCGGGGCATTGCGAATACTTTGCCACCGCCACGGTTGGCCTTCTGCAGACCGCGGGCGTGCCCGCACGTTACGCCCTGGGTTGGGCGTTGATCGAAGAGGATGAAAGACACAATTACGTCGTTCGTGAACGGCATGCTCACGCCTGGATCCGCTACTGGTCGCCCACCGACGGCAAATGGCATGATCTGGATACCACGCCGGGCAGTTGGGTGGAGATCGAGGAGAGTCGTGCCGGATGGATGGAGCCGGTGACGGACCAGTGGGCGAGCTTTTCCCATGCCTTTCTTCGCTTCCGCTACTACGGCGATCTGGGGCCGGTTCAGAATTACCTGCTCATTGCGTTGGTCGCTCTCGTTGCTTTGCTGACCTATCGCCTTTTCTTTCGCAAAGGTCGGAAACGGATCTTGCTGAACGGAGACGAGATTGAATATGTGTTCGAACGTAACGGCCTGGACTCGGACTTCTATGCTGTGGAAATCCGGCTACAGGCGATGGGACTCGTTCGCCACAACGGCGAATCCCTGATCGAATGGCATCAACGGCTGACGCAGCGGGACGATGTGCAACCCGATCTGTTGGCCGAGATTCTGGACCTGCACTACCGCTATCGATTCGATCCGGAAGGCTTGGACAATCAAGAGCGCAGTCGGTTGCGTGATTTTGTCGCGAAGTGGCTGGAAAGGGTGGGGCGCTCAGAACCCGCTCGCACGTGATCTGGAGAGCCATCAGGCAGAACTGCCGGTGGCGAACGCAAAGTAAGTGGTCCGTTTCATCCCGTCGGTTTGGCACTGATCAAAAATGGAACCGGGTCAGGTGGATTCCTGGGTGAAAGGTGCTATATTTTTGCCGCATCCCAGAGCCGACGAAAGTCACCATCATGGCAGCTCCTACTGAAGCACTGAATGAACCGCCCACCAGCGATCTGTCCACCTTCTGGCGGCTGCCCGAAGGCGAGCTCCCCCATGAAGAAACAATCCGCTGCCTCCGGGCGCTGGGTGGTTCCGGCGAAGTCACCGGCAAGGAACTCCTGGATCTCGGTTACTTTCTGAATGAGCACGAAGACGCGTGCACCAGCTGGCCGGGCGACCAGCTGCTCGCCATTCTTGCTGAAATGTTTGACGGGCGGATTCCCTCCCTAGCCGATCGGGAAGAGGTTCACACGGACCTTGAGCTGATTGAGCGGGAATACGTCCGCGTGGTCGCACCCGAGCGCGACGACAAGCCGGCGCTGCCGCTGGACTCCATTCGCACCGAGCTACTCAAACTGCCGAAAATCGACCGGTCAGTGGTGATCGAATGCGTTGAGATTGGGAAGGAAGTTACCGTAGATCTGTGGCATCAGTCCTGCAACTGCCCCAACTGGAACGACTATCGCGCGCGTCTCAAAACCGGTGATGTACGGCGCTGCTGTGTCCATATGGTCGAGGCGTATCACCTGGCCATCGAAGAGGGAAACGTCCCCGATTGCCAACCGGCGTTTCAGGAACTGATGGCTGACCGCGCTCGCCGGGGACGCAGCATCGATGCCCACGCTGAATGGAAACTGGTGAAGATCCGCATGCGTCCTCATATCGTAATCTACGGCCACCGTGCGTGGAACTACGTCTACGCCCCGGACGAGGGTGCCAGCTATTCCCGATTCGCGTACCATTCTGATGAGCAACGCTGGTCGTTCGGGCGGGCACCAAGTAACGCCAAGACGATTGAACTGTTCATCGCAGAGGCCGGTGCGGGTCACGTCAGCTGAGCGACTCTCAGCAGCTTGATCCGTATTCCCCAAAAAGCAGGATCGGGCCAAGCTTGCTAACCTTTGAACACGGCTGCCGGTTGGAATTCCTTGCCGAGGACGGTCTTGCTGTCGAAGCGCAGCCATCCGTCGAGGATGGCGGCGTAGACCTGGCGGAAATCGGTGTGGTGTTTCAGGTCGCCTTTGTCGAGGTCGGTGAGGCTGGGGTGTCTGCCGATGAGGCCGGGTTTGAGTTTCCCTCCGGCGAGGAACATGGGGGCGGCGACACCGTGATCCGTTCCCTGGCTGGCGTTCTCTTTCAGGCGGCGGCCGAACTCGCTGAAGGTCATCACGAGCACCCGCTGGTCGTGGCCGTGTTCGGTCAGGTCTTTGATGAAGGCGGCAACGGACTGACTGAGCTGACTGAGGAGGCTGGAGTGGGCATTGCTCTGGTTGGCATGGGTGTCGAATCCATCCAAGGTGAGGTAATAGATCGGCGTGCTCATCTCGGCGTCGATGAGTTGGGCAACCGTCCGCAGGCGGCGTGCCAGGGGGAAGGAGGGGTAATCGGTCGAAGTCTGGTATTTGCTCAGCGCCTCCTGGACGCGCTGGCTGGAGGCGAAGGCACCGAGGGTGCTCTGCTGCAGGAAACCCAGCAGGCTGTCGGCTTCTTTCCGTTCGATCTCGGCGTGATTGCGGATCGCACCCCGCAGGTGGGAATCGCCACCCACGTCCAGCTTGAAATCCTCCATCGAAGCTGCGGTCGGAACCTGGACATGTTCCCCCGCGAGTGCGAGCGGCTGCTGATCGGTGCCGAGATGTAAGGCCGGCACGTCTCCTCCGTCGCTGGCCGACCGGTCCAGATATCGGCCGAGCCAGCCGGTGGAGCGGTCCTTCTCGTTGTGATGGCCGGTGTGCCAGATATCCATCGAGGAGAAGTGGGAGCGATTCGGATTTGGGTAGCCGATTCCTTGGAGCACCGACAGCTTGCCCTCCTCCAGCAGCTCAGAGAATCCGCTCATGGCCGGATGAAATCCCACTTCGTCGTTGATCTTCAGCACCTGTCCGGGATTGATGCGCAGCGTGAAGCGATTGGCGTTGTAGATGTCATTGGCATACGGCACGACCGTGTTGAGTCCGTCATTGCCGCCGGATAGCTGGATCACGACCAAGATGTTCCCGCCCGCGGTCTTTTTCGTTTCGGCTGCGGCCGAGGTCTGAAGCAGAAACTGCGGCGCGGCGGGGGACATCGACAGCAGGGCTGAGGAGCCGACCGTGGTCTGGAGGAATTTTCGACGCGAGGTGTTCATGTGGTGAATTCGGTTCGGTCTAGCTCAATTGAAATTCGGGTAGCGCGCTGATGGAATGCACCAGGGTGAGAAGACGTTGATCGCCGTTGTCCTTACCTGATTTTGCCTGAGCAACGAGGGATTGTCGGACGCTGTCCGGAGGTGGCGTCGCGACCAGCAGTTCCAGCAGCCAGTCGATCGTGTCTTCGGCTCCGGCGACCCCGGCGCTCTGGGTGACAGCGGCGAGGCTGCCCCCGTGAAAGCGGGTCTCCTTGGCGGTGAGCGTCTGGCGTACGAGGTTGCAGCGGCCCAGCAGGGTGGACGAGTTGATCCAGGCCCGCCCGCCGTCCCAGCCTTTTACGTTCGGAGGGTAGTACAGCGCCTGACCGAGTTGGCCGAGTTTTCGATTGAGTCGCTGCACGTTGGTCGTCGCCTGCAGCGAGCGCAGCACTCCGATTCCCAGTTCAACCGGCGACCGCACCTTCCGGGCAATGGCGAGTGGCGAGTGGAACAGGTTGGAGTTGAAGATCCGTTCGACGATGGGCCCGACCTGCAGATCGCTCTCCCGGAAGAGGCGGGCCAGCGGATCGATCAGGGCGTCGGAGACCGCCGGTTCATCGCAGATGAAGAAGCGCACGAGCTTGCGCGCGATGAAGCGGACAGTGGCGGGTTGCTCCAAGACGATCCGCACGGCGTCAGCGCCACCGAAGGCGCCCGTCTGGCCAAGGAAGGTCTTGCTCCCGCGATCGTGCTGACGGGCGTTGAAGATGAATTTCCCCCGGCGCACCTCCCGCCCGGTGAAGGCCCGTGCCAAGCCGCGAATGTCTTCCTCGGTGTAGTTGCCGACGCCCAGACAGAAAAGCTCCATCAACTCCCGGGCAAAATTCTCGTTGGGACTTCGCTTGCGGTTCGTGGTGGAATCGAGCCAGACGAGCATGCCGGGATCTTGGGCCATGCCCCGGACCAAGGCGCCAAAATCCCCGCGGGCGTGGCGGCGCAGCAGCGCGTCGTGGGTCAACATCATGTCAGTGTCATTGACCTTGGCAGCGCTGGTCGCAAAGTGTCCGTGCCAGAAGAGAGCGAGCTTTTCGAGCGACTGGTCCTGAGTGTAGAGCATCCGATAGAGCCACCAGGATCCCAGCGCCTGTGGATCGCCACCCGCCATGACGGCGCCACTCATCATGCCACCGCTCGCCTGAATTTTCCCGGCCGCGCCGGCTTGTTCGGCGGGGGGCACGACCGATCCGGCTTGGAGCAGATGGTTCACCGAGCCTGACACCCCCAGCTTTACCGCCTCGTCCAATTCGTGTGAATTGGCCCCGAAGCCCGCCCGACGATATAGATGGGCGGCGGCTCGGCGGTTCCACGGCTGCCGGGCGTCGGGTTCGAACGGTTCCCATGCCCAGTCAGGTCGGATGCTGTTCAAATCTTTCATGGTGTCGGTTTGAACGTGGACGATCAATCTGCGTCGCCGGCGATGCCAAGATTCAGCTTCAGCGCCAGCTCGCCATCGGCCGTCGTGAGATTCAAAGCGGCTTCGCGAAACAGTGTCAACAGTGAGAGGAGACCCTTGATTTCACCCGTGGCCTCGGCCTCTGTCTGGCCTTTCTTCAGTTGATTGCTGGCAACGAGTTGATCGAAATTGTCATTCAGGATATTCGACAATTCTCCGGCGTCCAGGCGCATGCGGGTGTTCGCATTGATCGCTTGGGGGCCCTTCTTCCCGGCCACCGCATCGATCAGGTCCATGGCGAGTTGTTTGGTGCTGCTGAGGACGAAGTAATCGCCGAATTGGGAAATGGTCGGTGAGAAGTTGTGCTCGATTTTGGCCGCCGTGTTCTTTCGCTCGTCTTCGTCCACAAAATACTCCGCCGACATGATGGTGGCGGCGTCGTGTTTGGTCGTGTTCAACTCGAAGGGCGGTCTTCCCTGTTGGGTTGCCTGGATATTGACGAAGCCAATGATGGTCTGGAAGGAGACCCGCAGATATCGCTGCATGGTGTCCGGCTCCAGAGTGTGAAGCACGAGCGCGCCGGCGGGTAACTTCAGGACTGGAATCGGGCCGCCGGTGGCCTGGTAATTCTGCCGTGCGAGCACGAACTGAAACTGCGGTTTCAACTTGGCGAGGATGTCCGTCACGAAGTCCTTCCCGTTGAAGAAGAGTCCCAGCGTGCTCTCTGCCTTCGTCAGTCCCGCTGCCTGATTTTCGTTGAAAAGATCATCGGCCGCGAGCCACATGCCACTGAAGTCACGATAGCTGGTGAGCGAAAATAGCGTGCCGGGCGGCTCGATCGATTTCTCGGCCGCGCCCTGGCCCTTGCGTCCGAAGAAGAACTCGCGGCTTTCAGAGATATCGGCCCGGTCGTGGGGAATCGCCAGGGCGAGCGAGATATGGTCTTCGTCCGCAACGTTGAGGGAAGCGGTGGCGTGAGGCGTTTCCTCCAAGGCGTCGGCAATGCCACCGAACAACAATTCCGCACCGGGATTGTCGGTCTTCCCGGTGAAGAGTTGTTTGGCAACGCCAGATTTCCGGATCGCATTCAGGTCGGTGTAGGCCCAGACCGTATTTCTGCGGATACCTTTTCGGGCGGCCTGGAAGTCCTTGTTGTGCGCCAGGTCCGCCTGACCCCCATCCAGGAGCTGATCGATGATCGCTCTGCCGAGGGGACCCTTGTTGGCAAACACAAACCATTCATCGACCACGGCAAAGCCGCCGTCTCCGATCCTAAATGTTTCCACTTCGCGATAGACGCGACTGGGAAGCGGATCCGGTTTGTCTTTGTTGCTTGCGTCATCGCGGGAAAGACGGATGAGGGTGTTGACGACCTGGCTCAGCGTGTCGGCATTGTCGGATTTCAGGAGCAGCGCCGTGCCCAGGGTGGGCCCGTCAATGGCCAGATACACACCGCCCGCCGAGATGGCTTCGAGCGTCGGTCGCCACTTCAGACCGGCCTGCTGTTCGATGACCTTCACCAAGGCCAGGAATTCAGCGTACTGCCGGTTGGCCGTCAGCAGCCCAGACATCCCCGAATCGTCCAGGTTTTTTCGCAGCCGGCTCTCTTCGACGAAATGAATCAGGTCCTTCGGGTTGCTGAGTTCGACATAGACGACCGTGGTATCCGGCAGGATGTCGGGCGCCGTGCGGTTTGCCGGTGCCGAAAAGATGGGCGTCGAAGATAATCCGATCGTCAATATCAAGGATGCCAGAAGAGAGGGGGGCTGAAGCATGTTGGGGTAGTGAATCATGGGATCTGAAATGTAAAGGGTTCGGCGTGCAGATAGTGACACTGAAAAGAGGCCTTGGTTTCACCCAGTTGTAGCGAGCAACCGGATCCGGCGGGTCGGGCTCGCCGTGGGTGGTTTTTTGAGTTACGGCTTGGGCATCACCATGTTCTCCAGATTTATTCTCACGTGGACACTTCTCTTCACTTGTGCGGCTCCCGATGGCGCCGAGGGCGAACTACGACGTTAAGCCCTGTTTGGCGCCCGGTTGGCTGAAGTGGCTGCGGAGGTGCGCAAGGCCCGCAGGTTTCTCCTAGCCTTCCTTCCCACGGTCGGTCGCCCTTCCGGAGTTGGCTTCAGATGGTAGTCTCTTCATTTTCATGTCTGGTTTTCCTACCGGGGACTTGCACCCCTTTTACACCGTGCCCATGCTGGGCACACACAAGACGGTGGACAGGAACCGCCAGCTCGCCAAGAATAGGAGTCGAAATGGACGTTTGAAACTCACCCTTGAAGTCGGGGCCGCGCCGCCGTGCGCTCCGTCACCTGACGTTAGGCCGCTCGACCATGCACTATATCCTTCAAGCACTTGACTGGCTAGAACCTCTCACGTTCGCGCTTGGCGCGGTCGTCGGCTTTTGGGCATTCCGCCGTTGTCGCAGGGTGGGCTACCTTGTCATTGCCATCTACTTCTGCCTCGCCGTTTTCTCGCTGCTTGCTTTGCCGCGCATCAAAGCCGAGTTGCGCGCCCGGCAGACCCCGACGCAATCGGCAGAGACGCAACGCAAGATCAGCGCCGCAGTCTCGGAGGCATATAATCGTGTCATGCGTGAGGAGGGCGCGCAACTCAGCTTTGATGCGCGCGAGATCAGATTTCCTTTCGGCCCACTCATCCTCGTCCTCGGCGTTTGGCTTCTTGCCCGGCGCGAGCCTCGCGTCGAGAGGAGCGGCGTGGTATCAGACAGTCCAGCACATGAGCACAACGCGGCCTAACAAACGATTGAGAGAATTCGCGCCCCGCATGGCGGTTCCATGCCGGGCTCAACTTGCTCTATTCTCTCATCTTGACGGTAGGCCTACTCCCCCATGACAGTCACAGAGCATACGGATCGCCGGGTCACCTTACCTATAGCCGCGGTCGTTGTTCTTGCGGGCACGCTCGCCAACGGCATCGTCGATCTGATTGCATCTGCGGAGCTATCCCAGTTTCGATCATATCTGGAGGGTGGTCAGTCCGCGTTCATGGAGATCTACTTCCCCTACCTTAGGCACTGTTTCCGATGGGTAATTCCGATCTGCGGTTTCCTGCTACTCATCGCATTGCGTGCACGCACATTCAGATTTCATCACTACGTTTGGAGCCTCTGCGCCTTTGCTCTCCTTGCCATTCTGTCAGTTACTGCTGGCATTCTGGTGATCTATCCCATGTACGCTTTGCGACATCATGTCGTTGGAGGATAGATACGCTATCGGCCTACCGAATGAAGCATAGCTTTGATTCGAAGACATCAAGGCGATGCCTTGGTGAACAAGCCCTGCGGCTTTTAGAGGGGCGT
>JBLFYM010000118.1:0-18076 GCA_047608975.1 Limisphaerales bacterium | reverse complement strand
CTTGCTAAGGCAAAACAGTCCTGCTGAAATAGTCGGGGCATTGTCAGCTTACGGCGAGCCTTACCGATGTCGGGGCCGGCGGGGTGAAGAAACCTTTACCCGAAACTGAAACATCGATAAAAGAAACAAAGAGAATCTGGTGTCCACCTAAACCAGTACACTTCAGCCAATGGTTGGCGCTACAAGGACGGAGATACCGCAGATTCGTTGCATATCTCGCGCAAGTTCCCCCTCCCCCAAACAGGTCTACCTCGCCGGGCTGAGTGAAGGGAAAATTAGAGAGTGTTGAGCAAGTCAGGCAGGGTGCTCGCAGTGATCTTTTCGGTGAGGGAAAAAGTATGCTTCCCAGGATGCACCACGTAGAGATGGTCCAGCCCAAGATCAGATTCAGCAATCCGCATCGATTTGGACGTGCTGGGTTTCTCGCTGTATTTGAATTCGAAACCGATGCGCTTTCCTTCATGAAAGACGAGCAGATCCAGCTCGGCACCGCCGTGGGTGGCCCAGAAATACGCCTCACGGTCGGCTGTTAAAGACAGTATTTGTTCCATGGCGAAGCCTTCCCACGAGGCTCCCAGCTTGGGGTGGGAGTCCAGTGCAACGGCATTGGGAATACTCAGCAGCGCGTGTAGTATTCCCGAATCCCGGATATAGATTTTGGGCGCCTTGACCTGCCGTTTTTTGAGATTTTCAAACCAAGGCGGCAACTGTCTGACGACATAGGTTCCACACAGGATGTCAAGGTAGCGGCGGGCGGTGGGTTCACTGGTGCCAAGGGAGCGGGCCAACTCGGAAACCTGGAGAATTTGTCCGTGATGGTGGGCGACCATGGTCCAGAAGCGGCGCAGCGTGGTTGCCGGAATGTGGATGCCCAATTGGGGGATGTCCTGCTCCAGGAAAGTCCGAAAAAAGTCCTCGTGCCATTGCCGGGCGGTTTTGTCATTCCGCGCCAGGTAGGCACGGGGGAAGCCACCGCTCCACCATCGTTTTGCCAGATGTTGAGTACCTACTTCCGAGAGCGAAAACCCGGAAACGTCGATGAAAGAAATCCGGCCCGCCAAGGTCTCGCTGGCACCTTTGACCAGGGCCGGAGAAGCACTGCCAAGAATCAGAAAACGGGCGGGAAGATCGGCACGATCCGCGAGCACTCGCAGGACGGGATACAGTTCCGGCATCCTTTGGATCTCATCGAGAATGATCAGCCCACGCAGCGGGGAGAGCACGAGTTCGGGATTGGCGAGGCGTGCCAGATCAGCGGGCGATTCGAGATCGAAGTGGTGGATCTCGGTCTTCGGGGATGCTTCTGCATACAACCCCGCCAGAGTCGTCTTGCCCGCTTGGCGTGGCCCCGGCAAGGCGACCACCGGATTGTCCCGCAGGCGAGACTGAATGGCGGCCAAATAGCCCTGTCGCTCAATAATCAATTCCTTGAAATGCTAAACTATTACTTTAGGATTACAAGAAACATTTCAATTCCGATGTAGCGCAGCAATGACGGCAAGCTCGCCCTGATTCGGCTCGTGGGATTGGGGCAAAACGCTATGATCGCGGCCGCATGAACGATCTTTTCAAACGCATTTTCGTCGGTGCCGCACTGAGTTTCGCGGTCGTGGCTTCACCCGCAACGGACAAGAAGTCCGGTGAGTGGATACAGCTTTTCAACGGCAAGAATCTGGACGGATGGACGCCAAAGATTCGCTATCAGGAATTGGGCAAAGATCCGCAGAAGACGTTTCGGGTTGCGGACGGGGTGATCAAGGTGGGCTATGAAAATTACGACGAGTTCAAGGAGAGTTTTGGGCATCTGTTCTACCAGTCGCCATTCTCCAACTATCGGCTCCGCGTTGAATACCGTTTTACCGGCAAGCAATTGAAGGGTGGTCCGGGCTGGGCGCGGCGCAACAGCGGGCTGATGTTGCACGGTCAGGATCCGGCCACAATGGACAAGGATCAGGATTTTCCAAACTCAATCGAAGTCCAGCTGCTCGGCGGGTTTGGCGAGGGCAAACGCACCACCCTGAATCTCTGCACTCCGGGTACGGACGTGGAGATGAAGGGCAAGCTGCTGAAGCGGCATTGCATCAGCTCGAAGTCCAAGACCTATCACGGTGAGCAATGGGTGACGGCTGAAGTCGAGGTGCGCGGATCAAAATACTTCAAGCACATCATCGATGGCAAAACCGTCCTCGAATACCAGAAGCCTCAGCGGGACGACGGGACCTTGCTCGAAGGTGGGTCGATCTCGCTCCAGAGCGAAAGTCACCCCTGCGAGTTTCGGAAGGTCGAACTGCTGCCGTTGAAATAGACGGCTCAATATTCGCCCCGCGTTTGTCCGAAGAGGAACGGTGGGTTTAGGTTCCTCCAATCGATGCATACCACCACCGGCCGTTGGCGTCTGGGTCTCTGCCTCACGCTCGTCACCACGACGATGTGGACGGTCCTGCCGCTGGGATTGAAGATCCTGTTGGAGGCGATGGATCCGGTGACGATCACCTGGTATCGCTTTGGGATGTCGGCGGTGTTCTTTTGGTTGTTGCTGTGGCGTTCTGGGAAGCTGCCGCGAATCGTAGGTCTTCGACGGAACATCATCGGTCTCCTTGCGGTCGCCGGCAGCGGCCTCTATTCGAACTACCTGTTCTTTCTGTTCGGCTTGGACCGCGTGACGCCCGGGGCGGCACAGATCCTGATCCAGTCGGGCCCGATGTTTCTGCTCATCGGAAGTCTGATCTTCTTCAGGGAACCGTTTTCGAGGATTCAATGGCTCGGGTTCGGGCTGTTGATCGGCGGCATGTTCCTCTTCTTCAATCGACAGCTGGATGAACTCTTCGGTTCGTTCGGCGAATACACCGCCGGTGCCATGATGATTCTCCTGGCTGCGATACTCTGGGCCGCGTATTCGCTGGCTCAGAAGCAACTGCACCAGTCCTTCTCCTCAGCCCAGATGCTCGGGCTGTTGAGCGCCGGGGCGGTGCTCGTTTATCTACCGGCTGCGAGTCCGGCCAAGATTCTCGAACTGACGAACTTCCAACTCTGCATCTTGGTTCTCTGCGGACTCAATCTCGTGCTGGCCTACGGTGCCTTTACCGAGGCGCTCCGCCATTGGGAAGCGTCTCGGATCAGTGCGGTGCTCTCCACGATCCCGCTGTTGACGCTGGGGTTGCTGGAGATCTGCGAACGATGGTTCCCAGGATTTGGGCGATCGGAGGGCCTGAATACGCTGGGCTGGATCGGAGCCATTCTCGTGGTCGTGGGTTCCATGCAATGCGCGATGGCGCGCAAGCGGATCGACTAGACTGGCGATTGCGCGCTGTCCCCTCACCCGGTTCAAGATCCCCTCAGGCAGGGTAACGAAACAAAGAACCTCTTCGGTTCGGATGAATCAGTTACCGGCCATCAACTTGTCGACCACCGCGGGAACATCAACCCTGGATGGATGACCGGTAACGGCGACCTTGCCTTCGGCATCGATCACGTAAACCGTAGGAATCCCCCGGATCCCATATTTAGTGGGTGCGTCCGAGCGAAATCCACCTTCGCCAGCCCAGACGTTCAACGTCTTGTCCCAGCCACGCTTCTTGAGGTGGTTGGTGGCGTCGGCGCGTTTCGCATCAATGCTCAGAGCGATCAGTTCCACTTTGTCACCCCAATCCGAGTGTTTCTCCCGGTAAGTCTGCATTTTGGCCATTGGGGCCTGGCAGGGGCCACACCACGATGCCCAAAAATCCAACACCACAATCTTGCCGCGGAAATCTGACAACTTCGCCTTGCTACCATCGGTAAGAATCTCGAAGCCAATATCAGGAGCAACCGTGCCGGGCTTCAAGCCGCGAGGTTTGGGGGCAGACGCCAGCACCTTTGCTTTCGCTTTCGGTTTCAGAAGTGTCGTCGCCGTTTTCACATAGCTGCTCTTCGGATATTTCTCCTTGAGCGTGTCGAGGGCTGCCTGAGCCTTGTCCAATTGCTTGAGGAAATAATGGGCCTGAACCACGTGATATTGCGCGTGCGCCGCGTTGGCACCGGCAGTCGGATTTGCCAAGTCGAAGACTTTGTTAAAATCCGGAAGCGAACCGCGGTAGTCCTTTTTATTCCGATAGGCCTCACCTCTCATCATAGTGATCTGCTCCTGGATACCGCTCTTCGGATGCCTCTCGAGCGCCACCGTCGCCGCTGCGATGGCTTTGTCATAGGCCTTCAGGTTGAAGTGGGCTTGGGCAAGGTAGAAACGGACGTCGTCGTCGGCGGAGGATTTTGGGTGAGCCTTGAGAAACGACTCGCAGGCCGGAATAAGCTCGGCGTTGAGCTTCTTTTCACGCAACCGCGAAAGTTCGACAAAATCACCCAGCGAGTCGCCGCTGACGGAACCGGGAACGAGAACCGCGCACAGGAGTGACACGGAAACAAAGGTGGAGAATCGGATTTTCATGAGGATTTGGGTAAGATTCGGAAGCTTTAGCAGCGTTTCGGCTGCCGTCAATCAACCATCCCAAGAAGAATGCTCGAATTCTTTGGCGGCTTCCCCAATCTGCTCTTCATTCACCCACACATGAAACAATCACTCCTATTCCTACTCACCGCCCTGCTGGCGCTGTCGAGTTCCGCCGCGCAGGCGGCCAAGGCGAACGCGAAAACTGGCAAATACAATGTCCTGTTCATCATCTCGGATGACCTGACGGCAACCGCCCTGTCTTGCTACGGCAACAAGGTTTGCAAAACCCCCAACATCGACAAGATCGCTGCCAGCGGGGTGCGCTTCACGCGGGCGTATTGCCAGGGAACCTACTGCGGCCCATCGCGGGCGTCGTTCATGACGGGCTACTACCCGCACGCCATCAACATGCTGGGCTACAAATCTCCGCGGCCGAACATTGGCGACCGCGCCACCTGGTCCCAGCACTTCATGAACGCCGGCTACCACAGCATGCGCGTCAGCAAGATCTATCACATGGGCGTGCCGGGCGGCATTGAAGATGGTGGCGACGGCGCAGACGATCCCGCGTCCTGGAATGAAAAATACAACAGTCAGGGTCCGGAATGGCGGGCACCCGGCGATGGTGAGACTTTGGAAAACAATCCCGATGGAAAGAAACCCGCCGTGGGAGGCAACACCTTTGTGGTGGTCGAAGCCGACGGCAACGATGACGTTCACTCGGACGGCAAAACTTCGCGCAAAGCGGTGGAGTTGATTCAGAAACACAAAGACAAACGCTTCTGGCTCGGGGTCGGATTCGTCCGCCCGCACGTCCCGTTCGTTGCTCCCCGCGAATACTACCCTGCGTTCAAGCCCTACAACAAAATGGAGCTCCCGGAAAAAGTGCCGGGCGATTGGGATGATCTGCCCAAGGCCGGCATCAACTACAAGACCAGCAAGGGTATGAAGATGGATATCCGCCGGCAGAAGAAAGCCGTCGGCGGTTACTACGCCTCCGTGGCTTTCATGGACCGGCAGGTTGGCAAAGTGATGAAGGCACTGGAAGAGGCGGGCATCGCTGATGAAACCATCGTCATCTTCACCAGCGATCACGGCTATCATTTGGGAGAACACGACTTCTGGGCCAAGGTCAGTCTGCTCGACGAATCTTCGCAGGTGCCGCTCATCATCAGTGTGCCCGGCAAGAAACCGGCGGTCTGCAACTCTCTCGTGGAACTGCTGGATCTGTATCCGACCGTCGCAAACCTCTGCGGCCTGAATATCCCCAAGCGTTTGCAGGGAAAGAACATCTCCCGCATGCTGGACAATCCCCGCCACACAGTGCGAGACGCCGCCTTCTCCACCAGTGCCGGTCGCCGCGGGCTCCTGCTCCGCACCGATGACTGGGCATACATCCAGTATGATGAAGACGCCGGCAAGGGCATCGAACTCTACGACATCCGCAAAGACCCCAAACAATATACGAATCTGGCAATCAATCCGGAATACAAGGACGTCGTCGCAAAATTTCGGGTTCGCATGACCGCCAAGATGGCTGACCTCCGCAACAACGATCTCGGGCTGGATTACCGAAAGCCCGCCCCCAAGAAACCACGAAAAAAGAAATGATTCGGAAACTCCTACTCACCGCACTGTTGATCCTCGCTTTGCCGACCGCCGCGGCCGACAAGCCAACCACCCTGCGCGTACTGTGCTACAACATTCACTATGGTCTGGGCATGGACGGCAAATACGATGTTGAGCGCCTCGCCAAGGTGATCTCGAAGGTCAACCCGGACATCGTCGCGCTCCAGGAGATTGACGTCGGCGTGGAACGCTCGGGACGCGAGCATCAGATCCGGCGTTTGGGAGAACTCACCGGCATGGCCTCGCGTTACGGTCCCACCCAGCACTACCAAGGCGGGTTGTACGGCAACGGAATTCTTACCCGCCTGCCCATCCTCGATGTGGCGATTCATCCCCTGCCCTACACGGAAGCAACCGAGAAAAAGGTGACCTATCCGCGCGGGGCAATCGCAGCCACGCTCAAGGCGCGGAACGGAACGACCTTCCGATTCATCAGCACCCACTTCCAGCACAACGTCGCGGAGGACCGACACGCGGAAGCGAAAGCCATCAACAAACTGTTCGCGGGAAAAGATTCAAAACTGCCCAGCATCCTGGCCGGTGACATGAATGCCCAACCCGGATCGGATCCGGTCAGTGAACTACTGACGAAGTGGACTTACTCCACGGACAAGCCCGAAGAGTTTACCGCCTCGACTCTCAATCCGCGTGTCCGGATCGACTACATCTTCCACCGGCCTGCGAACCGCTTTCGGCTAATCGAAGCGAAGGTGATTCAGGAGAAGATGGCCTCCGATCACTTCCCGGTGCTCGCGGTTTTGGAACTGAAGTAGGCTGGATTGGCGGAAAAGCTCCAAGCCGCTAACGAATGCCAAAAATGTGTTAATTCCGTTTGGAACGGTATTCCTCCGGCGTCATCCAACTCAGATCCTTCCAATGCCCAGTATCGTTCCCGCGGGCAACTCCCGCTGTCGTCCGACCATTCACGACGATGGCAGTAATCTTCTGCTGCAAACGCGCCGCGAGGTCGCGATGGCTTGCGATCACGTTCTTCGTTTCTCCGGGATCGCTGACCAAATCGTAGAGCTCCGCCTTTTCACGACGATGCGGCAACACCAACTTCCAGTTCCGCTCCGTGATCGAGTAGCGGCCGCTGCTTCCGTGGTTGATCAGCGGCAACCGTTCAGGCTCTTTGTCCATTTTTGAAAGAACCCATTTGAAACTCTGACTGTCCTCCCCCGCATTCGCCGGCAGCTTCGCTCCGACCAATTCGGCAAAGGTCGCCAACAGATCCACCTGTCCCACGAGCCTGCCATGCGTGCGTCCGGGATTCTTGATTCCAGCCGGCCAGCGAACAAAGAACGGCACGCGATGACCGCCTTCGTAAACAGAGCGTTTCCCTTCCCGGAACATACCGTTGCTGTGATGCGCAAATTCCTCAACCCGTTCCTTCCACGATTTTTCCGGCCCGTTGTCACTGGTGTAAACAAGCATCGTGTCATCATCCAAGCCTGACTCTTTCAGGAACTTGAGCACCCGCCCGACATGGTGATCCGTCTCGATCATAAACTCGCCATAACCACCGGCCTTGCCCTGCCCCCAATACTCCGGCAACGGACACACGGGATAGTGCGGGGATGTGTAAGGAAGATAGACGAAGAACGGTTTTCCCTGCTTCGCGTCGGCGGTTTTGCCGCGCATCCATTCGATCGCCTTATCGGTGAACCGCGTCAGACATTGGTTGTCGATAAAGTCGGGAGCCACTTCCATTCCCATCTTGCCCACGACCTTTCGCGTCTCCTCGGGCGAATCTTGGTACGGCGGCATGATGCGGTAATCCATGTGGCGTGCGTTCGGTTTCTTGTTGGTAAAGACCGTGGGCGGCACCTTGGCATGACGCCCGTCGAACCACGCCAAAACTCCGTAGTTCAGCGAAGCAGGAATCCCATAGAAATAATCAAAGCCCTTATCCAAAGGCATATCCTGCACCGGTTGGGACCAGTCACGATCCCGATGACTGCTACCGGGAAAATCCATACCCAGATGCCATTTCCCAACCATGGCAGTGTGATACCCGTTGTCCCGGAGCAAAGACGCAAGCGTCACCCGGCCATTCGCAATCAGACATTTCCCCTCGGCTCCCATGACCCCGGTCTTCCGTTCCGTCCGCCAACAGTAGCGACCGGTGAGCAATCCGTAACGTGAGGGCGTGCACACCGAGTCCGATGAATGTGCGTTGGTGAAAGCAATTCCCTCCACTGCCAACCGGTCGAGATTCGGGGTCTTGAATTTCGCATCCGGATTCAGGCAGCTCGCGTCACCGAATCCTTGGTCGTCGGTGTAGATGACGATGATGTTCGGCTTGGGCGCAGCGGACAGTGAGGCAAGGCAAAGCGCGAGCGAAAGTAGCGACCGGGTGGGTAGATGTTTCATGTCGATGAGAGCGGCTCAATAGTCAGCACCGGTGAGACTGATTTCAACGGATTTCTGCCAGGCATGCAATTGCTGGGTCATGGCTTTCACCATGTCTGCCTTGGGCTCCGCGAGATTGTTCAGCTCTGCCCGGTCCGCAACAATGTCGAACAACATCGGACCGCCCTTCTTGGGAAGAATCAGTTTGTAGCGGTCGTTCATCACCGAAGCTTCCCCGCCAAAATCCTTGGTCTTCGCGACCGGATGTTTGAAGTTGAGAAAATCAATCCCGGGATTGCGAGTCGTTGGCGTCGTGCCTTTCTGAATCGCAGGATCCAACCAACGCTCCCCACCCTTCTCCGTCCCGGAATTGTATTTCCAGAACGCAATTGGTGAGCCGCGCCTCTTCATCTTTCCATCGATCAGGGGCACCAGGCTCAGGCCGTCAAGAGTGCGTTTCGGCAACGGGAGTTCCAACAGATCGCAGAGGGTCGGAAGAATATCGGTGGTCACCGCCGGCACAGAACTGACGCGCGGCGTAGGAATCCGGGCCGGCCATTCGATGATCGCCGGCACTCTGACGCCCCCTTCGTGAAGCGTGCCTTTGGTTCCGCGAAGCTTGGGTTGATAGGTGACACCTTTTGGAACGCCATTGTCACTGCAGTACCAAAACAGAGTATCCTCCCATACTTTGCGGCTGCGTAGCGTGTTTCGAAGTTTGCCGATCGCGCGGTCCATCGCGGTGATCTCTGAGTATCGTTTCGCCAGTTCGTCCTCCACCGCATCGGCGTATGATTTCCGATCCGTTTCCAACGGGAGGTAAGGTCCGTGCGGCGAACCGAACCACAGTACAATGAAGAACGGTTTCTCCTGATCGACGCTCCGGTTCAGGAAATCAATCGCGGCATCCGCAACAATCTCCGAACTCTCCCCCATGATCTTCTTGGGCGGCGCACCGTTGCGAACCAAGACAGGATCCATCTCGAAAAAATTATCATGCGAAAGCCATTCATCGAAGCCGGAGTTCCCAGGGTTGTTCGGCGCACCGGCTTTTACCGGACCCAGGTGCCATTTCCCGAAATGGCCGGTGGCGTAGCCCGCCTGTTTCATGATCGTCCCCAAGGAAATTTCCTCCGGGCGCATCGCCCAGTTCGGACCAAACAGGCCAAAACGATTGGGATGGCGCCCCGTCATGATACTGCCACGAGTGGGCCCACAATTGGGAGCAGCGGAGTAAAATCGATCCAGCCGCAAGCCACTCGCCGCCATCTTGTCCAAAGTCGGCGTCCGCAGGATGGGGTGACCGTTGTACCCGGTCTCCTCCCAACCCTGATCATCAGCCATGCAAAGAATTACATTCGGCCGTTCCATGGCAGCAAGGGGACAAGACAGAAGAACAAGCAAAAGACTGAGAGCAAACGACTTTTTCATTGATTCGGTCGCCGACAGTAACCTCAGGAACCAGATTCGAGGTAGCGGAAAGCGTCACTGCCCGTCATACCCTTTTTCCTTTCCCGGGGGAGTCATTCAGGGGAATAATAGAAAAGTTTCGCAGACACCCTCAACCGGATACCAACGTGGAGAACAAACGAATCGTAGTAATCGACGACCACCCGCTCATTCGGTTTGCGTTCACGCAGCTGATTGACAAGGAGGAAGAACTCTCGTGTGTCGGTCAGGCGGATGGGGCTGACGATGGCATCGAACTGGTCCGCGAAACCATGCCCGATCTCGTCGTGCTGGATCTCGGATTGGGTGATGGCGACGGCTTCAAGGTGATGGATTCTTTGAAAAAGGAGTATCCCGAACTGCGCTTTCTGATTGTCTCCCGGCACACCGATCCATTGCTGGCCGAGCGCGCGTTGCATGCGGGTGCATACGGTTTCATTTCGAAGGAGGAGGACCCCGAAATCTTTATCAAGGCGATCCGCACCGTGTTGGGTGGTTCAAAGTATGTGGGGCCCATCCTCTCCGATCGTGTCGCGCGCCGCATGATGGAGAACCAGGCCGAAGGTCGCAAAGGCGGACTCGACAGTCTCTCCACCCGCGAGTTGCAGATCTTGCGACTGCTCGGCGAAGGCAAAAACAACAAGCAGATCGCCGGCGAGCTGGGCGTCAGTTCGAAGACCATCGACACCCATCGGGAGAACATCAAACACAAGCTGGGCATCGGCGACTCGATCAGCCTCATCAAGACAGCGGTCACCTGGGTCGAACGCGAAGGCCGCTAACCCCACCGCAGTAGCGGCGATCCGAAGCGCCAAATTGAAAACCTGTCGGCGGCCACCGGGTTCGTAGAATCCAAGGAATTTTATCATGAGTGAAAAAGAGAAGAGTTCATTTGGCAAGTACCTGGCCATCGGTTGCGTCGGTATCATCGTCCTGTGTGTGGTTGGCGGTTTTCTGGCATTCCGCGGCATCTCAAGTTGGGCGAGCGGCAAAATCAACGAGCATACCCAGACCAATCGGGTGGAATTCCCAACCGTGGCCCTGACTCCAGATGAGCAGGAGAGCTTGGAAAAACGCGTCGCCAAATTTCAGGAAAACCTGAAACCGGGTGCCACCAACGAACCGGCGGCTCTGCTGCTGGGCGGGGATGAAATCAACAGCCTGCTGAGCGGAGTAAAGGAGATCACGGATAGCGTCCACGTCAGCGTGGAAAGCAACCGCCTCACCGGAGAGATCAGTCTTCCCATCGACAAATTCTTTGGCATCGGCAAGGGGCGGTTCTTGAACGGAAAAGCGGAATTCTCGGTGGGACTTCAAAACGACCGACTCCAGGTCTTTGCAAAGTCGGTCGAAGTAAACGGCAAAGCTCTGTCACCCGAAATCATGATGGGCTTGGCGAACGAGAATTTTGCCAAGGGTGCCACCAACGCACAATTCATGGCGTTCCTGAAGACCTTGAAGGACATTCGGGTCGAGGATGGCAAGCTGCAGTTTATCCCCAAGGCGGCGAAGGAGGATTCGAAATCGGAGCCAGCAGCAGGCAAGGACGATGGGAAAAAAACTAAGGAAGCCGCTCCGGCCAAATCGAAAGCCGATTCTGCGGAAGCCAAAAAAGATCCCGTCCCAGCGACCCCGGACAATTGATCCGAAACATACTCCGCACGAACGGAGTATGTGGCAGCGAGCCACCTGTCGGGGGAGGAACCAATCCCCCAATTGCCCGCCCATAAAATTCAGATCACCCGGAAGCGCGGCTCTCCCCGAGCCGCGCCCTGATTTCCCAACCTGCAGCCCACGCTCGATAACTGAACAAATAACGAGTCATGCTCAATTGAACGCCGGAGTCCTGGTGAGCCTTTGAACTTGAATCCCCCGACAATCAACAGAATATGGCAGGGATGAGAACGCGAATTCCCACTCTCCTGCTCCTCTGTTTCGTCGCGATAACCGGTCGCACGCAGACCGGCTTTCGGGCGGGGACAGCGGCGATCGATATTTCCCCGATAGTTTTTCCGTTCCAGCTGCGTTCGGGTCCTTCGAAGTATGTCCACGATCCCCTGCACGTCCGCGCCGTGGCGTTCGAAAACGGAAAAGGCCGCGCGGTCATCGCGTTGATTGACGCGATCGGTTATGGGCGCGAGCGGTCGGACGCAGCCAAGGCGACCGTCGCAGAGATGACCGGTTGGAAACCGGAGGAGATGCTCATCTGCGCGACTCACACCCACACCGCTCCCAAGGGCGGTGACACCTCTCCCGGCCGGATTGCCTACGAGGAGCTTCGCTTTCAGGGAATTGTTCAGGCGCTGCTGAAAGCCATCGAATCCTTGGAGCCTGCCCAGGTGGGGTTTGCTTCAGACGAAGAGTCCAGCGAGGTCCGGAATCGGCGCTGGCATCTCAAGCCCGGCACAATGGATCCGAATCCCCTCGGTGGCAGGGACAAGGTACGCACCAACGGTCCACGCGACAAACTGCTCAAGCCGGCCGGCCCCATCGATCCGGAAATCTGCGTCATTGATGTACGCACCCGGCGGCGAAGAAAACCGCTGGGACTGATCGCGAACTGGGCGCTGCACTACGTCGGCGGCGTTCCCAAAGTGACGGAAGCCGACGGCAAAATCGTCGGCATGGCTTCCGCCGATTACTTCGGCGAATTCGCCCGGGTCATGCCCTTTCGAATCGGCGGCTCAAATCCGCCCGAAAATTTCGTCGCCCTCATGAGCAACGGTGCCAGTGGCGATATCAACAACCTCCCATTCAAAATCAACCGCGCGCCACGCGCGCCCTTCGAGCAGATTCAGATTGTCGCTGCCAAGGCGGCCGATGCGGCTTGGCGCGCCGTGAAAAAGATCGAGCGATACGACGACAATCCGATTGTCGCGACGCGCCAACGCGAGGTGACGCTGAAATACCGGGTTCCCACACCAGTCGATGTCGAGACTGCCCGGCGCCTCATGGGCCTCAAGTCCAAGGAGCGGAATGCACTCAACAAACGGACCAGCTCCGTGGCCGGCAAAACCATCATCTATTCGGATCCGGACAGCCCGAAATCGGAGGGTGTCCTCGTGCAGGCCTTACGGATCGGGGATCAGGCCATTGTTACCATGCCCTTTGAAGTGCTCGTAGAGATTGGCTTGGAGATAAAAGAGAAAAGCCCCTTCCCAAAAACGTTCCTGATCGAGCTCGCCAACGGCGGCTACGGATATCTCCCCCCGCCCAATCAGCACAAACTTGGCGGCTACGAAACCTGGCTCGGCACCTCGCGCTTTGCCCCCGAGTCATCCGATGTGCTCATCGCCAATCTCTTGGAGATGCTCGCAGAACTGAAAGCGCTGTAACGGATTGCTCATCCCGTAGCAGCCGATGTGGGGAGGCTGAAACGCCGTCAGCGATGGGATCAGTTGATCAACTCACCGGGCGGCACTCCCAAGCGCATACCGATCAGTACACTGCTGAATCTTCGGGCAAAATCGTCGTGCTTCGCGCGATCAGTTCACTTTACCGGCATGAGTTCTCGCTACAGACTCATCTCGTGCTTTGTCGCAACCTACTGAATTTGGTCAGAACCTCGGCGGTTCTTGCTGCATTTGCATCGATGCCATGCGTTCGCGCCGAAGTCGTTCTCCATGCCTCACCTGAAGGCGAGATCCGCTCCCTCGTGGAGGCCAGAGATGCGGTAAGGGCGCTGAAGGGCAAGTTTGGCGGTGTGCTCCCAGAGCCGGTCCGGGTCGTCTTTGCCGACGGTCAGTATCCTCTCTTGGAGCACGTCGAGTTTGGACCGGAGGACACCGGCAGCGGAGACGCGCCGATTCGCTTTGAAGCGGCGCCCGGCTCCAAGCCGGTGTTCACCGGTGGCCGCACGATTGGAGCTTGGAAAGTGGGCTCCGACGGCATCTGGACCACGCCGGTTGCGGACGCCAGGTTCGAGCAACTCTGGGTGAATGGCACCCGGGCGGTCAGGGCCCGCGAGCCGGATCATTTTTTTCATTATTTACTCGGTGCCACGGAGGAAAAGTTCGACGGGAAAGCTCGCCAAACGCTCAAGGCACGGCCTGAGGACCTCGTATCGCTCCGTGGGCTTACGCCTGAGGAAATCCGCGCGACACAGATTCTTGCCTATCACAAATGGGATAATACTCGCTCTTTTATCGCGGCCGCCGAACCGGAGGACGGGAGCCTCACTGTCTTCGGTCGCGAGATGAAGCTCTGGAACCCG
The DNA here is from genome assembly GCA_047608975.1 of Limisphaerales bacterium. GTDB lineage: Bacteria > Verrucomicrobiota > Verrucomicrobiia > Limisphaerales > JAYPXF01. Next base: position 4,007 of record JBLFYM010000118.1, on the reverse strand, counting down.
CTAACGCTGCACACCGGCTACATTCTGGAAAACTACCGCGCGGCGCTCGACGAGCCGGGTGAATGGTTTCTGGGCCGCGATGAGACGCTTTTCTACAAACCTCGCGCCGGCGAGGATCCTGACACGGCGACAGCGGTTGCGCCGACAATCGACAAGTTTCTCGTGATCGCGGGCGATCCGGCGGCGGGGAAATTCGTCGAGCATCTGAGTTTCCATGGGTTGGTGTTCCGGCATTCCCAATGGTTGACCCCGCCGGGTGGTTTCGAGCCCGCGCAGGCGGCGGCGCCGATCGAGGCCGCCGTCCAAATTGATGGCGCGCGAAATGTCGTGTTTGAAGACTGCGAGATTGCTCACACTGGTGGTTATGGGATCTGGTTCCGGCGTGGTTGCCGCGACAGCGCCGCTCGCCGTTGTCAGATCTACGATCTCGGCGCTGGCGGCGTGCGAATCGGCGCCAGTGGGATTGCGAAGAACGAAGCGGACCGCACGAGCCATATCACGGTGGATAACTGCATTCTGCGCGGCGGCGGGCGGATCTTTCCGGGCGCGGTCGGCGTGTGGATCGGACAAAGCGGGGACAACGTCGTGACCCACAATGAGATCGCCAATTTCTTCTACACCGGAGTCTCCGTCGGCTGGCGCTGGGGCTATGCTGAGAGTCTCGCGGTGCGCAATCGCATTGAGTATAACCATATTCATCACCTCGGCTGGGGATGGCTGAGCGATATGGGCGGTGTTTATACACTTGGACCTTCGCCGGGCACGACGGTCAGCCACAATCACATCCACGACGTGCTTTCGTGGGGATACGGGGGTTGGGGGCTCTACAACGACGAGGGCAGCAGCCAGGTCGTCATGGAGAACAACCTGGTTCACGACACGAAGTCGGGCGGCTATCATCAGCACTACGGCCGGGATAATATCATTCGGAATAACATCTTGGCCGGGGGACGCGAATACCAAATCAAGCGCAGCCGAGTCGAGGATCACCTGTCATTTACGCTGGAGCGAAACATCATTTATTGGAATGGCGCTCCGCTGCTTCATGGCCTTTGGAAGGACGACCAGTTTCGCCTAGCCAAGAACCTCTACTGGGACGCGAGCGGCGGCGAGATTCTTTTCGATGGGATGAGCTTTGCGGATTGGCAGAAGAGCGGGCGGGACGCCGGATCAATTATCGCCGATCCGCTTTTTATCGATGCCGAGGCGCGCGATTTTCGGCTCAAGGATGGGTCGCCGGCTTCGAAAATCGGATTCCAGCCCTTTGATCTTTCCAAGGCCGGTGTTTACGGCGAAGCCACATGGACTGCGCTTGCCAGGGAGACGCGTTATCCGCCTATGCAGGATCCTCCCGCTCCGCCGCCATTGACGTTTCGTGAGACGTTTAAAGCGGGCGGGTTGCCGCCCGGCGCTCAGGTGAGTTCAGAGAATCGCGGCGACACGATTGCGGTGTCTGAAGACGGCGGCGCGGTGTCCGGGAAGCGGGCGCTCAAATTCACGGACGTCGCTGGACTGAAAGCGCGCTACAAACCGATGTTCAGCATTGATCCCGAGCACACAGACGGCACCAGCAGTTGCTCGTTTTCAGTGCGCGTCAGCCCGGGCGCTGTGTTCCAGCACGAGTGGCGAGATCACGCCACGCCCTACCGAGTTGGACCCAGCGTTTGGATCGAAAACGGGCGACTCCGCGCCAACGGCAAAGACCTGCTCGCCGTGCCGACCGACACTTGGATTGGGATCGGGGTCAGCGCTCCTCTTGGTGCCGACGCTGGTGTCTGGGATCTCGTTGTCACCCTCCCGAAGGCTCCGCCCCAGCGATTCAAGAAGCTGCCCGTTGGATCGCCAGCATGGAGGACCTTCGATTGGGTCGGCTTTGTGAGTCAGGCCGACGCGGCTTCTTCCATTTGGCTGGACGACTTGGAATTGGATCTGGAATGAGATTCCAGCGGCTGCTGGCGTGGAATTGTGGAGGCATCCAAAGCCTTCGCTTCTCTTCTTGAAGCGCGCATCGCTCTTCTCCAATGCCTAAGCCATGAACGCCACGAGTATCAGTGGAGCCGGCGGTCAATGGAACTTCGCTGTCTGCCCAGCGGCGGCTTCGCAGTTCTGATCTCCAACGCATCAGCCGCCTCACGTTGGTTGTTACCAAACCGGACAGTTCCTGAAATCCGTTGACCTTTGTCTGGGCGGTTCAGACCATCGGCCATGGGTTCCGTCCGGAAAAAAATGGAAGCTGCGGGTGTAAGCGAAGTCGCGATCCGCGGTTTCGAGCACAATTTCGGTGTTTTGACGAGTGGGGCAGAGATGATGATCCCCGAGGCCGACATCCGCCCCGTGGCCTCCCTCCCCCGATTGGAAGACCTTCAAGACGAAGGTGACACCGATCCGCAAGCCTTGTTGGAATCAGCGGTGATCATCAAGCTGAACGGTGGACTGGGAACAGGCATGGGACTGAAGACAGCCAAGTCCCTCCTCGAAGTCCGCGACGGAATGAACTTCCTCGATCTGACCACGCGTCAGATTCTCAGCCTGAGAAAACGCTATGGAATGCCCCTGCGTTTCCTGCTGATGAACAGCTTCTCCACGAGTGCCGACACCCGCGCATTTCTCGCCCGCTATCCGGAACTCGGCGAGCCGGATTCCCTGGAGTTCATTCAAAGCAAGGCCCCAAAACTGAATGCGGAAACGCTGGAGCCCGTTACTTGGGAAGCGAATCCGGATCACGAATGGTGCCCTCCGGGCCACGGCGATCTGTATCCCTCAATTCTCAGCTCCGGCAAACTCGACGAACTGCTCGCCACCGGAGCGCGCTACGCCTTCGTCTCAAATTCTGACAATCTCGGCGCGACGCTTGATCTGAACCTGCTCAACTATTTCGCAAAATCAAAGGCACCGTTTCTGATGGAAGTCACGCATCGCACCGCTGCGGACCGCAAGGGCGGACACCTCGCCGCAGATGCAAAATCGGGCGGACTGTTGTTGCGCGAATCGGCCCAATGCCCGGCCACGGACGCTAATTCCTTCCAGGACACCGATCGCCATCGCTACTTCAACACGAACAATCTCTGGGTGAAACTGGATCACCTCAAAGAAGCACTGGATGCGCAGGGAGGGTTCCTCCCGTTGGCCGTCATTCGAAACGAAAAAACCGTCGATCCCCGCGACCAAGCTTCGACCAAGGTCATCCAACTTGAAATTGCGATGGGTGCCGCCATCTCCTGTTTCAAGGGTGCTGCTGCGGTAGAAGTCCCGCGCACACGCTTTGCTCCCGTCAAAACCACCGGCGATTTGCTCACGCTGCGCTCAGACGCCTACGTCGTCACTGACGACTTCCGGCTCGAACTTCATCCTGACCGCCATGGCGTTCCCCCGGTGGTCAAACTCGATCCCGACCATTTCAAACTGGTCGATCAGCTCGAGAAAGCGCTCACCAACGGTGTCCCCTCACTTCTCAACTGCGATCGGCTGGAAGTCACCGGCAAGGTGAAGTTCGAAGCAGGCGCCAAGTTCAGCGGAACAGTGCAGCTGAAGGCCGGCTAACCGCTCCCAACCTGCTCGACTCATTTCCCTTCCGCAGCCCACCGCTTGTACATCTCGGCATTCTTGCCGAAGGTGATGAAACGTTCGGACTTCTTCTTCATGCCACTCAATTCATCGGCAATCTCCTGCGCATAGACTTCGGGACTCTCCGGTCCGAAATCGCCAGTGTCTTTGCTCCATCGCTCCAAGCGAGCCCGGTGTTGCCGCAGGGCTTTGGCATGCGTTGGATTTTTGGCAAGGTTGTGAACCTGCCAACGATCGTTCCCATACAGATAAAGCTCCTCTGGCGCACGGATGGGTGAGAAAAGCAGCGATTCAGCGAGTTCGCCCAACTCCCCTGCACCGTGGAGTTCGCGGAGCCGTTGCACGATGAGTTTACTGTCCTTATACTGACTGGGCATGAGATGCGGGCGTTGCGGATAGAAATTGCGGACGTAGAGGTAACGCTCAGTCCGGACTGAGCGGAT
>JBLFYM010000117.1:0-18290 GCA_047608975.1 Limisphaerales bacterium | reverse complement strand
AACCGGGGTATTTCTTTACCGGGCTTCCGATCTCTTCGAGCGCTGGGTTGATGACCTTGTTGCCGCCGGTGCGAAAGCCCATGAAGTGGTCAAAGCCGAAGTTTGTGGGAAAGTGTTTCTCCAACACGCCGAGGTGCCACTTGCCAATGAGCCCGGTCTTGTAGCCGGCCTGCTGGAGCATTCGCGGCCAGGTGGGAAGCTTGGCATCGAGCCCGAGGAAATCCTCCTGTCCGGGTCGGATCCAATCGGTGATTCCCACCTCAGTGCCGTATCGGCTGGTCATCAGGGCCGCGCGCGAGGGACTGCAGACGGGCGTGACGGTGTAGGCGTGTTTCAACCAGGCGCCGGACTTGAAGAGGCGATCCATGTTCGGCGTGTCGGCATGCGGATGCCCGCTCAGTCCGAGCGCCCAAGGGGCCTGATCATCGGTGAAGACGAACACGATGTTCGGTCGCGATTTCGCCGCCTGCGCGGTGACGCAGAGCAGAGCGGTAAGAAGGAGGAACGTCTTGCGCATGCAGGCATTTCCGCAAATGTAGTCGTTTCGGCAAGTCAAATTGGATGACTTCATGACCGACCCCACCAAAGTCAGCATCTGGATCTCCTTGTTGTGCTACTTCGTTGCGATGACGAAATGGCTGCGCGCGAACGGGTCCGAGACAAACTACCGGGGATGGTGGACGATCGGTTGCGTGGCCTACGTATTGCACGTGGTCGCGGCGTTTGGGCTTCATCACGAGTGGAGCCATGCCGCAGCCTATGAACAAACGGCGCGGCAGACCGCCGACGTGGTTGGCCGCGCGTTTGGCGCGGGTATCTTTGTGAACTACCTGTTCACGCTGCTGTGGATCGGGGAGGTAATTTGCTGGCGCGGGATTTGGTCAGTGCTCGGTGGCGTAGCGCTTGAACTCGGCGGCAATGTCCGCGGCGGCAGCGTCGCCCACATGGAAGACGATCCGGTGACGCAGTACTAATTTTTCACCGAGCTTGAGGTGGACTGCACCATCCTCGGCCGACTTCCTGTTGAGGCTGCGAAAGCCGAAGGGATTGGCGGTGAACAGACCGTAGGTTCGGACATGCCAGGGTGTGGGATGACGCAGGCTCTTCGGATGGTTCAAGATCGCGATGCCCAGTTCTTCCCCCTCCACCGGACCGGAGTAGTCGACCCATTCCGCGCGTTTGCCCCAAGCGTCGCCATCCTTGTGACCGCGGCTGTTCAGGATCGTTCCGCCCTGCTTGCTGCTGACCGCCATTGAGGTCGGAATGCGGACGCTGAATCCGGCGTCTTTCATGTCTCCCAAAGTGGCATCCCCGTATTTCGCCATGAAGGTGATTTCGAAATCAACGTAGCGTTTGTTTTTGCCGGTGTGAAAACGAATGCGGCGTTCATCGGCCAATAGCTTTCGGCCACCTCCCAGATAATCATTCTCCGTTACGATCAGGGCATGATCGCGGGCTGATTCCACTTTGGTGAATTTCCGATGTACGGTGGAACCGAGGCCGGCAAGTTTTTCCTTCAGTTTTTCCGGAGTCATCTTGCGTTCGGTCCAGGTCTGAGCTTCGTGCCAGGTATCAAAGCCGTGGGTGTTCTGATGGCCGAAGTAGATCGAACGGTGATGAGGATGATCGTGTTGTTCCCCATCGACTGTCTGCATCGGGTAGGCGCGGGTCATCTTTTTGCCGGTCGGGCCGATCAGAGGCCACAGATACGGTTTGTTCGCCTGATCGGTCACGTAGCGGGTGAACAGCTTGCCGTTGTAGTTCACGGTGATTCCAGAGGCGGTTTCCTCGGTTGAGAATCCGCGCGCCGCTTCGGACCGAGCGGGGATCAGCAGGAGGGCGGTGACCAGAAGTGGGCGAGTCAGGAATTGAGATTTTGTCATTGCTGTTGTGCTTGCGCGTTGAGGAGGGCTTCGACTTTTTGGGCGTCCTCCGGTGTGTCGACGCCGATCGATTGATAGTTCACTTTCACCACGGCTATCGGGATGCCGTTTTCAAGAGCGCGGAGTTGTTCAAGTTTCTCCGCCATCTCCAGGGGCGAGGGTCGATGCTTGACGAGTTCGAGCAGGGTTTCCCGTCGGTAGCCGTAGATACCGATGTGTTTCAGGAAGGGAAACCGGTTTAGTTGATCAGCAGCAGTTTCGCCCGCGTGGTCACGGAGATAAGGAACAGTGCGGCGGGAGAAGTAGAGCGCGCGTCCGAGCGAATCCGTCACGACTTTGACCACGTTGGGATTGTCGAACTCCTCGGCGTCCGTGATTGCGGTGGCCGCCGTGGACATCGCTGCTCCGGTGAGTCCCTGAGCGACGGAATTGATCACCTCCGGATCGATCATGGGTTCGTCGCCCTGCACGTTCACCACGGCATCGCAATCATTTCGGGCGGCAACCTCCGCGATGCGGTCCGATCCGCTGGGATGATCGGAAGCCGTCATCTCGACCCGACAGTGCGGTTTCATCGCCTCCGCGATGCGCTCGTCATCCGTTGCCACAATGACATCCACCAACGCGGAGGCTTTGCGACACTGCTCGACGACGTGTTGGACGAGAGGTTTGCCCGCAATGAGATGCAACGATTTTCCAGGAAACCGGCTGGAGGCAAAGCGTGCGGGAATGACACCAAGGATTCTCACAGGGCGAATTTTTGGAACGCGAAGACGGGGAATGACCTACTTGCCAAAGAATGGGAACAGGCGCTTGAGTTCGGCCTTGGAGGGCTGTTTGCCATACTCGCAGATTTCGAAAGCCTCGGCGTGCTTCACCGCCTCGCCTGCTTGCTCGCCATACCATTCGATCAGCGTGTCCCGATACTTTTTGGCCATGCGTCCGTGCCGGTTGGACCAGGAGATCCGGAGAATTTCCTTGCGCGCCTTGGGATCGTTCGCCTTGCGCCGAATGAGCACGGCGGGATTTGCCAATGCCCCACCTTCGTAGACCTGGGATTCGAGGGCGTCGATGGCGTTGAGCTTGTCCTCGAAAACATCGTCGATGGAAATCGCGATGTCCGCCTCGAACGGATACGGCTTGGTGAAGCGGTCCGGGAAATAGAAAAAGACCGGATTGCTGCTCACCGGCTTGGTGTCCGGCGTGATGAACGGAACGGCGACCATAAATGCTGCGTCCTGCACCAGGACGCCGGTGTAGCGGTGATCAGGATGGTAGTCCCACGGCCGATGGGCGAAGACCATGTCGGCATCCCAATCCCGGATCAGGCGGGTGATCTTCTTCCGGTTCTCGAGCGTGGGCTCGAGCTCGCCGTCGTGGATGTCCAGCACCTGCACCTCGATGCCCATGCGGCGGGCCGCTTCCTGGACTTCCTTGGTGCGGCGGATGGCAAGCTGACCGCCGGAATTTTTCCAGTGACCGATGTCGCCGTTGGTCACGGACACCAGTTTCACCTTGTGACCGGCCTTGGCGAACTTGATGGCTGTGCCGCCGAACTGGAATTCGGCGTCATCCGGATGGGCGCCAAAGGCAATGATCCGTAGCGGTTTGTCGGCGGCAGTGAGTGAGCCGGCGAGGGCAAGAGTCAGGGAGAGAGAGAGAAGTTTTGTCATGAGATTCGATGAGTTGAGGCCAGAATAGACCTGCGCGGAACGGTGCCAAGTGTTTTGTGAGAGCGGCGATTTACGGCCCTATTTGCCGATTGACCGCCCCATGACCGATTGCTACTTTCTCCGCCCGTTGATGCGAATGGGCGGCGTTTTGAAACCACAAATGGTAGTCGGCCAAGGCTGACGCGGGTGGAATCCAGCTCCTCAAGTGCTCCCGCGGCTCCGCAAGGACGCGGGGTTTTTGTTTTGGCGGACCAATAAATATTCCGGCCGCGGAAGTGGACCGGACCGAAAATTATGCGACATACGATTTCAATTCTGGTTGAGAACAAATTCGGGGTATTGACCCGGGTGGCCGGACTGTTCAGTGGGCGCGGTTACAATATCGATTCGCTCAACGTCGCACCTACCCAGGACCCGAGCATCTCCCGGATGTCCATCGTGACGCGCGGCGATGACGCCACGCTGGAGCAGATCGTCAAGCAGCTGAACAAGCTGGTGGATGTGCTCAAGGTCATCGATTTCCGGGACGGTGAATACATCGATCGCGAACTGATCCTGGTGAAGATCGGGGTGGACTCGAAGACCCGCGCCGAGGTGATGCAGGTGTGCGACATCTTTCGCGCCAAGATTGTCGATGTGCAGGCCAAGAGTCTGACGATCGAAATCACCGGTGGCGAAGGCAAGATCAACAAGTTTTTGGATCTGATACAGAGTTACGGCATCACCGACATCACTCGGACGGGCAAGGTCGCCCTGCCGCGCAAGTAGAATTTTTCCCAATGGCGGGGTCCTCACCGCCGAGAATGAAACAAACCCGGAACGCCGAGGACAGCGTTCCCCAGTAAATTTTACCTATGGCAGCTAAAGTCTATAAGGATAAGGACGCCGATCTGGGCGTACTCGCCGATAAAACCCTGGCCGTGCTCGGTTTTGGCTCACAAGGCCACGCCCACGCACTCAACCTCAAGGACAGTGGTCTTAACGTCATCATCGGCCTCTACAAGGGCAGCAAATCGATTCCCGTCGCCAAGAAGCACGGCTTCAAGGTGGTCACCACCGGCGAAGCCGTGAAGCAGGCCGAAGTGATCTTTGTGGCCCTGCCGGACACCAAGCAGGCCAAGATCTACAAGGAAGACATCGAGCCCAACCTGAGCGCGGGCAAGACGCTGCTCTTCTCCCACGGCTTCGCGATCCACTTCAAGACGCTTGAGCCGCCCACGGATGTGAACGTGATTCTCGTTGCGCCCAAGGGCCCGGGACACATCGTCCGCCGCGAATACACCGAAGGAAAAGGTGTTCCCGCGCTGATCGCCGTTCACCAGGACGCGACTCGCAAAGCGAAGAAGATCGGTCTGGCATGGGCCAAGGGCATCGGCGGCACCCGTGCCGGCGTGATCCAGACGACCTTCAAGGAAGAGACCGAGACCGATCTCTTCGGCGAGCAGACCGTTCTCTGCGGTGGAGTCTCCGCGTTGGTCATCGCTGGCTACGAAACTCTCACCGAAGCGGGCTACGCTCCGGAAATGGCCTACTTCGAATGTCTCCATGAGCTGAAACTGATCGTCGATCTCATGAATGAGTCCGGTGTCAGCGGCATGCGGTTCTCCATCTCGGAAACCGCCAAGTGGGGCGACGTCCATGTCGGACCCAAGATTATTGACGCCGGCGTGAAGAAGCGGATGAAGAAGGCGCTGAAGGAAATCCAGAACGGCAAGTTTGCCAAGGAATGGGTTGCCGAATACGAAGGCGGCTACAAGAACTACAACAAGCTGATGAAAGCCGGCGAGAAGCACTCGATCGAAAAGGTCGGTGCCCGGCTGCGCGGCATGATGCCCTGGATGAAGAAACAAAACACCAAGGGCGCACAGGCCGCTTACTAGCCAAATTCGGAAATCGAATTTCAATTCAAGAGCCGCTGAAATTCAGCGGCTCTTTTTTGTGATCATGAAGAGAGATCTCCGCGTCGAGGGCGAGGCGGGAAATTGTGTGGAAGGTGGCCCAAGCGGAGGGGACTACCACTCGATGACAGCAGCGCCCCAAGTCAGGCCGGCCCCGAAGACGATCAGGAGAATCAGATCGCCGCGCTCCACACGTCCTTCGGACACGGCTTCATCGAGAGCGATCGCGACGGAGGCTGCGGAGGTGTTGCCGTACTTCTGGAGATTCATGTACAGCTGCTCCGGTTTTGCTTTCAGCCGATCTCCGACGGCGTCGATGATCCGCTTGTTTGCCTGGTGGGGAATGATGAGCTTGATGTCTGCCACCGAGACTTCGCACCGTTCCAACACTTCCTTGGCCGAGCGACACATCGCGGTAACCGCGTTCTTGTAGACTTCCTTGCCATCCATGCGCAAGTAGTGCAGCCGACTGTCGATCGAGTCGGATGTGGCCGGATTCAGACTGCCGCCGCCGGGCATGGAGAGAATGTTCGCCTTGCGACCATCGGCTCCCATCTTGGCGGTCAGCAAACCATGTGCGCCGTCCCGATTGCGCATGATGACGGCACCGGCACCATCGCCGAAGAGCACGCAGGTGTTGCGGTCTTTCCAATCAATGATCGAGCTGAGTTTCTCGGCACCGATCACCAGCACGCAATCGTAGGTGCGTGACATGATGAACTGCTGGGCGATTTCAATGCCGTAAATAAATCCGGAACAGGCGGCTTCCAGATCAAACGCCGCGGCACCGTGAGCACCGATCTTTTCCTGGATCAGACAGGCCGTGGAAGGGAACGGCATGTCGGGAGTGATAGTCGCACAGATTACCAAATCAATTTCCTCCGCCGAAACTCCGGCGCGCTCCATGGCGATCAGCGACGCCTTGGCACCGAGATCGGAAGTGGCTTCATCCGCAGCCGCAATCCGTCGTTCCTTGATACCGGTGCGGCTCGTGATCCACTCGTCGGTGGTATCAACGATCTTCTCCAGATCGGCGTTGGTGAGGACTTTCTCCGGCAGGTAGGAACCCACGGATTCGATGGAACAGGTGCGTCCCTTGAAGCCGTGCTCAGCGCGGGGATTCTTGAACGAACTTTCAGGCAGATCACTCATGCGGCAACTTATTTGCTGTCAGACTCAGACTGGGATTGTGGCTTACGGACTTCTTCCAAAATGTCGGCGGCCTTCTCCATCTCCTTGGTGATCACGGAGTTCATGTTCTGTTCCAGGGCCTCGGTTGCGGTTCGAACCGCGTTCATGATGGCGACCGCAGACGCCGAGGCGTGGGCTTTCATGACAATTCCGTTCAGACCGAGCAGCGGCGCGCCGCCATAGTTCTCCGAATCGAGCCGGCGTTTGAGACTCTTGAACGCGCCCTTGGCAAGCAAAGCCCCGAACTTGCGCTGGAGGTTTGCCGTCAATTCAGCGCGCAACCAGGCAAACAGACCCTTGGCCATGCTCTCACAGGTTTTCAATACGATGTTGCCGACGAAACCATCGGTAACCACCACGTCCACACGGTTCTTGAACAGGTCGTGTCCCTCGACGTTGCCAATGAAATTCAGATCCAAGCGACTGAGAATACGGGTGGCTTCCCGTGTCAGTTCCGTGCCTTTGTTCTCCTCGGTTCCGTTGCTGAGGACACCCACCCGAGGTTTGGATTTCCCGAGAATCTTCTGGGCATAGATGCTGCCCATCACTCCGAACTCGGCGAGGTGAACGCCTTTGCATTCCGTGTTCGCGCCGGCATCCAGCAGAACAAATTCGTTTTCGGGTTCGGGTATGACGGTGGCGATCGCCGCCCGGCTGATGCCGGGAAGGGTGCGCAGGCGAATTGTTCCGGCACTTAGAATCCCGCCGGTATTCCCCGGGGAAACCACCGCATCCGCGTCGCCACTCTTGAGCTGCTCGATCGCGCGGGAGACGGAGCAATCCTTCTTCTTCCTGAGCGCATCGATGGGCTTGTCCTCCATCGTCAGCACCTGCGAGGCATGGAGGATTCGGACGCGGGAGTCGTTGAAGCCGGATTTCTGGCAATGCCGCGAAATTTCGTCCTCGTCGCCCACGAGAATCATCTCGGTGATACGACGGTTCGCCTCGAGCGCCATACGGGTGCCATCGACGATCACACCACATCCGTGGTCGGCGCCCATGACATCCACAGCGATTCGCATAGACAAAAAAGGGCGCGGACCTGGTCAGCCCGCGCCATTGAGAAAGCGAAAATCAGCCGAGTGCGTCGATCGTGATGATCTGACGGCCCTTGTAAGAACCACACGACGGGCAGACCCGATGCGGTACGTACGGTGCGTCACACTGCGGACAGCTCGTGGTCTGCGGCAGTTTCATTACGCTGTTATATGCCTGCCGCATGCGGCGTTTGCTTCGCGACGGTCTTCGTTTAGGTGCGCCCATAACTTAATCTTTTCTAAATTTCAAGTTGTCCAGTTCAGACCAGATCGAACTTTTCGATCCGGTGTTCGCCTGCGGTGGTTTGCCCTTCGGCAGCCCTTCGCAGTCGCTTCGGCACAGCGGATGCTGTGGAAGACCGAGCAAAATATCTTCCCGCAAGTAAGGAGTCAAGTCTATGCAGTCCTCAATTATCTCCACCGCCTCTTTCCCTTCGACCGGCAGATGCACTGCGAACGCGTCCAGAACCACCGTAAACACGAATGGCTTCAGGCAGCGTATGCATTCGCAGTCGAGCCAAATTTCGGCCGAACCCTGAACGAGGATTCCCTTGTCCAGACGATCGGCGGTGAGTGTGTAATGCACCGGTTCGCTGAAATGAACGAGCTCATCATGTGATTCCAGACCCAACTCTTCAGGAGTAATCTCCCCGCTGAGGTGTTCCGGTTTCTTCTGCAGATTGACGATATTTACCTTGAGAGACATAACTTGGCAGTGGATCGGGATCTGTGGACTACGATTTGTTGAAGTCTTCCGGCTTGATGAACTGGGAATCCGGATTCGGATCGTCCCTCAGTTCCTTCACACCTTCGGGCAACGGTAGGGTATTGGGCTGGGCTGGCGTATTCTCGGGCAGGTAGATACGCCAGGGCACTTCCCAGTTGCGGACATCGTCCTTGATTCCCTTCACCTGGACGGGGTCCTGTTCTTCACAGGTTTTGGCCAGTTCGGGATCATGTTTTTCAAGGTCCCGAAAAGTGCCTTCGCCGATGATGATGCGGCTGCGGCCGGACACGGATTCGAGCCGGCTGGCCAGATTCACTGCACGTCCGAATACGGTAAAATTGAAGATGTGGTCTTCCGATCCCATCAATCCCACGATCGCCATGCCGCTATTTACGCCACTCCCCATAACCAACAGGCGCTTCAAGAGCATGGGTGGTTCACCCCGGGCGACGCGGCGTTCGTTTTCCAATTCGATCTGAACATTCTCCTCCTTGCGGTCGAGATTCAGCTCATGCATCGCCAACTGGGCGTCGATGGTGGATCGCACACAGGCAACCGCATGTTTTTCATTCGGCGTCGGCGCCCCCCAGAACGCCATGACGCAGTCGCCAATATACTTGTCGAGGGTACCGTCATGTTTCTTGATCTGATCGGCAATCCTGGCGAGATACATGTTCACCGTGTCGAGGGTCTCCGCCGCGATCTTGTCCCGGAAATGTTCCGCCTCCTCGCCCACCAGCTTGTGTTCCGCGACGTAGTCATCGGCATACTTCTGCATCTCATCGGTCATCGTCGTGAAACCGCGCACGTCGGAGAAGAAGACTGTGATTTCCCGACGTGACCCACCCAGATGCATCTCATCCTGCTGCAATAAAGTGTCTACAACGTTGGGGGAAACGAGCTTCGAAAAGACGCCCGTGATTCGTTTACGTTCCTGATTCTCGAACACCAGCTGATAGAGCATGACGGCAAAGTGGGTGCCAAACAAACCGCCCGCAACCGGGGTCACCAGAGGAAGCCACATCCGATGGCTGACATACTGATCGACGCACCACCAGGCATACAAGGCACCGGCGACAAACATCGCCAAAGTCGACCAAGGCGGCCGAGAGAAGAAAGTCATCAGCCCCGCAAATATCCCGAGCACGACTATGATCGCGAACTCAGTCCCCATCTCGCTGCGTTTGATGAAACGGTCAACGATTAGCATACTGGCGATATTCCAGTGTTTGCTGACGAGAAACTGATTAAATCCTAGAGGGGTGGGTCCCATGTCCGTCAGTTCATTGCCCGTGGCTGCAGAGCCGATGAATACCAGCCGATCTCTGAATTTGATATTTTCTGATTCGGGGATGGGAAATCCAGTCTCCCGGTCCGTGTCGTTCAAGATCTGATACTCAAGTGAATCCTTGAGCAACCGCTCGTCGTGGAACGGTACCGCCCAGTCGATGATGAGATATCCTCGATGATCGAGCGGGATGGTTCGATTGATGCCGTTTGTGCCCGTCAGAAGAATCTCACGCTCACCAATCTTCGCATTGTCCAGATCAAGTCCGAGCTCCAGTGCCGCCATCTCGATTCCCATATGCCAGATCCGAAAATCTTGGAACGCAGCCCCCCATCGATACGACTCCTGCACAGTGTTCGTGTACTCGGGCAAAACTTCCCGGGTCAGCTTCAGCAGATCGTAAACGCCATTGGTAACGGGCAAGGTATAACTCTCTTCGGTATTACGAAAAGTGATGGAATGTTCTTCAACTTCCGCGTTCGAAAGACTCATCTGCAACTTATCTCCAACCATCTCCTCAATATTCGAGTCCCAGAGCCGAAACCACTGCCACGGTCTGGCCCGACGCAATACGCCGTCGTCATCCTGTCTGGCAGAAATATCGCCCAAGGATCGTGCGCTGGTGCGAAATATATCGTGGGCGATCAACCCTGGTGTGGATGCGATGATCACCTTTCCGGATTTTATCATCTCATCCGCGAAGAAATAATCGGATGGATATCGAGTCAGGTTTGTCGAGATGATGCCGGTGGCATTTGTACTGACCATATTTGTGATGAGGCCGGCCAGATCATCACGTTCGTCCGGGAACATGATGTCGTAGGCAATCCCGCGGGCACCTTGCGTGTCTAGCTCGCGCACGATCCGCCCATAGATATGTCGCGGCCAATAGAGACCGTATTTTTCCCCCAGATTGACAGCCTGTTTCTGAATACTCTGGATCGTCTGATCTGTGATCGCGAGGAATGCAAGATTCGTGGCTACAGGCGGTGAAAAATCAAGCGCATGTTGCACGCGCCAGTCGTAGGTGATTAGCTCCATCCTTTCAGCACCGCTGGCGCTGGTGCGCCAGAATCGCATGGATTGCACAAAGCAAACTATTGCGATGGCCGCAAACGCGAGCATTACAGGAACGAGCCGGATTTTTTTGAAGCTCACGGGTAGGTAGGTAAACAGAAAACCCGGAGCGACTCAAGGTCGCTCCGGGTTTTCAAAGTATCTGTAGCCTTAATTCGCTCCAGCAGTAGTGCTACCCAGTATTCCCGTCACTACCGGTGCCGGTGTGGGGGGCGCGGGCGGGGTAACCGGGGGGGCAGGTGTTACAACTGAATCAGGGACCGGAATCTCCGGAGGAACTGGCGGTGTCGGGATGGTTGGAATAGCGGGGCCATTCGGGCCAATTGGGGCGGCAGCTTGCGCTACCGGCGCTGTGGCCGGAGGTGGTGCTGATCCGTCGGCATTGGGAACGCTCGAAGCATTCGTCGCACCCTGCGCTGCGGTTTGCGCCTGTTGCGGATTCAATCCGCTGTTGAGCGCAACTGTTCCGGCAACTGCGCCGGCAACGGTCTGGGCCATGCCAGCCGCTTGAGCCGCGACAACCTGGGCCGCGTATTGGACCTGAGCCCGTATTTCAGGCGGAGCGTTGGCGGCGGCGGCTTGCACGGCCGCAATCAATTGCGGAATCAGTTGATTGACCGCCTGTGAAGCAGCACTCGAAATCGCGGCGGCTTGCTGCGCCGGCGTGCCATTAGCCACCGATGTGGCGGCCGCCTGACTCGCCATGGATGCGATCGCTGCCGCAAAGCTTTGTACTGATTGTGAGACCATCGCTGACGTGCCGGCGCTGGCTGTAGAACCAACTGCGCTTTGGGCAACTCCGCTGACCTGTACCAAGCTCGCCCTCACGGGTTGATTGGCTCCGGCCGTCATGACGAATCCGGGGATGATGATCCGCACACCGCCACCGGCGGTCGGAACAAATGTGACCTGACCGATCAACGCGATCGTTCCGCTGACACCGGCTTGGATGCAGGTGCCGCGAATACCGGCGACCCCACTTGGAGTGCGGATGTTATAGCGGGAGGCGCGGGAAAGTTTGCGAACGACATTGGCCACCACATGCCCACGGGTGACGTTCATCTCGGTGTTCACCACGGTCTGGCGCGATGAGACCTGACGGCTCGTCAGCATCGTAAGGGAAACAGTGCTGCTGGCCTCGATCCGCAGAGCATCGCCATTTACGCCCAGATCCACATCGACGAAGGAATCCGGACCGGTGGTGATCCGCGACCCTTGGAAGAGTTGCATTTTTGAGGTCAGAGCACCGCTACCAGCTGGGCTGGTATAGGTGGCCTGACCGACCACGCGTTTCACCATGGCGTAATTCACTTTGGCCTGAGCCGGCGATGCCATTAGCATCAGCCCGGCGGCCAGAATTCCGCCGAAAGTCAACGGTTTGGAGCGACAAATTGTGTTCATGATAATCGGTTATTAGTCGGTTGATTTCTGTCAAAAATACTCCTCCCATAGTACAAAACAGCACGTCGAAGTCAATCGGTTAATTCCTGTAGCTCCCGTGTTACAGGGCACTTCTGGGCGGACTGAACCGACGAGACAAAAGACGATATCCACAACTAGCAGTGGGCGAGCCATTCACGATGAGCAGAGGAGATTTTCTCGGATTTTTTACAATAATTGAACCAATGCGCATCGATCTGAGACAGTTCGGCGCGCTTACCAAGCTTTTGCGTTGCTCCTTCAGCCATTTTTTCTCAGCCTCTGCTGATGACAAAACCCGAAGATCTCTTCGATCTCAGCCAAACCGAGCATGCCGCGATATTTGACGATTGTGAGCATGCGTGGACGGCTCTGGGGAAGCTCAAGGGCTACTTGGCGGAAAACTTGCAGCCCGAGTTGCAGAATTCCTGCGAAGGGGCGGCGTGGATCGGAGAAAACGTCTACATCGGGGAAGGCACGACGCTGGAAGACGGGGTAACGATCAAAGGTCCGGCGTGGATCGGTAAGAATTGCGAAATCC
Organism: Limisphaerales bacterium; assembly: GCA_047608975.1. GTDB lineage: Bacteria > Verrucomicrobiota > Verrucomicrobiia > Limisphaerales > JAYPXF01. The sequence continues at coordinate 5,556 of JBLFYM010000117.1, read as the reverse complement.
GGCACGGTGCCTATATCCGTGAAAACGTGATCATCGGCGACGACTGTGTGATCGGGAACTCCTGTGAATTGAAGAACAGCCTGCTCTTCAACGGCTGCCGGGTTCCCCACTTTAATTACGTTGGCGATTCCATTCTTGGGCACAAGGCCCACCTTGGTGCCGGCGTAATCATATCCAACCTCAAGGTTGTGGCCGGAAACGTGGTGCTGGACATCAACGGGGAGAAGATCGACAGCGGGCTCCGGAAATTTGGCGCGTTGCTCGGGGATCACACCGACATCGGCTGCAATTCCGTGCTCAATCCCGGCAGCATTATCGGCCGAAACACGATGATGTATCCCACCACAAATTGGCGGGGAGTCGTGGACGCCGACCGGATTGTGAAAAACAAGACGGCCCTCGAGATCGTCGAGCTGCGCAAATGAAGACAGTCACCCGGGTGGGACTCCAATGATCGGTCCCGTTGATATCGACGCCGGCGGGCCGAGCGCCAACCTGGCCCGAGAGGTCGGGGAAATCTTCTCGGCGGACGGGCTTCTATCTGGAGCGAGCAACTTCGAGTTCCGCCCCGAGCAGCAGCAGATGGCCATCGCTGTCGCTGAAGCATTGTCCGGGCAGACCCATCTGTTGGTCGAAGCAGGTACGGGCGTCGGCAAAAGTCTTGCCTATCTCGTTCCGGCGATCATTCACGCGGTTGCCAAGAACAAGAAGGCCATCATCAGCACTCACACGATCAACCTGCAGGAGCAGCTCGTCGAAAAAGATCTGCCGATGCTGGAACAGGTCCTCGATGTTGATTTTTCTTACACCATGCTGAAGGGCCGGGGAAATTACCTGTGCACACGCCGGCTGGACAAGGCGATGCGAACCGCCGATCAGCTCTTCACTTCCCCCGAAGTCGAGGAACTCAAACGCATCCATGCTTTTGTCAAAGAGCATGGCGCCGGCAGTCTTTCTGATTTCGATGTGGAACCGGACCCCAAGGTATGGTCCCAGATCTGCAGCGAACGCGGCCTCTGTTCCCCGAAGATTTGCGGCTACCAATCCGACTTTGGGAAGTCCAACGAGGTCTGTTTCTTTCAACGCGCGCGGAACAAAATATTATCTTCCGACGTTCTGGTTCTGAACCACACGCTCTTCTTCACGCTGCTACCGGACATTGAGGAACACGAATCCGACGGCATCCTCTTCAAGAACGACTTTGTTATTTTCGACGAGGCTCACACCTGCGAGCAGGTCGCCTCGAAGAACATCGGACTGAGTCTCTCCAGCGGTCAGGTGCGGTACGCATTGAACCGGCTGTGGAATCCGCGTTCCGGAAAGGGACTGCTGGCCACGCTCCGCGAAGGTCAGGCCGTGAAAAAAGTCGTCCAACTGCTCAGCGAATCCGATAATTTTTTTCGCCAGGTTGAGGACGCCTGCGATGACCTTCACCAAACCCAACCGCGTGACCGTGGCAAAGGGGGCGGCAGCAATCGCAACTGGAAGGAACTGCGCATCCGCCGGCCTGAACTCGTGGACGACAACGTCACACTACCGCTCCAGCAACTACGCGAAGCCGTCAGCGATTTGATCAAGGTTTCGGAAGATCGCGATACCGCGCAAGAGCTGGCCGAATGCAACCGCAAGCTCGCCGAGCTCAAGATTGGCATCGGTGAGTTCCTGGCCCAAGGCGGAGAAGATCAGGTCTATTGGGTCGAACGCTCGGGCAAAGCCGGGCAAAGCATTACGCTGAACGCCGCGCCTGTGGACGTCGCTGAGTATCTGCGCTGGCGACTCTTCGCCAGCAACACGTCGGTAATCATGACCAGTGCCACGCTGGCCACGCAGGGAAACACCGCTTCGCAGCCGGAGCCCAAACCCGACCGAGGCCCGGTGCCTGATCCGGACAAGCTCTCCCGAATTCCCGCTGACGCGACCCCGGCCCCGCCGGCGAACAACAGCAAAGCTCTTCACTACTTTGCCTCACGCATTGGCGGCGAACGCGCGACCCATCTGCAACTTGGTTCACCGTTCAATTACCCGGAGCAGATGAAGGTCTACATCGCGGGAAAAATGCCGGACCCGCGTGATGCCGGCTACCGGGATGAACTTGAAAAATCGGTTCGTTCATTCATCGAGCAATCGAAGGGCAAAGCCTTTGTCCTCTTCACGAATTTCAAGTTGATGCATGAGCTGGGCGAATCGATGGAACCTTTCTTCAACGAGCTCGGAATGAAGTGTTACATCCAGGGTACGGGCATGCCGCGGTCCACGATGTTGGAGAACTTCAAGGAACACACCGACTCCGTCCTCTTCGGTACCGACAGTTTCTGGCAGGGGGTGGATGTCCCTGGTGAAGCGTTGAGCAACGTGATCATTACCCGCCTCCCCTTCGCGGTGCCCGATCACCCACTCATCGAAGCCCGCATCGAAACCATCGAAGCCCGCGGCGGAAATGCATTCGGTGAATTCTCGCTACCGGAAGCTGTGCTGAAATTTCGTCAGGGCGTCGGTCGCCTCATTCGCACCGGCACCGACACGGGAATCATCGCCATCCTCGACAACCGGGTGCTCTCCAAACGCTACGGCCAGGCGTTCCTTGATGGTCTTCCCAAGTGCCCGACTGAAGTCGTGTGACGGCGATTCAACTTGCGGCTGAATTCGCCGAATCAGCCAGGCGTGAGTTGCCCAAAGCGGAGATCAATTCCGTGATTTCCACCACGTCATTTGCGGCCGCGAGTTTGTCCGCAGCGGCTCCATGTTCCCAGACGGCATAGCGAATCAATCTGTCCAAATCGTTACGAAGGAGAGGTTGGGCGAGCAGTCCGCTCAGATATCCAGCCAAGACATCTCCGCTCCCGCCTTGCCCGAGAATCGGATTGCCGGATGAGTTGATGGTGATTCTCCCGTTCGCGCCACCGACCAGCGTCTGGTGTCCTTTCAATACGACCGAGCAGAGCCCAAATTTCGCTGACAGTCGACGCAGTGCGTCAACGCGCTCGGCTTGGATGACGCCCGTAGACTCATTCAAAAGCCGCGCGGCTTCACCCGGATGCGGGGTGATGATTCGAGCGGCGGAGGATTCAAGTTCGCCGGGCAGCCAATCGAGCGCACTGGCATCAACCACAACGGGTAGCGGTGAATGTTTCCAGAGTTCGCGAGTTCGCTCACGGATCGAGTCGTTGACTTCCGGTCCGGCCAGGCCCGGTCCGATTAGAATCGCGGAGACCGAGTCTGGTATTCTCGTCTCATCCGTCAGTGGATGCACCATCGCCTGTTGCAGTTGGGCAGCCACCGCAGGGTAGGCATCGCGGGTGGTGTAGACACTCACCAATCCCGGCATTGCCCGGAGCGCGGCCCGGGCTGCCAACACCGCCGCGCCGTGATATCCGCTACTGCCAGCAATAATCGCCAAGTGGCCGAACGTTCCCTTGTGACCGGCCGCGGGTCGGAGGAACGGGTAGTGATCGAAGTCCTCTTCAGAGGTCCAGGCGAGATCGCCCAGCGGTGGTGGGGAAGTCAATCCGATGTCAGCGGCGACGACTAGTTTGCCCGTGTATTCTGCAGCGGCCGGGCGAACCAGTCCGGTCTTCGGTGCACCGTAGGAAACGGTCTGAGCCGCCCGAATCGATGTCCCCATCGGTTCGCCGCTGTCCGCGTTGAGGCCGGTGGGAACATCGACGGATAGAACGGGAGCCGGTGATTGGTTGACGGCATCGACAATCTCTTTCCACTCGTCAGCCAGATCGCGGTTCAATCCGATTCCAAACAGTCCGTCGACGATGAGACTGCCATGGCGTTTGACGTGATCCAGATGAACCTGGAGATCTGGGAGGGCTTCCGTTGGATTCGTGATTTCCACCAGCCGAACGTTGCGATCGTCGAGGTATTCAGCAGCGAATTTTGCATCGCCCCCATTGTTCCCTCGGCCGGCGAGCACCAAGATGTTCGCGCCGGACCGCGTTGACTTCAGGGCGGCATTCGCCAGTGCACGTCCTGCAAGGCGCATCACCGTTTCGACCGACTGCCCGGAATCCCAGGTCGCCTGTTCCCATGCGCGCATCTGCGCAACGGTGATGACAGGTACGGACATGGTCACTTTATCTCCAGCAGGGACAGGTCGAATTTCAAGACTGCATTGGGAGGAATCTCCGAATTGCCGGTTTCCCCGTAGGCAAGTTCCGGTGGAACGTAAATAAGGCAACGCCCACCGGGTTTCATGTTTTGGAGCGCCTCGCGCCAACCTGGGATCACCGCGGATACCTTGAAGGTTCGTCTGTCCTCATCTTCATAAGTGGTGTCGAAGATGGAATTGTCGAGCAGCCGTCCCTGATAACGCACCACCACGTTGGATTCGGGGCCGGGGAAATTTCCTTCACCTTCCGTAACCACCTCCATCTGCAATCCGCTGTTGAAGGTGGACACCACTTTGCGCCGGCCGTTGCGCCGCAGGAAATCCGCTCCGATTTTCCGGTTGTAATCAGGATCATTTTTGCGCACGGCCTGGGGCGGCAATTGGATCCGAGCCACGCTCAGCTCACGGGTTTCCTGGGGATAGGGAATGTTCAGCAAACCGCAGAGACTGATCGCACGGGCATCGGAGAAGCCGGCCGGGTTTTCGATCAACTGCCGGAGAATTTCCTGCCGAAAAGATTCAAATTCAGGAAGCGCCACGCGGACCTTGTCCGCCTGGGCGAAGCGTTCTCCGTAGACGGCGTAGACCTGCTGAATAAGCACCACCATCATTGTGGCAGCGTTACTCTCACCATCGGCGAGGTAGCGATAGTGTCGGCGCCACAGGGCGGCGAGTACGCTGTTCGCCTTGTTGCGCCCGGACTTGCGCACGTATTCCTCAATCCGCGCCGTGGCGAACTCCTCAAAAGGTGCCTGTATCTTTTCCTCCTCTGGGTAATGGGTCTGCACGTATTTGTACCAGATCCGCGCCTCGCGTTCGCGTCCCGCGAGATGCATCTGCGCCACTGCCAGAATCAGAAAATTCATGTGCGCGTTGCCCATATTCTCTGTGAGGCCAGGGTTATCGCGACGCATCTGTTCGTAGGCGAAGTTGGCGCGCTCGACGAGATTCGGATCGGGAATCCATTCCATGTCCCCGTTCGGATAGTCGAGCAGCTGTCCCCGCAGAACGAGCATCTGCAGGCTCTGATACACGACCCGGCGCAGTCGAATGAGACGCTGCTTCTGCGCGACATCCAAACCGCGACTCGCCCAGTAGATCGCGTGCGTCTCCGGCGCACGCCATTCAAGCGGTCCATACAGATCATCGACCTTCTTCATGAACTCCGGCTCCATCTTGTAGTCTTCCTTCAGGCGGCGAAGCCGCTCGTGCTCCTCATCGGTGAGCGGGTTGGACAGCGCGGCCCAATTGATCGTCGGACCACCGAAGAGGTCCTCCATCTCGTCGATGAAGAAACGTTTGTAGCGGATGTTGAACGTGTCCGTGCGGTCACCGATCTTGTGTTGATACAGGTAAGCGAGTCGGTGGAAGAGTTGCGGGTTGCGAGGATTGTAACGCAGGCCCTGGTCACGGATGAGGCTGATTCCTTCGTTGATCCA
>JBLFYM010000116.1:0-18420 GCA_047608975.1 Limisphaerales bacterium | reverse complement strand
GATTACGGCGACATCCTCGTCTTCATGCCGGGGCGCGGCGAGATCAACGGAACCTTGGACGCGCTGCGCGGCCTGAGAACGCAGGAGCAGGTGTCTTGCATCCCTTTGCATGGAGCCCTCGAACCGCAGGAGCAAGACCGGGCTTTCGCCCCAAACCCGTTGCGCAAAGTCATCGTCGCCACCAACGTCGCCGAGACCAGCATCACCATCGATGGCATCCGCCACGTCGTGGACAGCGGCGTGGCCCGCGTGGCCCGCTACGATGCTGAACGCGGTATCGGTACCCTCCAGTTGGAACCCATCAGCCGCGCCAGCGCCGACCAACGCAAAGGCCGTGCCGGCCGCACTGATTCCGGGACCTGCCATCGTTTGTGGACCGAGCTCGGCCACCAGGAACGCGAGGAACGCAACACGCCCGAGATTCAGCGCAGCGACCTCGCCGAGGTGGTGCTGCTTTTACATTCGCTCGGCATCCGGGAAGCCGCCACCTTTGACTGGCTGGACAAACCCGATACTCAGGCCGTCGAACGCGCCGAGCGCCTGCTCACCCTGCTCGGTGCCCTGCTCGATGCGGACCTCACCGACATCGGCCGCCAAATGCTACGTCTGCCCATGCACCCGCGCTACTCACGCATGTTGATCGAGGCGAGCCAGCGCGACTGCGTGCCCGCTGCCGCCTTGTGCGCCGCCCTGGTCAGTGGCCGCGACCTGCTCACCCGCCTGGATCGCAATGACTCCAAGACTCAAACCACGCGCGAAATGTTTGAGGACAGCGACGACTCCGACTTCATCACCCTGATGCGCGCCTACGACTTCGCCAAATCGAACCGCTTCAGCTTTGACCGCTGCCGCAGCCACGGCATCAACGCCCAGGTCGCCCGGCAGGTGGAGGAAACCTACAAACAGATCCTGCACGCGGCCCACCAGCAGCGCCTCTATAGCCGCGACGAACGCACGGCCAACAGCTCGGCAAAAAACGACGAAGCCCTGCGGCGTTGCCTCATGGCGGGCTTCATCGATCAGCTCGCCCAACGACGCGAGCCCGGCAAGTCCGCGTGCGACCTCACCGAGCAAAGGCAAGGCCAGCTGGTGCGGGAAAGCGTGGTGCAGGACGCTCCCTATTTCGTCGCCGCCAATCTGCGCCAAGCCCCCTCGCGCGGCCCCGTCCCACTGACCCTGCTCAGCCTGGCCACCGCCGTGAAGTCCGCGTGGATCGCCGAGATGTTTCCCCAACATCTGAGCACCACCTTGGAGCACCTCTTCGACGCCCAGAACAAGCGCGTCGCCGCGATGAAACTCGTGCGCTATCAGGATCTCGTCATTGAGCAGAAGTCGCAGCAAAACGACCTCGATCCACACGAGTGCGGCCGCTGCCTCGCCGAGGCCCACCGCAGCGGCGCCTTCGAGCTGCCGCTGATGGATCACCGGCTGAAACAATTCATCGCCCGGGTCGACCTCGTCCGCGCCATCATGCCCGAACTGGAATTTGCTCCCTTCGATGAGGCCGCCGTCACCGCCTGTCTCGCCCGTGCCTTCAGAGGCCTCTCGCGAGTGAAGGAGGCCCAGGCCGCGCCTCTGATCGGGGCGTTCCACCGGCATCTGGAAAATGGGCAAATCAGTTGGCTGGATGAACTGCTACCGCTCTCCATGCCTTGGCTGGACCAGGGCACCACCAAAGTCGCCTACGTCAACGGATCCCCGGAAGCTCAGGTGAAATTGCAAGAGTGCTGGGCGCTTGAAGAGCATCCCAGCGTCTGCGAAGGCCGCCTCCCGGTGCTCCTCAAGCTCTGCGCTCCCGACGGCAAACGCCTCGCCACCACCACCGACTGGCCGCACTTCCTTGCTCGCGAATGGCGGAGGCATCGCCCAATCATGGAGAGGAAGTTTCCGGGGCATGTTTGGAGGTAAGGTTGCGGTAGGAATTCGAAGTCCAGAACCCACGGGGCGGCGAATTCCGACAAGATTGCCGCCCGAATACGGACGGACCCTTTTCCCAACTTGCTTGCCGATGATTGTCCGGTAACGTTTCCGGTATGAGTTTTGAAGATGTCATTGCAGAGGTGCAATCCTTCGGGGAGGGAGAACGGCGTCGCCTGATGGCGATGCTAGTGGCCTTGCAGGACAAGAAGGATTCGTCCCATGCCGAACGACTCGCAGCCAAGATTGACGATCAGGTTTCCAAGAAATGGATCACGCTGGATGATGCGGAACAGAAACTGGGGCTCTAGCATTTCTCTTCGATGGATTTCAGTCTGCTGATTGACCTCGAGGTTTTCGACTGCCTTGAGTCGCTCAAAAAGAGTGGGCAGAGAGTCCTGATCGAGGCATTTCGAGCGATTCGAAACTCCCCGCGGCAATACTCCGACTACTCCGAAAGCGATTCATCAGGACGCGTCGTCGAAATTCACGTGGTGACGAAACACGCTGTGAAGTTCTGGGTGGATCACGCCGATCAGCACATCGAAATCCTCGAAATCCATCTCGCGGATCGAGCGGGATGAAGATGATGACGGGGTCGAGGGCGATTCAACGGTTGGGGGCAATCCTCGTAGTGACGCTTTGCCTTTTGACGTTCGCTGAAATAAGCTCAGGCGCGCCCGCTCAGCCCAAGGAATTTGAACATGCCGGCATTCTCAAGGTTTGGGCGGACTACGCCGACCGGCTGAGCTTTGGCAAGGGGCAGACGCTGGCGCTCATTGACGATGGCTGCAAGATGTCGCGGCCGGAGTGGTTGGCCGTGATGTCGAATGGAATTCCCAAGGTTCGTGTCGCGTATGACGCGGTCGACGGCGACGACGATCCGATGCATGAGGGCAGGGGGTATCACGGATCGACGATCGGGATTCCTTCGTCGGTGAATTACGAGGGCAAGCTGGGCGTGGCCTTCAACAATCAGGTGGCCGTCATTCGTGGGAACGAGGTCGTTCATTGTTCGATCGCCGACAGCCGCGCCTCGTTGGCCCGGGCGCTGCAATGGGTGATCGAGCATCACCAGGTGCATCGCATCACCACGGTCAATCTGGCGCCGGTCGACGACCAGGAACATGCGCAGCCCGTGGCCACGGAGATCGACGCGAAACTGGCGGCGTTGCGCCGTCTCGGAATCTGGGTCAGCGCGCCGACGGGAAATCACAAATATACCCAAGGCATCTCCTGGCCGGCCTGTCAGCCCAATTGCTTCGCCATTGGCGCGGTGAAGCCCGGCAGCGCGGACGTGATCCATCTCGATCACCATGAGAAGGTGGCATTGCTCGTTCCCGCGCGCGCGACGAGCTCTTCCAACGCGATCGCCTGCGGCGCGGCGATGATCCTGCGCGAAGCGATCGAAAAGGCGGGCTACGATTGGAAGGCGGACGGAGCCACGCTGCCTGACGCGCTGATGGCGATTTTCAAAAAGACGGGCTCGAAGGTTGTGGATCCGGCGGGCAAGTGGACCTTTCGCCGACTGGATCTCGCGGCGGCCGTTCAACATGTCTTTAGTCAGGTCAAATAGCCTGACCGACAGTTCGGAGAACGACAGCTCTTCCACGCTCTGAATAATCTCAGCAACTGTGGTTCTGCGACACTTTCGGTGGAACAGTGGACATTGGAGACCCAACGGCTGACCAAGTGAAAAGCTTCAAGCCGCAAGCACCAAACTCCAAGCACCAATCAGGCCAGTAATCACGGTTTCCCGGGGAATTCGGCGTGTTCCAATGCGGTGGGCGGTAGCCCGTTGTTTCCGACTGGAGATTGGAGTTTGAAGTTTATGTGAGGCTTGAGTTTTGGAATTTGGAATTTGAAATTTCCCCAGAACCTGTCATGCCACTGGAAACGTCGAAGAACCTAAATTTCTTAATTCGTTGCCTCAATCGTTGTCTTAATCGATTCCAGCCGAAGAGTCCGAGCCAGCGCTGAGTTCGTTCAGGCCCTGGTGAGCAAAGGGAGTTTACTCAACAGGTCATCGCAATATTCCCATTGGTCGAGTGTCTCCCGCCACGCTTGCGGGATCGCTTCAACCCCCTTGGCAGCTCCCAGCACCATCCCGATCGCAATCCCGCGGGAAGCGTTGTCTCCTCCGACCATGGTGTTCGCCTGGAGAGCCTTTTTCAGGCCCTCTTTTTGGTCGGCATATTTCAGTATGAAGTAGACAGCGCCGGGCAACGTTCCCTCAGTCGGACTGGCCTTTCCCACCTTGATCGGTTCCGAGCGACCGATATCCCATAGTCTGGCCATACTGGTAAGTGCCAGGTCATCGCTAAACGCTTCCTTGGAGAGGGCGGAGTCTGGATCGGCTTCTTCTTTGACTTTGGCAATTGCCTGGGCCGTCTTGATTTCAAAAAATCCGCCCATCTGCCGGGCGACGTCCTGAATGGCGACCGCCGGTGTCGCACCATTGATGACGCGGCAGGTTACCCGGGCGAAAAATTCGCCGCCGCCAAGAGCATGGGCGTCTCGGTGGGTGAACATTGATTTTCTGGCGACCTCCACAAGTTCCTCTTCGGTTTCATAATAGGCATGTGCGGCGACGTGGCGGACGGCCATCGCATTGGAAATGCCGCCCAGTTGTTCGGTCGGCACGCCATGTTTTACCTGGGCGTAGGTTTCTTTGGTCATGGTGCAAATCCATGACCCCCAATCATTTTCCAGACGGTTCATCCAATGGGGGATCAGGTCGGCGACGCCAAACGGTCTGGGTGGTTCAGCGGTGGCGGCCAAATGTTCCAAAACGAGAATATTGTAATCACCGTAGTCAGTTGTGCCGCCCGCCTTTTTTCCAGGATGATAATTTCTCTCCCCCCATCCAATGCCATGAGTCTGGCCGCCCATCAACTCACCGGGTGACATAAATTTCTCAATGGGTCGGCTTCCGTAGGCCTCATGAATTTTGATGGCGTCATATTCATAATGACTCCCCAGGCAGAGGGCATCTGCAACAATGGCGCCGAAAAACGCCCCTCGAATCGATTGTTCTTTGGAAATGGAATTCATTGCTTTGCTTAAGCTGGTTCAATGATAACGGAACAAGAGTTTTTTGCCCATGCCCCGTGCAAGGAATACTTCCAAGGCCGAGTGCTCCCGGGGGCATCAGGAAGTGACGCTCAAAGCCAACGCCACGTTGGATCCGGCTGGAATGATTTTGAAAAGGGTCGGTCCGATAAAGGAAGAATCTCGATCGTCGTTCTGCCCAAAGGCCCCGGATTGGCGACAGCGCTCGATCGTAGCAGAAGCGATTCATTCCGCGCCATTCCGGACCGATCCACACCTGCCCCCAAACTGCCCAGGTAGCCGCGGTGGTTAATTTGAGAGTGGCCGAAGTTTGGGAGCCACAGATTTTTCAACTACGGAATATACGGCAAGGGATGGGGAGGCAAGTTGGACATCTCCCCGGCAACCAGGCGACGCTTGTTATCGATGGGAAAACATTCACCGTGACGAGCGACAAACTTCGGCAACCGATTGAAAAATGCGCCATCGGGCACTTCCTCAAAACGCTTCAGACAAAGGATGTGAAGATCCATAAAGTCAGGTGACGCGCGGGGTTCTACGCCACCGTCGCGACACGTCAACGGTGTTTCACCCCAAAGCCCAGGGTTGGTCGGAACGAGCTGCCCTGGGTGTCAATACGATCAATCAACCAAGCCTGAAGGGGTTGCACCCGAATATCACCGGTTGTACAACCCCTTCAGGGTTGTCTCGTTTCGATTCCCGAGTCCCGGGGTAGACGATGCGTTGCATCGCAACCCGTGCGCTATGGGGCTGAATCCCTTTGGGATTCCTGAGTGAGTGGCTGGAGGTGGCAACCAAACGTCCGACGACGAGCAGGAATGCCCATCCTACGAGGCTGCTCGTGGAACTCGCCGAAACTTTTTTGTCCAAAAGTCGGCCGATTCGTGGACCTGTAGTTGAAGTTGCATTTCCCATCCATGCCGACCACGGATAACAACGACGATCACGAACGCTTCACGCGGCGGCTGCTGGAGAGTGAGCCGGTGATGTTGCGGTCGATTCTTGTCTTGGTGCCGAATCGGGCGGATGCGCGGGAGATTATGCAGGAGACGGCGGTGGCGCTTTGGCGGCTGTTCGGGTCGTATGATCCGCAGCGGCCGTGCGTGAATTGGGCGATGGGCTTTGCCCGGATTGAGACGCGGCGGTTTCTGGCGCGTCAACAGCGGCGGGCGCAGCTCAGCGCGGCGGCGATGGAGGTGTTGGAACGGGAATTGGAGGGCGACACCAGCTTTGCGGGGGCGATTGAGCAACACTTGGCCACTTGTATGCAAAAGCTGACCGAGAAACAGCGCGGTCTCATTCAGGGGTATTATCACGAGAGCCGGAGCGTGGATTGGCTGGCGGAACGGGAGAGCCGGACGGTCGAGGCGGTCTACAAGGCAATCCAGCGCATTCGGCGCGACTTGCAGGGGTGCATTGAACGGCAAATGAGAAAGGAACTTACATGACAGATTCACTGGATGAGCTGATCCAAACACACCTGGACGGACGAACGACCACAGAGGAGGCCGAGTCGCTTTCTGCGCGGATCGTCGCCGATGCGGAGGTTCGCTCACGCTATCTGAAGGCGGCGCAGCTTCACGGGGCCTTGGCGGATGAAACTTTGGCGTTGGACCTGGAGCCGATCGCGGCCGCGCCGGAACCGCAAAAGGTGATCTGGCATTTTGCCTGGCCGCGTCAGATCGCGGCCGGTCTGGTGGCGGGGATGTTTGTGGGTTTGCTGGGAGTGGGAATGGTTTGGGCCGTCGGCTCGCCGAAGGCGGAGGCGCATGCGTTCGATATCGCCCACGGAGATTTCGAAACCTTGGCCGAAGGGCCGATCCCGACTCAGTTCCCGGTCCGGTTCGGTGAGTGGGCCGGTAATCCCGCCGAGGTGGTCAAAGAGGCGGATGGAAACAAGCTTCTGAGACTTGTCAGGACCGCCAACGTGATGGGCGATTCCAACGGCTTTGCTTCCAACTGTTCCGTGTTCCAGTTGGTTGACCTTTCTTCCCTCCGTCAACATTGGGACACCGATCAGACGCAGGCACAGTTTTCTCTCGAGCTTTCTGCACGTTTCCGTCGCGACCCGGCTCCTTCCGATGCCGAACTCCCCAAACCCAAGGGCAGTATCCGCATCTTTCTGTTTCAGGCCGAGCCCGAGTCGATCGGGGAAGAATGGCCCCGAGTGCTTCAGCAGGCAGTGGCGCTGGGAAAGAAATCCATCAAGCTCGAGCCGGGAGAAGAAGCGGCAACCATTGCAACCTCCTGCATCCTGGACTCCGATGCGACGGTAGCCCTTATCGCAGTTGCCGCCAGCGCCGGTTACAACTCCAAGACTTCAATCCCGTTGGGCGGCTATTTCGTCGATGACGTCCAACTCACCGTGATCAAACACCCGAAACTTCCGGTGCAAGTTGTGAGCAGATGAACGAAGACCGAGTAGGCAAAGGAATGGGGGCAAAGGAATCCTGGTGCAGTTGATACGCATTCCCCATGTAGCGGAATTTGCAAAAATTCCGACTCCGGTTGCAATGGCTGTCGGAAGATTTTGCATCTTCCGCTACAGTCATCATTCCTCTGCCCCCATTCCTGTGCCTGACAAAACGACGGATTGGCTTCATCCGTGGAATCGGCGGTCCATCCTTCCTCTTCATCGCCTGAATCCACAAATCACCCCAATGGCGATATTTGCCAATATTCGCCATGCCTGATAATGTGAATCCATGAGTTCGATAAACCTTTCGCTGACCGATGAACTCAGAGCGTTCGTCGACGAGAATTGTGGCGACGGAACTCTCTACTCCACGCCCAGCGAGTTTCTTCGGGATCTGCTCCGTGAGAAGAAGAACCGCCTGGACGCCGCGGCCGTTCGCGAGGCCATTCTGGAAGGCTATCAGGACGTGATCGAAGATCGGGTGGTCGAATTCACGGGCGATCTTCGCCAAGCAATGAAAGAGGGAAAGCGACGTGAGAAGGAGAACTGGTCCTAGTGCCCACGCTGGCGCTCACCCGTCGTGCACTGCGCGACCTGGAAGAGATTGAGAAGTATTCCATCGAGCAATGGGGCAAGCGAACAGCGAACGAGTATCTGAAAAGCATCGAACACGCGCTTGATCGCCTGCGGACGAATCCGAGTCTTCTCAAGTCCAAGGAGGACATTTCGGATCGATTCAGTTTCTACCGCGTGAAGCAGCATTTTCTCATCTGCACCCGACGCGAACAACGCATCTACGTTCTGGCGGTACGGCATGGAGCGATGGACCTGCCCAGTCGAGTTGCGGATCTCGAGCCAACTTTGATCGATGAAGCAGAAATCCTTCACCAGGCCTTCCTGAAGCGAAAAAGAAAGCAACGCTGACGCCGGGTCCGATCGCTATCTTCCTTCCGTGTATTCCATGTATTCCGTGGTTAAACCTTTGCTCGGGCTGCTGCTCTGAGTCATCCGCCGAACCGGCGGTTCAATCGGTCATTTCCTTTGAACTGCGAATATTTTGTCCAATATCTCGTCCTTCGGTGGACCTGTTGCAGAAGTTGGATAAGCTGACACAACGAATTTGCTATCATGAACCCAAGACTCAGCAAACGTCACTTTCTCCGAGGAACCGGAGCGCTGATCGCTCTGCCAGCGCTCGAATCCATCGGCTTCCAGCGCTTTGCTTCGGCTGCCTCAACAGCTCCAGCCGCCCCCTCCAAACGCGCCGTCTTTCTCAGCATCGGCTTCGGCGTGACCAAAGAGACCTGGTATCCCGACATCAATCAAACGGGAGCCGACTACGAGCTTTCCGAAGGCCTCGCTCCCCTGGCGCGCCACAAGTCGGACTTCACCGTGGTGCAGGGTTGCGCGAACGAGTACACCAACGAAGCTCACTGGGGCAGCACCTTCTGGCTTACTGGAGCCAATCGCTATTCCGTGCCCGGCCAGAACATGGCCAACAGCATCTCCGCCGACCAGGTCGTCGCGCAACATCTGGGACCGGACACCCGCTTTGCCTCCCTGCCTTTGAACAGCGGTGACGGCAGTGCCTCGGGTCACGGTCCGGGATTGTCCCTGGCTTGGGACCAACGCGGCAAGCCCGTCGCCGGATCCAATGACCCCGTCCAGGTTTTCCACAAACTCTTTTCCGCCAACGATCTGCCGCTGGAACAGCGACAGGCGGCCATCGCCGAGAAGCGCAGCGTGCTCGATGCCGTGATGACGGACGCCAAACGCGTGCAACGCGGTCTCACCAAGACCGACAACGACAAAATCGACGAATACTTTCAAGGCATTCGCGACATCGAAGTCCGCCTCGGCAAGGACGAAGACTGGCTCGACGTTCCCAAGGCCAAGGCGCCCCTGGACGAACCCGAGCCCGGTCTCAAGGGCAAGGATGAGATCAAGGTGATGTACGACCTGATCGTGGCCGCCTTGCAGACCGATAGCACGCGTTCGCTGAGCTATCGCATGCCCGGTCAGAGCCTTCTGCAGAGTCTCGAACTCAAACCCAGCGCCCACAATGTGAGCCATTACTCCCCTGGTGAGCGCATGGCGGCGTCCCAGGCCCGGGACAAAGCGCACAGCGGGTTGCTGGCCGGCTTGATCGACAAACTCAAAGCGACGAAAGAAGCCGACGGATCGAGCCTCTTCGATCATACCGCACTGGCCTTCGGCTCGAACATCAGTTCCATCCACTACCTCACCAATTGCCCCACCGTCCTCACCGGCGGCGGAGCGAACCTGAAGCTCGGCCAGCATCTCGTCCTGCCGAAAGACACCCCCCTCTGCAACGTCTGGCTTACGATGTTGCACGGCATGGGAATCGACGTTGAGAGGCATGGAGATAGCAGCGGCGTGGTGAGTCAATTGCGGGGATGAGACCGGATCAGGCAGAGGAATGCCAACATGATGGAACATTGCTCACGAGCCCAACGGGCTCACCGCATACTAGCCCAGGGCAACGCCC
Source organism: Limisphaerales bacterium (assembly GCA_047608975.1). Lineage (GTDB taxonomy): Bacteria > Verrucomicrobiota > Verrucomicrobiia > Limisphaerales > JAYPXF01. The sequence continues at coordinate 8,506 of JBLFYM010000116.1, read as the reverse complement.
TGGGTATGCGTGAGCAATCCAGTGCAGGCTGAAGGCCTGCTTCATAAGCCACTCCCCAAACCAATGCCCCAATCCCTCAACAAGGTCATTCTCCACATGGTGTTCAGCACCAAGGACCGCCGGCCATTGATCGACTCTGACATTCGGCCACGGCTGCACGCTTACATGGCGGCAATCATACGCGACATCGAATCTCCACAATCACAGGCCTACCGCGTGGGCGGTGTCGCCGATCACGTTCACATCGCGGCAACGCTGCCTCGAACCGTTACCATCGCCAAGTTGTTCGAGACTGTGAAAAAGGAATCGTCCAGTTGGATCAAGAAACAGGGTGCCCATTACAGTGATTTCTATTGGCAAAATGGATACGGCAATTTCTCCATTGGTCCGTCGCAATTGGATCAACTCATCCGATACATCGACAATCAGGAAGAACACCACAAGACCGTCAGCTTCCAGGACGAGTTTCGGAAGCTGTTGGAAAAGTACCAGATCGAATATGACGAGAGATACGTTTGGGATTGATATGAGATCGATTGGGAATTCCTTATGCCGCAGACCTTCGGCCTGCCCTCGTTTTACGACCCCGTTCCCAGGGCGTTGCCCTGGGCTAGTATGCGTTGAGCCCGTTGGGCTCCAGAATTAGACCGTCACCTCCATCATTTGTACCGCGCCTTTCACCATGTTTTCGCCACATCTCCGCATCCCCATTCCTTTGCCCCCGTTTCTCTGCCTACTTGCCTTTGCTTTTCTGACTTCTGCCGCAGAACCCGAAGCTCAACTCCCTAAAAAGCACGTCGCTCTGCTGGAGAACTACTGCTTCGACTGCCACGACGCTGACACGCAAAAGGGCAAGGTCAACCTGGAGTCCCTCCCATTCCAAATCACCACCCCCCGACAGGCCGAGCTCTGGCAGAAAGTTCTCAACGCCATGAACTCCGGCGAGATGCCACCGGAGGACAAACGTCAGCCGCAGAATGCGGAGAAGGCCGACTTTCTCGACGCCCTCGCCCAGACCATGGTTTTGGCCCGCAGGAAACTTTCGGATGCCGGAGGCAAGATCACCATGCGCCGCCTCAACCGGCGCGAGTATCGCAACACCATCAAGCACCTGACCGGCGTTAGTCCCGACGTTTCCACTCTGCCCAGCGATGCCGGAGCCGGCACCTTCGATACCGTGGGCGCCTCCCAATTCATCTCCAGCGATCAGTTCGAGCAGTATCTGAAACTCGGGCGGTCGGCGATCGACGAAGTGTTCGAGCGCCGGGCGGGCCAACAACGGCCGTCGCAAGTCTTCCGCGTCGAGCCGGAGACGACGGTCAACGTCCAGAGCCTCGAGAAACTGGCGAGGCTGGAGGAAACCAACGAACGTTACCTCCTCTGGAAAGCCGAAGTGGACAAGGCGGCCCTCGCTCCGGAAAACCGCCAGGTCATGGACGAGCTGCGCAAGAAGTTCCCCGGGCTCGATGACAAATGGCGCCTCCGGCTCTACCAGAATGCCGATCTTCTGAAGCCGGGACCCGATGCCCAGAAATTCGGATTTGGAGATTCCAATGCCGCCTCGTTTTCCAACCAAGGCGGCTACAAACGATCGCATGCCTACATCAAGCACTACGCCGAGCTTCCCCACAGCGACCGTGGCACTTACCTGAAGCTCGCCTGGGACATCCAGCGCATCGACCTCACCCCCAAGCCGAAGGATCTTCCCCCGGGAACTTACAAACTGAGAATTCGAGCAGGAACGGTGGAAGGTTCCCCGGCCTCCCGACACTTCATCGAGGTCGGCCATCCGCAGCGGGTGAATCAAGTGCCTGCCGGTTTCGCCAGCCTTCCGCTCAGCAGCCACCAGGTCACCGGCACGGTCGAAGCGCCAGAGATCATCGAGACGACGGTCGAGATCGGGGTCGATACCCCGCGCGAACTCGCGATCCAGGAACGTCGCCCCTCCAATGGTAAGAGCGTTCGCGACGCCTTCTTCCGTTACAAAAGAGAGAACGGTTACGGAACGCCTCCCGCCATCTGGATTGACTGGATCGAACTGGAAGGTCCGATCCAAGAAGTCATCAAATCCAAGATCGTCCGCGTCGAACCCGAGCGGACCATCAATCCCGCGAACGAAAAAGAAATCGCAAACATCGAAGACGAATACGCCCGCTTCACCCGTTGGCAAAAGGGAGTGGACGAAGCCGCCAAGACCCCCGTGAACCAGGTGAAGATCGCCGAGATTCGTAAGGCAGACCGCCTCATCGATCACCCCGTCCGCTTCTACGCTTATGCCGACCGTCTCGAGGGAACTCCCGATCCCAATGACTTCGGCTTTCGCGACTCGCAAAAGGCTGCCGCCGGCCATCCCGAGGGAGACCGTCGCAACCTGGCCTATCACAAGAACTACGCCGCCCTGCCGCATCGTGATCGCGGCGCCTACCTGAAGCTCGCCCACGGAACCGGCCGGGTGATCGTTGCCCCCAAGGACCTCCCTCCCGGAAACTACGTCATGCGCGTCCACGTCGGCGCGGTGAAAGGCACACCGTCCTCCCGGCGATTCATCCAAGTCGGCCATCCCCAGCGCCAAATCCCTTCCAGAAACTGGGGACTGGAGGGCCCGGCCATCAGCAGCCATCAGGTCACCGGAACCATCGAGAACCCGGAAACGATCGAAATCCCCCTGGAGATCGGCTCCCAAACAACTCGCGAATTCGCGGTGCAGGAAAAGCAACCCAACACCGGCAATCTGAAAGAGCTCTGGGGCGCCCACAATGAATGGAAAACGAAAAACGGCTACGGCCACCCGCCCGCCATCTGGATTGATTGGGTCGAACTCGAAGGCCCGATTAAGAATGACGAAGTCATCTGGAAACAACGCCGCGAAGTCGAACATCATGCCAACGCCAAAGTCGGCGGCACCTACAACGGCTATTTCAAAGGCGGCTACGAAAGAGCCCAAGCCTTCCTGAAAACCGGTCAGCCGCAGAAAGGCATCGCGGACAAACAGGAAGCCCACTTCCACATCCGCGCCTTCGAACAAAACGGTCCGACCTATCGCCGTTACCTCGGGGATCCCTTAACGCAGACCGGATCCTTCCTCACCATCTCCAGCGCCAACAGGAGTGAGTTCATCGCCCTGCCACCCGAACACCCCTCCGGCTGGCACAAAACGAAACACATCGTCGATTCGCTTCCGCCCGGCGACTACCGTTTGCGCTTCCGCATCGGCGCGATCCAGGGCGCTCCGACCGAACGGCGCTTCGTCGATCTCGGCAGCGTTCCCGCGAAGGATCAGTTCAACCACCTGACCACCTATCAGGTCACCGGCACAACCGAGGCGCCGCAGATCATCGAAGCCCGCGTCCAACTCACCACGGACGGCCCCCGCAAGTTCGAACTCCGCGAAAAACGCGACCCCAAGAACGATCAGAAACGCTACCAGGCCGCCCGCAAAGAAACCGGCCTCGGCCCCGTCCCCGCCCTTTGGATCGACTGGGTCGAATGGGAAGGCCCCCTCCCACAAACGTCCGAGGCCGGACTGGCCAATATTCTCGCCAGCCACCACGCCAACAATGGACCCTCCGAAGGACTCCGGGCCCGCAACATCCTCACCGACTTCGCCCTCACCGCCTTTCGTCAGGCCCAACCCGATCCCAAGTTCATCGATCAACTCGTCGCCCTCTTCAAAACCCGACGCTCCGCCGGCGACACCTTCGACGTCGCCATCCGCACGCCGTTGGCTGTCATTCTCGCCTCCCCCGGTTTCCTCTACCTCAACGAACCCGGCAACGAAACCGAACGCCGAAAATTGACCCACCGCGAACTCGCTGTCCGCCTCTCCTACTTCCTCTGGAGCGCTCCCCCCGATCAACAACTGCTGGCCCTCGCCGAACAAAACAAACTGCACGAACCGCAGATCCTGCGCCAACAGGTCGACCGCCTCATCGCCGATCGCCGTGCGGACGAATTCGTCTCCGGCTTCGTCCACCAATGGCTCGACATGGAGCGCCTCGACTTCTTCCAGTTCGATACCACCCTGCATCGCGAATTTGACGAAAGCACCCGCGCCGCGTCCCGCCGGGAAGTGTATGAGTCCTTTGCTCATCTCCTGCGCGATACTTCGAATGGTTCCATAGGCAGACTGCTCAAAGCCGACTACGTCTTCGTCAACGGCCTGCTCGCCACCTACTACGGCATCGACGGCGTGACCGGCGACAAATTCCAAAAAGTCAGCCTGCCCACTGATTCACCGCGCGGCGGCCTGCTCGGCATGGCCGCCATCCACGCCATGGGCAGCGACGGCGTCGCGAGCAGCCCCGTCGAACGCGGCGCCTGGGTCCTGCGCCATCTCCTCCACGATCCCCCGCCGCCCGCGCCGCCCAACGTCCCGCAACTCTCCCGCCTGGCCGACAAACCGCTGAGCACCCGCGAGAAGCTGGCCGCCCACCAGGAAGAACCCCAATGCGCCAGCTGCCACCGCAAGATCGACCCCATCGGCTTCGGCCTCGAAAACTTCAACGCCGCCGGCAAATGGCGCAGCGAAGAACGCCAATACACCAAGACCAGAAAAGGCAAAATCGCCCTCAGCAAAACCGGAACCCCCATCGCCACCTCCGGCCAATTCCACAACGGCCCCAAGTTCGCCAACTACAACGAACTCCGCAACCTCATCGCCGAGAAGGAAGCCGACTTCGCTCACGGCCTCACCGAACACCTCATCGAATACGCCCTCGGTCGCCCCTACGGCTTCACCGACGTGGATCTCGCCAACGAAATCGTCACAACCGCGAAGAACAAGCGTTTCAGCGTGAGCGAGTTCATCCACGCCCTCGTCCAAAGCAAACCCTTCCAATCGAAGTGAAGGCGCGCACGTAGCGGAATTCGCGAGAAATTCCGACTCAAGGAGTGGCAAAATCGTTCGGAAGATTTCGCATCTTCCGCTACGGCCAATGTCCACCCTCATCCCTTCACCGCGTTGAAATCGGAGCAAAGGAATCAACCGCGGATTCCTCGGATAACACGGATCTTCATGAGCCCAACGGGCTCAACGCATAATAGCCCTGGGTAACCGAAAACAAACCAAGGCCGGCTGAAGGCCTGCTTCATAAAATCATCAAAACGCGGGCGGCTGTAACCGCGCCGCACCGTGAAAAGAAATCGGTTTCCGTCGCTACGAGATGGCGTATATTGTCTAGCGATGGCAACAACAGTGGAATTGGAAAAGAAGGTGGAACAACTGGCTTCCGAACTGCATTCGTTGCAAGACAAGGTGGAGAAGATCGCACCCGGCACGGACTGGCGATCGATGGCCGGTTGGGCCAAGGACGATCCCATCTACGACCAGGCCATGGAGGCGGGCGCTAAGTATCGGACGCGAATGAATGCCGAGTCTTTGGAGGGCTCGAATGGGGAAACCGATGCTGGTTCTTGATGCCGACCATCTCACCGCCCTGGAACGGCACGGGCAAAACACACCGCTCTTCCGTCGGCTCGACGAATCCCTCGAACCTATCGCCGTAACCATTGTCGCCATCGAAGAACAGCTTCGCGGTTGGCTCGCGGAGATCCATCGACGCAACAAAGACGTATACGACCAAATCGCGATCTACCGTCGGCTGGAAACGAACCTGGCGTTCACCGCTTCACTGCAAACCCTTGGATGGTCCGAAACCGCAGCCGATATCTTCACCGATCGTCGTCGGGACAAAATCCGAATCGGCAGCATGGATCTCAAGATTGCGTCGATTGCCATTGCAAACGACGCACTATTATTATCGGCGAACTTACGAGATTTCGGAACCGTTCCCGGTCTGCGCGTGGAAAACTGGCTTGCATAGGCCAAAAGAATTCGACTCAGATATCTTGGACAAGGTGATCAAATCTTTGGCGTATCTCAAACGCAACACCTGCTTCCGACAAGGGTGGTGGTATTGATAGCCTTGGCAGTTACTGTTTTCGCGTTCCTTGATTCCCTGATCCGTACCGATGTTGCATCCGCTGGATCGAAACTTGGACTGCCGCAAATTGATTTTTCGAAAAGCATCTTTCGACTGGGCACGCTGCTGACATTTGTATTCGCGGCTATCATGTTCTGGTTCGTCTGCCGTAGAGTTCCGAGGTTCAAGGTTGGCGAACTAGGAATACTCTTCGCGCCCAATTTTCCGGCTGAACTAGAGGAAAGGGGTCGGTCCGCGAATGTGAGAATTGACTTCCCTTCCTTCGCTGTTGCGTCCACGGCCAGACCTCGGCGGGCGCGGAGGAGGAGGTCGAAAATCCGCTGACGATCCCGGACTTCAACGCGACCATCGCCCACGCCTTGGGCATTCCGACCCGGCAGATCGTCTACAGCCCGAGCCTGCGTCCGTTTACCGTCGCGCACAAAGGAAAGCCGGACCCGACGCTCTTTGCCGGAATGATCGAAAGGAGAGGGGCAGCGAATCTCAGAATTGACGCACCATTTGCTCCCTTCACCATGCCGTCCATCGCGGTGGGCATTTCCAGCACCCTGTCATTGCCGCCCGATCCGTTTCTCATGGCGGTTTCTCAGCTGAATGCCTCATGTGCATTTTTGACTCCCATAGGCCACCAGTGCAACGCCATGATTCTGGGGCCGGGCGGTTATCGCTTTGGGGACTACTGGAAGGTGGGTCTGCCGCTGGAAATCGTCATCGTCATCCTCGGCACTCCCACGATCCTTTTCTTTTGGCCGTTGTCCTGACACCAAGGCTTTGAGAGCCGAGTAATCCTTCAACCACGGAAGTAACGGAATTCACGGAATGGCTCTGACCCGGATCGCTTTTTCCGTTCCTTCAGTGCTTTCCGTGGTTGATCGATTGCTTTGTCTCCCGATGTCGGATACCAGACGTTGTCATTAGGAATTGGGGTGGTACAGTGCCGGGCGATGACAGTTTCTCTCCAACCCGAACTTGAATCCTTGATCGAGAAGGAGGTTGAGAGCGGCAGGTTTGAATCCGCTTCGGAGGTTGTTGCGGCTGGACTGAGGTTGCTGGCACAAGACGCGAACTGGGACAACGACGCATTGGAATCAGCGTTACTGCGAGGTCTGGAGAGCGGGGAAGCCAAGGAGATGACCCAGTCCGACTGGGACAGAATCGGGCAGTCGTAATGGAACCAGTGATCATGCGACGGCCGTTGGTCGTCGACGACTTGGAGGATCACTTCGCATTTATCCACCAAGATAACCCGGACGCTGCGCAGCGGTTCAAGGAACAGGCCCGACGTGATTTCGAAGCCCTAGTCCGCATGCCAGAGATGGGGCCGCGTCATCCGATGGCGCATCCGCGCCTGAAAGACCTGCGATTCTGGCCGATCAAACGCTTCAACAATTTCCTGATCTTCTACCGTCCCATTGAGAACGGTATTGAAGTGATCCGCGTTCTACACGGAGCTCGCGACCTTCCGAATACGCTGGAGAATGAGAGTTAGAGTTCACGGGATCGGTTCTCACTACTGCCACAGCTCGCCTTCTACCGACGTGTTCTCGTTGGGTTCGATAGATTCCTCTGCCCTGATTTCAACGCGTCCCCGGCGTGATGGGCCGCCCTGAAATCGCCTTCGCAATGTCCTTGCGAAGGCTTTGAGAGGTTTGGAGACTCAGGACGTCATGCTTGTCGCTGTCGTTTTACCGATTGTTCTCGCCTTCATCATGTTTTCGCTCGGGCTCGGCCTGAAAGGTGAAGATTTCGCGCGAGTCCTCCAACAGCCGAAGGTCTTTGCCGTTGGCCTGCTGAATCAACTGGTTCTGCTTCCTCTGGTGGCGTTTGGTCTGGTGCTGGCGTTTGATCTGCCGCCGATTCTGGCCGTGGGCACGATGATCCTGGCGCTCTGCCCAGGTGGAGTGACCAGCAACATGCTGACCCGACTGGCGAATGGTGCGCCTCCGCTTTCGATTTCTCTCACGGCGGTCGCGAGCCTGTTGTCGGTATTGATTGTTCCCTGGGTGGTCGCGTGGTCGATCGGTCATTTCAACATCCAACAAGCTCGCGAAGTGGACGTGACGTCGATGGGGGTTCAGATGTTCCTTTTGACCGCGGTTCCGGTGGTGATCGGCATGGTCCTCACGGCGAAGGCGCCTGATCTGGTGCAGAAGATTTCGAAGACTGTTTCGCACATCGCTCTGGCCTTGTTCATCATCATCGTCGTGCTGGCGATCAAGGCAAACTGGGTGGCCCTCATGAAGTACTTCCCCACCTTGGGACCTGCTCTCCTGGCATTGATGATCGTCATGCTGGCCCTGGGCCTGATCACCGGGAAGCTGCTGCGGGTGACATCGAAGGAAGCGACCACCATTTCACTCGAATCTGGAATTCAGAATGCAACCCTGGGGCTTTTCGTCGCGAAGTTTGTCGGCGAACCTGCCTTGGTTAATGAACTGTCGGATGCCGCTCTCCCGGCGGCCGTTTATGGAGTGATGATGTATCTCATCGTGATCCCCTTCGTCCTTTGGCGCAGAAAGGTTCATCAGGGTGAGTGACCACAACAGGAATGGGGTCGGACCGCG
>JBLFYM010000115.1:0-18747 GCA_047608975.1 Limisphaerales bacterium | reverse complement strand
TTTCTTTTCCCTCCTTGGCCCAATCCCACCCAAGATGCCATTTGCCAATCATGGAAGTGTGATACCCGGCTTTGCGCATCAGATGACCCAAGGTGGGTCTCTCCGCCGGAATCAGATGATCACTGCGACCACTCAAAACGCCGCGCGCCAATCGAGATCGCCAATTGTAACGCCCGGTGAGCAAACCATATCGCGTGGGCGTACAGACCGAACTGGGCGTATGCGCATCCAGAAATGTCAGTCCTTCAGCCGCCATCTTCTGGAGTTGCGGCGTCTTGATTTTGCAATCCGGATTGGTCGGCGAAACATCACCGATACCAAGATCGTCCGCCATGACAACAATGACGTTGGGACGTGAATCGGCGGCGGATGGCGAGGGCGTGAATGCCAGCAGCAGAGCAAGTACGAGCGGAATGAAGGGTTTCATATGAATGACAGCGAAGGACTACCAAGATCAGTGAAAAATTCACAACCAATAAGCAGTTCGTGCCCTCCAAAAACGGCGTCCGCTCGCATTTTCCATTTCGTGCATTCGCCGCGCTCGTTACAATTCGAAGAAACATGCGACTACTGATTATGCTCGCGGCAACGTCCTGGCCGCTCCTTGGTTTCGGAAGTGACCTTAAGTCCGGAGAGTATCATATCACTCAATCGTGGTCGCAGGAGCAGCACTTCAAACGACCTTACCTCGTCAGCGTTCCAAAACGTTCAGAGCAGAAGAAGTTGCCAGCGTTCATTTTCCTGCACGGGAACGGCGGCAATGCCAAAGGAGCCATGAACGGATTCATGCGGAAGAACCGCGGCCTCGCGAATAGCTACGTCATGGTATTCGCGGAGGGCTATCTCAAGAGCTGGAACATCGTCGCCGAGCGCTCCAAGGCGGATGACCGCGGGTTCATCGAGGCGATCATCAGAAAGCTGACCACCTACGACCACGTGCAGAAAAACAACTTCACGTTGATGGGCTCATCGAACGGTGCCGCGCTGGTGAACCAGATGGCCATCGAAAGCAAACTGCCGAACATTCGCAATTACATCAGCGGAGTCAGCCCGTTGAATGTTTTCCAACACGACGGAAAGAACTTCAAAGCCAAAGGTAATGACAACAATTATCGAAGGTTGGCCAAGCCCATGCCCGGCAAGCGGCTCCTAAACATTTCCGGTACCCAAGACAAACTGGTTCCTAACCGTGGCGGCACTTCAAAAGTCATCGCCGCCAAAGACGGCAAACTGGCATTCGTTGACGCTGAAGAATCGATTTTTCTTTGGGCCAAAGCGATGGGTTACAAAGGCCAAAAGTTGACCGAACCAACACGCCACGTCGGCCGCCCCGAAATCTTCAGTTACCTGGACGGCGACGTGATTCACTACAAGGTGGTCGACGAAGGTCACGGGGCCACCCGCGCAATCAGCGAAGAGGTCCTGATGGGGTTCATCGAAAACTAAATCTGCTACTCCTTGGGACTACTTCAGATTCCCCTCAGGTTTCCCATTCGTGGTGAGCACATGCACCTCATGGGCTTTGACCTTGGGATGAAAGAATTCCCAGACAACTTTCTTGTCGCGGGTCACTTCGAACAGCTTTGGCTTCTTGCCGTCCCGCTGACCGTAACTGCAAATGACCGTATTCCCATTGGCCAATCGCTGGCCGCCGCAGGGATCGGCAAAGCGACCGGCCACATCATCGTTCGTGACTTTCCAAACCACTTTGCCGTCGGCGTCGAATTCGACCGTCTTGTTGCCGTGCGTGAGGTTCACGAGCGTGCGGCCATTCTCGAGTCGAATCGCGGTGAAGGGCCAATTCTCAACCTTCCGCCCACCGAGTTCTTTGAGATCGGTTTTGATTTCTTGGACCACCGTGCCGTCGGGTTGGTATTCCTTAATCTTGAACGCGAGCAGATGCGGCACGAGGTAATTTCCCGAGGGCAATTTGCGCGCCATCCGGGTTTGCATATGTCCATTGGAAGTCTCGGGTTTGAGTGGCACCTCGACAGCAATCCTCCCCGCCTTGGTGATTTCCAAAAGCCGGGGCTTCGCGCCGCGCTCCACCACGAGAGTATTGCCATTGTCCAAACGAACAGCGGTACCCAGTTCCTTGTTCACCGCAGCGAGTTTGTAGGTCCAGATTTCTCGTCCCTGGGGAGTGATTTCCCGGGCGACGTTGCCAATGCTGGCGAGCACATTGCCATTCTTCAACACGAAGGCGTCCCGGGCTCGGCCTTTCGCCTGCCATTTGATTGCACCGTCTTCGCCCACGATCGCGGTCGGATTTCCCGCAATCAGAAATGAATGCCGGATTCCGGTCGCAGAATGCTGTCGGCCAAATTTGGTTGGTGCCTCCGCAGCCGAAAGCCCAAGGGTGACAAGAGTCGCGGAAAGAAAAACAAAGGTTTTCATAAGGTCGATAGAGTGGTTCACGAGTTGGCTTCCAGCGTGGGCAACACAGCTCCAATTGCAACAGTTCAAATCCGCATCTCCACCCACATCGCGCTTTGACAGCTCGCTTGTGGCAGGTCCCCTGACAGCCGGAACACCAAGGGGAATTATCGTCCTTTTTGGATGACCGACCAATGCGATCGATCCAATCAGCTTACTCGTTCAGGACCTTCTTGACCGCACGGGCAAGATCCATGCTGCCGAAAGGCTTCTGAAGATAAGTGATCCCGAGTTCGCTATTGCTGGGGCGGAAGTTGCCGCTGGTGCAGATGATCTTGAGGTCCGGCTTCTGGCTCTTCAGATTCTCAATCAGCGCGTAACCGTCCATGTGGGGCATCACCAGATCGGTGACCACCAGATCGATATCCGCGGCACCGTTCTCTTCCAGGACATCCAAGGCCTGTCGACCGTTGCTGGCAGTGAGGACATTGTAGCCAAAGGTCCCCAACACCATTTTTCCCATGATCAGAAGCAGTTCCTCGTCGTCCACGATCAGGATCGTCTGATCGCCGCGCAGCGCGTCATCCGAATTCACCAGTTCGTCAACGGCTTCTTCCAACGCCGGGAGATAGAGTCTCACTGTGGTCCCCTGCCCGGCTTCACTGGAAACCACGAGGTGACCGCTAAAATTCGTAATCAGGCCGTAGGCCCAGGCGAGACCTAGCCCACGATGCCCATCCTTCGTGGTAAAGAAAGGATCCATCACCTTGCTCAATTGGTCGGCCGGGACTCCGGGGCCCGAATCGTTGATTTCCAAACAGACGTATCTCCCGGGGCTGATCTTGCGGCAGCCATCAATGAACTCTTCTTCAAAATCCTTGTTCTGAGTCGCAGCGGAAATAGTGCCTTCGCCCTTCAACGCCTCCACGGCATTGTCAAAAATCTTCTCAATGGCCTGCTGTATCTTGGGCTCGGCGAAGGTGGATGTGAAGAGTTTGGATTCGAGACTCGTTCGCCACGTGATCTCCTGCGAGCGAGGGCGATATTGTTCCACCATTCGACGCACGAGTTTGTTCAGATTTGCCGAGGTGGCCGGAAACATCTCCTTCTCATCGCGGCTGAACGCGGCGAGGTCAAAGGCCACCTGGGCCGCCCGCTCGACAGCGCGCTCGATCTGTTGCAGTGAATTGATCGATGGGTCGTCCGCAGTGACTCTGTTGAGCAGCAACGAGGTGTGACCGAGGATGCCGGTCAGCGCATTGTTGAAATCCATCGCCACCGTCCGGGTCAGTTGCAGAGCGCACATCAGCTTGTGCTGCTCGTTGGTGCTGAGATTCGGTTCCGCGGGCGGCGCGAGCATGGGCACAGGCACGGGCACATCGGCCGCACCAGCGCCAGCGGGAGCAGCGGTGGGCACATCGCTCTCGAGTGCCTTGTCTGATACAGCCCCAGAAACGTCCCGGGTGAAGAACTGCGTCGGGCCGGTCGGGGGAAGTTTGCGGGGAAACAATTGAAGTACGAATCGCTTGTCAGTCTTCTCCGGCCAGATGCAGATATGGGCGGTAAAATGTTTAAGGTCCTCGTCCATTCTCGTTTTCAAACGAAGTGGATAGGCGGAGATCGAAGTCGTGGAAATACGCTTCACGAAGTCCTCAGAAGAACAACCATTCTCGTCCGTCCAGATGACGTTCAGATCCCCGATTCCGTTCGCGCCGTTATGCAACTGTTGCTTGGCCGCCTCATTGCACAACAAAACCTTGCCATCGTTTTTGATCACGATGACGGGCCATTTGGCTCCATCCATTGGAAAGGTTTCTTTGTCTCGGGCCATTACGGTTCGCTCCAGGGGGTGGAGCATAACTGCCTCTATCGCAATGACAACCGATTACTCGGTTGGCAGTGAGATCAGGGCCAGCGGAAGGAGGTCCGCTACCCGATATTCTTCAATCGGGCTGTTTGGGTTCAGCGAAGATCGGCACCAGAGGGTTGCCTCCGGCGCATATTCAGCCAACAACTGACGGCAAGCACCGCAGGGTTTGAACACGGGATCGGTCGGGCTGACGAGCGCCATCGCCGTGAAATCGCGATGGCCTTCGGTGAGCGCCTTGAAGAGCGCAATCCGTTCAGCACAGCAGGTCAACCCATAGCTCGCGCTCTCGACATTCGCTCCGGTGATCACCTCCCCCGATCCGGTCTGCAGCGCCACGCCGATATTCAGCTTCGAATACGGAGCCACGGCATTCTCAGCGGCCACCAGCGCGGCCGCCAATAGTATTTCACGTTCTTCAGGTTTGGGAGTTGCCATGATTCTTACAGAATGAGGTCAACAGTCCGGCAGCCCGTTGACGCGACTCGCCACCGGTTTGCAGAACTTCATCGTGGGACAACGGCTGTTTGCCAATCCCGGAGGCCAGGTTGGTGATCAACGACAGCCCGACAACCTTCAGTCCTACGTCTCGCGCAACAATCGCCTCCGGCACCGTGCTCATGCCCACCGCATCGCCACCCAACTTCCGATAGGCCCGGATCTCCGCCGGTGTCTCGTAGGTCGGACCGCTCACCGCCACATAGACACCGGAATGAAGCCGGGCCTTGGATGTCCGCGCGGCCCGGCGAAGCATTCCGGACAATTCCGAATCGTAAACGGCGCTGAGATCCAGAAACTCCGGCGGCTTCCCGCCCGGCTTGAGTGGCCGCAGCGGACTGGCCCCCATCAAATTGATGTGATCACTCAGCGACATGAACTCCCCCGGCCGATACTTTGGATTGATTCCTCCCGCCGCATTGGTGAGCAAAATATCAGCGATTCCCCACGTCGCCAGAGCCCGGACCGGCAACGTGATCTCTGCCATGGAATGCCCCTCGTAGTAGTGCGATCGGCCGCACATCAAAACAAGCGGCGTCCCACCCAGAGTCCCATGAAGCAAACTCCCCGCATGACCGCTCACGCGGGATTTTGGAAAGCCGGGCAGCTTCGAGTAGGCAACCGCAACAGAATTCTCCAGAACGTCGGCAACCGCTTGAAAACCGCTACCCAAGACGATCGCGAGCGCCGGTGACCGGCTACCCAAAGTGTTCCGCAACCGCTTCGCAGCCAAATCCGCCTTACTCCCGGTTGTTCGTTTCCGTTTTATTGCCATCGGTGGATTGCGTAAGCCACGCCCTTGACCCGATCCGGTTCTCAGCCAATCTGAGAAAATCGCGCGTCCCTAAGTTCGCGATTGCCCGGACGCGCGGCCTGCGATTAGGCTCCAACCCTTGCTGACGATATGAATTTAGACAACGAAGAAATCCGGCGTTACTCACGACATCTGATCCTTCCCGAAGTGGGAATGGCCGGCCAAAAGAAGCTCAAAGCTGCCAGTGTCCTATGCATTGGCGCGGGCGGACTGGGGTCCCCGATCGCAATGTATCTGGCCGCTGCCGGCATCGGTCGCATCGGTCTGGTTGATTTCGACACGGTCGATTTCTCCAACCTCCAGCGACAGATTCTGCATGGCACTGAGGACGTCGGTCGCCCTAAGGCCGATTCCGCCAAAGAAACGCTGAACTCCATCAATCCCAACTGTCAGATCGATGTCCACAAGACAATGATCACCAGCGAAAACGCGATGGAGCTGGTCGGCGACTACGACATCGTCGTGGACGGCACGGATAATTTCCCCACCCGCTACCTGACCAACGATGCCTGTGTGCTGCTCGGCAAACCCAACGTCTACGGCTCAATCTTCCGATTCGAAGGACAGGCAAGTGTCTTCGCACCGTCACTCGGCGGCCCCTGCTATCGCTGCCTCTATCCCGAACCGCCCCCTCCGGGAATGGTTCCGAGCTGTGCGGAAGGCGGCGTGCTGGGCGTGCTGCCCGGAATCATCGGCTGCATCCAGGCCACCGAAATCATCAAGCTAGCGCTCGGCAAGGGAACTTCCCTGATCGGTCGGCTGATGCTCTACAACGCGCTGGATATGAAGTTCCGCGAGGTGAAGCTGCGTCCTGATCCGAAGTGTCCCATCTGCGGCGACAACCCGACAGTCACGGAACTGATCGACTACGAACAATTTTGCGGAATCCAGCCCGCTCCCGCCGAACCCGAAGCGAACCCGGACGAAGTGACGGTCCAGGACATGAAGAAGGCGATGGATGATCCCAGCCTGAACATCAAGGTCATCGACGTTCGCGAACCGGATGAAATTGAAATTGCCAAGGTGGAAGGAGTGCCCCTCTTCCCGCTCAGCAAACTTCCTGAGCGGTTCCCCGAACTTGATCCCAACCAGCAGTATTACATTCACTGCAAAGCCGGTGGGCGTTCAATGAAGGCGTTGAACTTCCTGCGTGAAAGCGGATTCAAGTATTTGAAGAGCGTCAAAGGCGGCATCACCGCCTGGTCGGAAGAGATCGACCCGAACGTTCCCAAGTATTAGGGGAATCGTTTCTAAACACTTCAACCCGGGCTGACCGAAAGGCAGTCCGGTTTTTTTGTCGCTCAGAATCGGATCACGCGGACTTTGTGCGCCGCGCTGTCCCCGATCAGAAGTGATCCATCACGATCGATGTAGACGCCGTGCAATCGGTTCATCGCACACTTCAGCGGATCCGTGCTGGTGCCGTTGCCGGGTTTGCCGGTGCCCGCGATCAATTCCAAGCGGCCCGTTTTGCCATTGATCATCCGGACCGTGTGGCTCTCGGTATCGGCCAGATAAACGTTTCCGTCCCGATCGAGACAGATGCCTTTGGGTCCGCTCAACTGCGCTTCCCGGGCCGGGCCACCATTGCCAGCGAAGCCCTTTTTACCCGTGCCGGCGATGTGCCGAATGACCCCGCGTTTCAGATCAAACTTGAAGACCTGGTTTCCTTCCCTAGTCGCCAGCCAAATATTCCCTGCAGAATCAACGTCAATCGAGCGCGGTCCTTTCAATGGAGTGCCTTTGATTTTCGAAGCATCAGGAGTAGCCCCCGGTTTGCCCGTGCCGGCAAAGGTCGAAATGATCCCGGTCTTTCGATTAACACGACGGATCACATGATTGCCGATGTCACAGATAAACAGATCCCCATCGCGACCAAACTGGATGCTGTGCGGCATCTTCATCTTGGCGTTCCTGGCAGGTCCCCCATCCCCCGCGTAACCACGCGCCCCTCCGGCGTAGGTGGTGATGATGCCGGTCTTCATGTCGATCTTACGAACGGCTTCATTGCGCATGTCGACCACGTAAAGATCCCCCTCGTCATCGAATCGGATCTCATGCGGTTTATTGAACGAAGCCTGCAACGCCGGACCTCCGTCACCGTCGTAACCGGCATTCCCATTCCCAGCCACGGTATGCAACGTGCCGTCCGGCAGAATCTTCCTCACCCGATGACCGGTGTATTCGCAGAAGTAGATGGCGTTGTCCGGACCACGCACCACGCCAAACGGATTGTCCACCTGGGCCTCGGTCGCCGGCCCTCCGTTGCCCGCGAATCCGGCTTCGCCGGTTCCGGCAATGGTGTGAATCGTTGCCGCCGACAGCATGGCGGCAGACGCAAAAAAGATCACCAAAAAGAGCTTATGCATGTCGGGAGTATAGGAGGAGAAAACTGCGATTCAAGAAGCGCTATGCGTAATCCAAAACCGACTTCAGATCGAACTGTGGTGGCGAGTGTCCAGAGTGAAAGGCACCTCCACCGCATTGCTCTCACTCGCATGCATCGCTCCGATAAAAACACGATCATAGGTGCGCTGACCTGAGGGCGATGTGCCAACCGGAAATGCTACCCGGACCTCGCGATCGTCAGCGTCGATAATCACAGCACCGACACTGCCACCATCAAGGTAGTAACCCGCCTGAACAGTCTGATATGGCTCCCGTAGTCCTCGGAGATCTGAATGGACCTGCGACAGGTCATAGCTTCCGAATGGAAAGACCACGAGCGCCAACAGCAGGGCGGTCATGGAAACCAGAGCAATCATGAGCTTCTTCCGCTTCATATGCCCAATGGCGCTACCAGTTCACTTCAGGAACTTGATCGTGGCCGGATAGGTGAGAATGATCCCCTGCTTCGCCTTCATCGCTCCCATCACCGGAAACGTGATGGAGGCAATGAACAGCACGATCCAGAACAGAACGCCAATGTAAATCGGGGTCGTGAGCGCCGCGACTCCCGAGTAGATCAACGCGGACAACATCCAATTGATGATGTTCCGACCGTGCTCCTCGATCAGCTTCGATTCCTGCCGTTTCAGTTGCCACATGATGATCGGGATCGCCCAGCCAATCACGATGAGCAGCAAACTCAGATGCATGACCACGCACCACTTGGTCGTGTCTTTGGAAATATCCTCCACCGCCTCATCAATGCGTGAGGTGACACTCTTCTGAGTACGCAACAGATTCTGCTTGGACTCCTCGTACTCGGCATCACTCAACACGCCCTTGGTGTGGAGTTGATGCAGTTTTTCCAATTCGTCAGCCAAGCTCATGTTGCGCGCAGATGTTAGGAAAGACGGTGAAAATCGCAATCGCGTTTCAATCAAAACCAAACCACCCAGTGGTCAGCCCCGGCCTCGGTAAAATCGGCAGACCGTTACAGCTTGCTGTGGCTGCCGTCGCAGAAACCACCGTTGCTGCTGTGCTTGCAGGCGCACCATGCGACGGTTTTCTTCTCCGTGATCTCGACCTTCTTCGGTCGAAACTCCGAACCGGCATGTCCACCATCGCAGAACGGCTGGGTCTTGGATTGGCCGCACGAGCACCAAAAATAGGTTCCGGGTTCGACTTCCTGAACGATGGGTGATTTCTGACAGATATTCGGTTCGGCCATAATGTTTTGCTAGGGTTCGGTTCGGTTTGATTTCCAACCGGCAGCGGGATTGCCACCTATTTCTTTTTCTTGGCGGCTTTCTTCTTCGCCGCCTTCGCAGATTTCTGATTCTGCTTAACCATTGCCCCCACGCGAAGCCTCAATCCGTTCAAACGAATGAATCCGGTCGCGTCGTCCTGATTGTACGCGTTCGTCGGATCGGCATCCATCGTCGCAATCTCTGGGTTGTAAAGACTCACCGGCGATTTCCGGCCGGCGGCGTAGATTCCACCTTTGTAAAGTTTGACCTTCACAGTCCCGGTCACAGATTGCTGACTCTCGTCGATCAGTGCCTGGAGGGATTCCCGCTCGGGCGCATACCAGAAACCGTTGTAGACCAACTCAGCGTATTTCGGGATCAGCGAATCCCGCAGGTGCATGACTTCGCGATCCATCGTGAGGCTTTCCATCTGTCGATGCGCGAAGTGCAACACCGTACCACCCGGAGTCTCGTAGACACCGCGACTCTTCATGCCGACGAAACGATTCTCCACCATGTCAACGCGACCAACCCCGTGTTTCCCGCCGAGCTTGTTCAGCTTTTGCATCACCTTCAGCGGGCTCATGGCTTTCCCATTGATCGCGATGGCATCGCCCTTCTCAAAATCAATCGTGACGTATTCGGGCTTGTCCGGCGCATCCTCAGGAGCAACCGAAAGCACGAACATGTCCTTGTTCCTCGGATGAAACGCGTCGAACCACGGATCTTCGAGAATGCCGGCCTCAAATGAAATATGCAGAAGGTTCCGGTCCATCGAGTAAGGCTTGCTGGCGCTCGCCTGCACATCGATCTTCTTCTCCTGACAGTAGGCTATCATCTCGTTGCGCCCCGGGAACGCCTCGCGGAAACGCTCATCCCGCCAAGGAGCGATGATTTCCAGATCCGGAGCCAGCGCCGCCATCGTCAGTTCGAAACGCACCTGGTCATTCCCTTTTCCGGTTGCCCCGTGGGCAATCGCCTGCGCCTTGTGTTTCCGCGCAATCTCCACCATCCGCTTGGCTATCAAAGGCCGCGCAATACTGGTACCCAAGAGATACTGACCTTCGTAGATGGCACTCGCGCGCATCATCGGATAAATGAAATCTGCCGCAAATTCATCCTGCAGATCATCCACGTACATGTGCGCCGCCCCGGTCATGCGGGCCTTCTTGTCCAGCCCACGCAATTCTTCCTCCTGCCCGACGTTGGCGCAAAAGCCAATCATCTCCGCGTGGTAGGTGTCCTTGATCCAGGACATCAGGACCGACGTATCGAGTCCTCCGGAATATGCCAAAACGATCTTCATAAAGTCTTCAAATCAGGGCGGCGACTTAACGCGAAATGCATTTTCAATAAAAGCAAAAAGGCCGTTGGCACAGTATCCCCGTTTGAAGGCCATGGGAATCGACAAGGGAAGAGCCACGTTCCAGATTCGCCGCAAAGAATGCGGGCAGCGCGGCTACCCACAGGCAGTTCAATGAACCGGGCCGCCCGATCCGCGCATTTGAGGCGTCCGAATCAGTTCTGCCGGGTGGCAGATTTCAGATGCCAATCCGCGCCGTCGGCCATGACGCTGGCGTTGATCTTCAACAACTGCGCCTTCATTTGGGCCAGCAACTTCGGGTTTCTTTTCGCAAGATCGGTCGTCTGACCAGGATCTTTCTTCAGGTTGAAGAGCTGAAAGTTTGTGTAGCCACCCTTCTTCACGAGTGGAATCCACGATTCCTGAAACATGTTGCTCTTGGAGATCTCATAGTCGGGATCCGCAACCAGCGAATAGTCACCATCGCGAATGGCGACGATGGGACGGGATTTCTGCAGGTGCCAAAACAGCGGTTGATGCCGGACAAAGGGTCGCCCCTTCCCGGTGAGTAACGAGGCCAGATCGCTTCCGTCCAGATGAACCCCTTCGGGCTTGGCCAGCCCCAACAGGCCGCACACCGTCGGCAGCACATCAACCAATCCTGCCGGTTCCGAAGCCACGCGGCCGGCCGCAATCTTACCAGGCCAATTGAAGATGCCGGGCACGCGAATTCCGCCTTCCCAGTTCAATCCCTTGCGGCCACGCAGAACGCCGGTTCGATCCTCGCGATAACTCCCGTTGTCCGATGCATAAATGATCAACGTGTCCTCGCGGGGAGCGATTTCACGCAGTTTTTTGAGCAGGCGAGCGATCGCCCGGTCGGTGTTGTCGATGGTGCCGGAATAGATCGCGCTCCTATCCTTCAATTTGCCGTAGCCTCCCACGATATCTGCGGGAGCGGCAATCGGCGCGTGGGGTTCGTGAAACCAGACGTTGAGGAAGAATGGCTTGTTCGTGTCCCGCTGATGATCCAGCCAAGTGATGGCCTCATCAGCGACCAACTGACAGGAATACCCTTCGAGCTGTCCGACGGGTTTTCCGTTTCGGATGAAGTTCTTCGGGTTGTGATGGCTCGGTTCCGCGTTGTTCCAAGTCGCAAACCAGTAATCGTAACCATGCTCAGCCGGCGTGGGTTTCTGGCGCTCAGCCGTCGGCAATCCCAGATGCCATTTTCCCACATGCGCCGTCGAATAACCGGCTGATTTCAGAATCTCGGGCAACGTCACCTCCCGCCGCAGCAGATGCGAATTCTGACTGGCATCGTGAATCCAACTGTAGACGCCGGCGCGAATATGATGCCGCCCGGTCATCAAAACTGCCCGCGAAGGGGAACACACCGCACAACCCGAATAGAAGTCACTGAAGCGCGTGCCTCCGGCGGCCAGTTTATCCAGCGTGGGGGTCTTCACCGGTCCGTCGTAACATCCGATATCCTTGAATCCGAGATCGTCGGACAAAAGCATCACGACATTTGGACGCTTGGCGGCATCCGCCGTCAACCCACCCAGAACCAATAGAGAAATCGTAGTAAAGAGTCGGAACATGGTGTGACCTTGAGGAATCAGGCCGGCAGTGTCACCTCAGTTTTTCAGTGCTTCAGTCAGCCTTTCCGGGAGGCGTGCAGAGTTCCACCATATGTCCGTCGGGATCCTGGAGAAAAATCTGATAGGCGCCATCGGGTCGCGACTTCTTAGAGGCAAAATCGGCACCTTCAGTGCGCAGATGCACTTCCCAAGCGTCGATATCATCGACCAGCAATGCAAAATGAGTTCCCCGAGGGTGAGAATGCACCGGCAATTCCCGGTCGCCCAGAAGATGAAGTTCCTGCTGCGTGCCCACCCGAAACCAGGCTCCCGGAAAATCAAATGCGGGGCGCGGCAACGGGGCGAGCTGAAGAACGCGTTGATAAAAATCCACAGACTTTTCGACATCCGCGACATGAATGGCTGCGTGATTCAACTCGGCAATCTTCATGTCCCGAAGCTGGCACGAACCTGACGAGCGCAACAATCGAAAATCACGATCAGTGTCCCCTTTAGGCCCGATCAGGAGCGGCCGCATAAATCGACAACTTGACGCCATTCGTTCAACCTCCTCCGATGCGATGCATTGTCACCGCCGGCCCCACCATCGAACCGCTTGATGAAGTCCGACGGCTCACAAATTTTTCCACTGGCCGCTTGGGTTGTGAACTGGCGGCGTATCTCACCGCGGCGGGCCACGACGTCTCTCTGCTCGTCGGAGAGCAAGCCACCTGGCGAGGTGAGCGGACGGCAACGCGCGTGTTGGACTTTTCGTCGACCACAGATCTTCTGAAATGCTTTCAGGCGCTGGCCGATGAATCTGCTACCGCAATCTTTCACGCGGCCGCGGTAAGTGATTTCACATTCGGCAATATCTGGGAAACCGATGCTGAGGGGAAGCGAACTGAACTCTCTGGAGCGAAGATCTCCTCCCGGTCAGGCAACCTTCTGGCCGAGCTCGTTCCCACCCCCAAAGTCATCGCGCAGCTGCGTGATCTCTATCCGGGCGGATTGCTGTGCGGTTGGAAATACGAAGTCGACGGGACCCGCGACGAAGTGATCGCGAAGGCCGGGCGTCAACTCGCGGAATGTCGCAGTGACTACTGCATCGTGAACGGCGCGGCTTACGGAGCAGGATTTGGAATCCTGAGCAGTGATGGAACGCTCAGGCCGTGTCCCGATCGGGGAGAACTGTTCGCGGCGCTCGCCGCTTTGCTCAACGAGCCGCGCGACTGAAGCTGATCGAATCGCGCAGTCGCTTGTTGTCCGCACGAATTCGCGAGACGAGTGTCTTACAGACCGCACTAAGGAACGGAGTGGCCAAATCGGGCGCGTCCTTGGTGAGCAATTTGAAATTATCGGCCGAGATTTTCAGCAACGTTGAGGGCTCGTTGGCCACGATATCCGCGGAACGTGGCCCGTGATCGAACAGGGAGATATCGCCGAAGAATTCGCCCGCGCGGAGCGTGGCCAAGACTGTCTCTTTGCCGCTGATCAGCTGCCGCACGCGCACTTCACCTTCGAGCAGAAGGAACATCGCGTCACCCCGATCACCCTGTTTCACCACATCATGAAACTGTCCGGCCTGCTGCACTTCCATGAACTGGGCAAATCGTCCGATCTCCTGATCGTTCATTTCACCCAAGATCTTCACGCGCCGCAATTGGCCGGGTTTGATCCCCGCAACCAGAGGGGTATACGCCTGCTCTGTGCCCTCATGGACCGCCTTGCCGCGGAACACGGTCCGCAATTCGCCCATCTCTCCTGCCTTGCTCCAGGAGTCACTTTTGACATCGAAGACCCAAGACCCGTCGAGCACCCGCTCATCCTTGATCCACGCGACGAGAGTGGGCATGTCGATGGGGCCGTAGACCACATCGTCAACGGCCCAAATCTTGTAGCCGCTCCCTTCTTCAATCTCGATTTCCGCCGCACTCATCGGGTTCCGTTATCGCGTGAAACTTTCGAATCTTAAAGGAAATTAATAACCTCCACCCGGCCTGCCTGCCGACCATGTGGAGGGACGATATGCCACCCACTTGGAATCGCGCCTCCCAAAAAACCCTCACTCAGGAGCGAACAGTCTCTCTCTGATCGGGCCCCGGCTGAACATCGATCTGTTCAGCCCCCCCAGCCGGCTTCACATCACATCCGTGGTTTCAATGCCAAGAATGTTCAATCCCTGCTTCAACACCCGGGCGGTGAGGTCACAGAGAACCAAACGGCTGCGCCGGATCGCATCCTCAGATTTCATCACCGGACATTGCTCGAAAAACTTGCTGAACAGCCCGGAAAGCTCGAAGAGGTAATTGCAGAGCAAATTCGGGCGGTAATCCTCGCCAACCGCGTTGAGAACCATGCCAAACCCAAGGAGTTTCTTGGCCAGCGTGATTTCAGAGTCTTCGAGCAGACGCAGACAGTCGGGGTCCACGGAGGCGTCATGTCCCGCAGCCTCTGTCTTCCGGAAGATGCCGCACACGCGCGTGTACGACATCTGGAGATACGGGGCCGCGTTGCCGCTAAAGGATAACATTTTATCCCAGTCAAAAATGTAGTCGCTCTGCCGGTGTGACATCAGGTCCGCGTATTTCACCGCGCCAAGTCCTACGATCCGGGCGATCTCGCGCTTGGCCTCCGCCGACAGATCGGCGTTCTTTTCATCCACGATCCGAAACGCGCGCTCTTCCGCCTCGTTCAGGAGGTCCGCCAGTTTCACGTTGGAACCCTCACGGGTTTTCAGCGGTTTCTTGTCTAAACCCAGAATCGAGCCAAACCACACATGAGCCAAGCTTGCGCCGCCGTCGCCTCGCCAACGCCGATAGGCGCGAAACACCTGCTGAAAGTGCTGCTGCTGACGTCCGTCGGTCACGTAAAGGATCAAATCCGGATTCCAGGTTTTCGCCCGAAACTCCAGCGTGGCCAAATCCGTGGTGGCGTAGTTGAACCCGCCATCCTTCTTTCTGATCAACGCCGGACAGTCCACCCACTCACCGTCTTTGTTGATCATGAACGGGTCTTCTTTGGCAGGAACGCCGCCATCGGTGAAAACACCGATCGCCCCTTCGCTCTCCCGGGCAATCCCCTGCTCCACCAACGAATCAACCGTGCCGGGAAGTTCCTCGTTGTAATGGCTCTCGCCATACATGTGATCGAACTCCACGCCCAAGCGACCATAGATCGTATCAAACTGGACCTGCGACAGCGCGATCATGCGATTCCAGATTTCAAGGTTCTCCTGATCCCCTCCCTGCAAACGCACCAATTCATTCCGCGCGGCTTCACGGACACTCTCGTCGGCGTTGCAAAGTTCGTTCACGTGCTTATACACGCGTTCCAACTCAGCGATGGGATCGGCCTCCAAGGCAGCCTTATCCATGTGTTGCTTCCAGCCCACCAGCAACATTCCGAACTGCGTGCCCCAGTCACCAATGTGGTTGTCGGTGATGACGTTGTGCCCGAGCAGACGAAACATCCGCGCCAGGCAATCACCCAGAATGGTGGAGCGGATGTGGCCCACGTGCATCGGCTTGGCAACGTTCGGGGAACTGAAATCAACGACGATCGTGCGCGGATTCGCCACCTTGTCGAAGAACAGATGTTCCCCTTTGGCCGCGGCCTGGCAGATGGCTTCGACCCCCGAAGTCTTGACGTGGAAATTGATGAATCCCGGACCGGCAATCTCCGCTTTCTCACAAAGATCCAAAACCTCAAGCGATTCCAGGACTTTCGTCGCCAACGCGCGCGGATTGGTCTTGAGTTGTTTGGCCAGTGGCATCACCGAAATGCACTGGTAGTCTCCAAACTTGGGATCAGCGCAGGGGCGCACCACGATTTCGTCGACTGTGGCGTCGGGCAGCGCGGCGGCGAATGCCGTGCGCAATCGTTCTTCGAGTTGTAGATGAATCACTGACGGAGGGGCCGAATCAGTCGTTCGGCGATGAGAAATTCTTGATGATTCCCCAGATTTCATTCGCGTCTTTGGCAGATTCCAAGTTCGCCCGAAAATCCTTGTCCCGGAAAATGGTCGCGATGTCCTTGAGGGTATGCAGATGCTTCTGGAACTGTCCCTGGGGCACGAGGAAAAGCATCACCATGTTCACCGGTTCGTTGTCCAAAGCGTCAAAGTCCACTCCGCCAGTCGAGCGACCAAAGGCCCCCGTGGCATTTCCAATCAGCTCCGTGGACGCATGGGGAATCCCGATTCCGGCACCGATTCCGGTGCTCATCGAAGATTCGCGTTTACGAACAACCGCCTCGATCGCCGGACGGTTCTCCGCCGCGATCTTTCCCTGAGCGACCAGGAGATCCAGAAGTTCCTCGATGGCTTCCCAGCGATCCTTCGCTTTCAGTCCAGGAACAATGAGGTCTTCGGACAATATTTCACCAAGTAGCATAAAAAATGGGTGCTTGTTTTCGGGATTTCACGCCCCTAAAGCAAGAGCGAACTCACCTGAATCCCGCGCGCCCGGCGGCTCAGCTCCAAAATCACTTGCAATACACACCTGTATTTGCGTTACAGTCCGCGTCCGGCGGGCGAATGGCGCAGCGGTAGCGCAGTTGCTTTACACGCAATTGGTCGGGGGTTCGAATCCCTCTTCGCCCACCATTCCTCCCCTTCCCCAGAGTTGGACAGTTTTATGGTTCTTCGACGTTTCCAGTGGCATGACAGGTTCTGGGGAAATTCCAAATTCCAAATTCCAAAACTCAAACCTCACAGAAACTCAAATCTCCAATCACCTCACGCACCCGGGAGCACGCCGCGGGTCACGAGGTTGTTCAGTCGACGAGTGACATCCACCACCCCATCGATGACGGCTTCGCTGTAGCTTCTGCCATCGCGGGTATCCAGACCGTGTCCCGGATCGAGATTGCGCAATCCTTCCAAGGCCGGATCTTCGTGATGAAAGAGTTCAACGAAGGCAAATTCCAGTTTTCCGGTCTTGGCACACGCCGTCATCAAGGCACCGATCCAACCGTCATCGGTGGACAGACAACCGCGGGTCGTTTTCGCGGAGGCGTGGAAGATGCCCAGTGCGCCGGCGTCGGCGATCTCATTGATCACCGTCTCGTTCTCGGGAATGGAGAGTTCCGAATCACCACAGTGCGCGGCATCGATCATCACCTTGAAAAACGGACTGCCGTATTCCGCATTGGCGGCCTTCACAAATTTCCAGATCTTCGCTGCGGAAGTGAACGTCTGAAACTCGCCGCCCCGCAAAAATTCAATGTGCCAGGCCTTGATACAGCTGCCTTCGACGCCGGCCTCACGGGCCGCGCGAACATGGAGTTTCACATTCTGGGCCACCGCGGCGTCAAAGTCCGCGCCCGTTTTCGGCACCGCCTCCGGCTTCAACCATTCTTCAACCGAGGTCGAAGACACCTGCTCGATGCCGTGCTTCTTGGCAACCGTCAGACCGGACACCAGCATTTCAGCCACCTTGTCTTCATCCGCCGGATTCATGGGATCCGCACCGCCAACCATCATGATCAGATGAACCGCCAGACCGAGGCCCTGCAGCTTGGTGATGAGTTCGTCGTTGTCGTCCTCGTCAACACCGGGAAAAGCAGGAATCTGGACGCTCGGGATCTTCACCGGCGACGTCGAAATAAGTTTCGCCATCTCGGTCACCACCACGAGCGCACCATCTTCGCCCCGCGGGAGTTTGCCGCCCTCTTCGGGAACCAGGCCCCCAACAAATTTCAGGTGAGTGGGGACAACCCCAAGTTCGATGTTCGATTTGAATGCAATTTCGCCAGCCATGATGTCGTAAAATTAGGAGGCCGCTTGTTCGCAGATACCGCCCGCCCCGTCAATCTGGAAAGGGCTGACGAGCCGCCCCGGGCGGTCATTGCAGTGGGTGACCTGGCACGATTGGAGGGACAAGCTTGCGAGTCCGAAGCCGTTTCCAACCCGAGGGTGACCGATAAGTTGGTTCCGGCTTCGATTGCTTAAACCTTGTTTGAATCTCATTCAGCCCCAAAGACATAGCGGTTCCCACGACTCGCAAGCTCGTCCTTCCACCACCCACCTACAATCGCCCCCCCGAGCCGATCCCTGAGAGCAGAAACAGCAACCCGAGTCCGCCGGGGCGGTATCTCCTTTACTGGACCGATCGGACATGGGAATTCTAACCAACAGTTGCCCGCCGGCCTCCGAGCCGCGGAGCGTTCGTGATTGGATGGCGAAACCAGAGGAAAAAGCGCGGGGACAGATTGATCAGCAGCTGAAGGCTGCGGGTTGGGTCGTGCCAGATCTCAAAGCCAAAGTGGCTTCCATAGTGGCTGAGGCGTCCCGCCTCTGTTTCCCAAGGACGCAGAAGCGAGACGCATCTGCCACTTTCACACTCTGCATCTCCATCGATCCCCAAGGCACCACGATCTGCAACCAGCTCACCTGATCTCCAGTCCTCCACATGCCAGCCACGAAAAAGAAAGCCGCCTCGGCGAAACCCTCCAAATCCTTCGAGGAATCCCTCTGGGACACCGCCACCAAGCTGCGCGGCAGCGTCGAGTCCTCGGAATACAAGCACGTCGTCCTCTCGCTCATCTTCCTCAAGTTCGTCTCCGACAAGTTCGAGGAGCGCCGCGCCGAGCTGATCGCGGAGGACAAGGAGAAATACACCGACATGGTGGAGTTCTACACCATGCAGAATGTCTTCTACCTGCCGGAG
>JBLFYM010000114.1:0-19012 GCA_047608975.1 Limisphaerales bacterium | reverse complement strand
ACCGGTCTGGATGACGAGGAGATCATCAATCACCTGAACGCCGGGTTGTTGTTGGCCGGCAGGGTAATGAAACCCGGCGCCGCTGCGGGAGAGGATGGACCATCCTTTTTCGAATCGGCTTTCCGGATTCAGTTTGAAGAACACGAACCCACCGCCTTTGCACACGGTCCGATCCCAGATGCAGTAGCGAAGTTCCCGGCCGGAGGAATTGATCATGCGCTGAAGGATTCCCAGTTCGCCGGTATTGGGGTCCAGGGTGAAGCTTTTCAGAACGCGCAATCCAACTCCCGGATCCACCGGGGACGCGGTTTCGATGGTGTAGTCGCGCGGGCCGCGCCAGTCATGACGCCCGAGGGAGATCTGGTTGCGGACGGGAACGTGATGGATCTCTGGTCCGATGTCCGTCTGAAACCCTCCTACGTAGAATGGGTTGCCCGCCGCTGACAGGGTGCGCCCATCGGACTGTGGGTCGCGATAGAGGATGTTGATGAGATCGTAGCTGTAGTGCAGGAGGCGGCCGCCGACGGCTGGCGCAATCACTGCCTGATAGCGTCGGTTTTCATCGTTGAGCGCGAGACAGTTGGTCCAACCGGAATAGGCACCCAGAGTGATGCCTTCGAGTAGATTTGTATCCTGAGAGCGCGCAGCGGAGGTTGCCAGACCGAGGACAGCCGAAAGCAGGGAGAGTGTGCGCAACATGGACATGGTGGACTCAGACTTCGTGATGTTTCACGAACCAGTCATAGGTATTGCGGATACCATCGCGGAGACTGATCCGTGGTTCCCAACCGAGGGCATTGATTCGTGAGGTGTCGAGCAACTTGCGGGGAGTGCCGTCCGGCTGCGAGGCGTCCCATTCCAGAGTGCCTTCGAAACCGACGGTTTCCTGGATGATTTCGGCGAGTTCCTTGATGGACACGTCTTTGCCTACTCCGATGTTGATCGGAGAGTCTTCGTCATACTTCTCCATGAGGGTTTGGATACCCTCGGCCAAATCGTCCACATGGAGAAATTCACGCTTCGGAGAACCGCTGCCCCAAACGGATACGGTCGGGAGTCCTTGGGACTTCGCGCGATGAAATTTGTGCACGAGTGCCGGCAGCACGTGCGAGTTCTCGAGATCAAAATTGTCGTGCGGACCGTAAAGGTTGGATGGCATCGCGCTGATGAAATCTTTCCCGTACTGCTTGCAGTAATGCTGGCAAAGCTTCAGGCCGGTGATTTTGGCGAGCGCGTAGCCTTCATTGGTGGGTTCCAGCGCCGACGTGAGGAGGTATTCTTCCTTGATCGGCTGGGGGCAATGTTTGGGGTAGATGCATGAGCTGCCCAGGAAGAGCAGCTTCTCCACGTCACTGCGAGCCGCGAACTCAATCACGTTGTTCTGGATCCGCATGTTATCCAGGAGGAATTCCACGTGATGCGTTGCATTTGCGTGAATCCCGCCAACCTTTGCCGCCGCCAGGATCACGTGGGTGGGTTTTTGTTCGTCAAAAAAGGACCTGACTTTGTCAGTATCCGTCAGATCGAGTTCGGCACGCGTGCGCGTGATAACTTCCCACTCGGTTTTCTGTGCGTAGAGCCGGCAAAGCGCTCTGCCTACCAGGCCCCGATGTCCCGCGATAAAAATCTTCTTTCCAGCCATGATTGCTTAAAGCGGGGAGGTTCTAAAGGTGCGAGCGGAGCTTGTAAACCCTCAAGCGTTCCTGGATGCCGATCCCCCCGATTACAAGCGGTGGAACTGGTTTTCGCTTTGTGGGCCACCAACAGCTCGTCCGGAACACCATCTCGGCGGTATCAATGCGGAATGGTTTGAAAAGACTCAGGTCATATGGCTCTGGGAGCGGTGTTTCCCCTTACCAACAAGCACACTCGCCACTCTGATCGCCACCCTGTTTTAACGATCTCAGGGACATCCCTGCGGGCGGCCACGGAATGATCAAATGCTAAGAATTCGACTATGAAGTGTCCGGAGCATGGTAACTCTTTAACCTTGAACGACTAACAACCGCTAACCTAGCCTGCCACAGACATGAAAGAAGGGGATAAGACGTGGATAAATGCATTAATCTTTGGATTCTTGTGTTTCTCCACATTTGCAGCGACCGCCGCCACAGTGGGGCCGGTTGCCCATTGGCGATTCGATGAAGGGACCTCGGCCAGAACTGCTTCCGATAGTATCAACGGGAATGCCGGAACTCTGATTGGAGGGTCGGCTTTTGTCCCCCAAGGGGTCAGCGGAAACGCGCTTTCTTTGATCGCATTGGGCAGTGGAGCGGTTGATATGGGTCGCATCTTCCCTTTTACCAACGGCAACTTCTCCATCTCCCTCTGGGTCAAGACCGCGGGGGGCGAGTCTCTCAAGGATATGACGCTTATTTCGAAGAACCGTCCGGACTCCCCAGATGGATATGCGCTTCAGGTGAGCTCCGATGCGCAGGGCGTCGTGGCCGGGACGGTCGCATTCCATGTCGGCGGTGCCGGAATCATCACTGGCGGGGTAACGCCGATTTCGATTACTTCCGTGACCGACGGCAATTGGCATCACGTGGTCGCCACCCATCAGACCGGCGGTGAAAAACGCATCTATGTGGACGGTTTGCCCTTGGAGGACACGAAGTCAGTGGAAGCCTTTATTGATCTGAACAATCCGCTCGTGGTGGGGGCGCGCTTTGACGGGGCCGGCTACTCGGAGTTCTTCAACGGAGCGGTGGATGAACTACAGGTGTACGATCGGGCGTTGCAGGACAGTGAGATCAGTTTCCTCTTTTCGAATCCTGGATCGATTTCGGTCAGCCCTGTGCTGACCAGTCTGAGCGGATTGGTCAGGGACGCGGTAACCGGAAATGTCCTGCCCAACGCATTGATATCGGTGGTGGGTGAGAGTGCGATTTCCACCCTCGGTGGCAGCTATCAGATCTCGAACCTGAATCCCGGGCTCTCCACGGTGAATGCCAGCGCCATGGGATACTCCAGTATCGCTAACCCACTGACGCTCAGCACCCAATCCGTAAACAACTTCTCGTTTGCCATGTCGCCAGTCATTCAGGATTTGGACTCCATGCGAGTCGTGTTGACCTGGGGGCAATCTCCGACCGATCTGGACAGTCACCTCCTCACCCCAGCGATCAGCAACTTCAGCCACCACGTGGCATTCTTTAATCCGGGCAGTCTGATCAGTCCTCCTTTTGCCCGCCTGGATGTGGACGACGTGTTCAGTTTTGGACCCGAAACCGTCACCGTTACCAATCTCTTTCCCGGGGTGTATCACTACTACATTCACAATTTCAGTGGCGCGTTCGGGGATACCAACTTTGCCGGTTCCGGGGCTGAAGTTCGTTTTTTCACCTCAGCCGGAGAAGTCGCCACTCGCACAGTTCCCACCGCACCGGAGGGAATTTACTGGTATGTCGCGCGCATCGATGGGGACTCGCAGACGGTCACGGTGGTGGATGATATTACCAACGCTGAACCGAACACCAACGGCGCGCCCTTTTTCACATTTGTCTCCGGCGACCGCAGCGTCTTCGAAGGAACCGAGGTGACGTTTACGGCGATCGCGGACGGATTCCCCACGATCACCTATGAATGGTTCCTGGATGATATCAGGGTTCCAAGCCAGACCGGTAGTAATCTGGTTCTGACAAATGTTCAACTGGAGCAGGCGGGGCAGTACTACGCCCGGGCGACCAGCGGGTTTGGATCCGGACGCACTTTGCCGATCAAACTAAACGTGATCACCCCGCGTCCGATCATTGTCCTCCAACCAGAACCCATCGTTGCCCCGGAAGGCGGCACGGCCTCGTTCACAGTGTCAGCGGTTGGCGAAGCACCGTTGCGTTACCAGTGGCGGAAGAATGGGCTGAACCTTGGGGGCGCAACTTCGCCGATACTTACAATCACGAATCTCGCCATTTTGGATGACGCAACCTACACGGTGGTCGTTTTCAATTCGCACGGTTTTGCCCTGAGCAATCCGGTGCGGCTGACCGTGTCGACCCGTCCCCTTTTTATCACCCATCCGATTGCGCAGACAATCGCTTCTGGAACTCCGGTCTCGTTGAATGTGCAAAACAGCGGACCACAGCCTTTCTTCTATCAATGGGTGCTGAACGGCGCGCCCATCCCTGGTGCCAACGACCCGACGTATCGCGTGCCGGCAGCGCATTTTACGAATTCAGGAAGCTATTCGGTCGTGGTCACGAACGGCATTGGAGCCGCCACGAGTAACCCCGCATTGATCAGCGTAAATTCCGCGCCGGTTGTTCTGAGTGAACCCATCGACCAACAGATCAGTTCGGGGAGCCCGGCTTCGTTCAGCGCCAACATCGTCGGTACGCAGCCGCTTCATTTCCAGTGGTTCCGATCAGGAACCAATCTTCCGGGGGCGACCAACCTCTCGCTTCCATTCTCCAGTGGCCAATTGTTCGACAACGGCTTCTATGGGATCCGCGCTGCCAATGCGTTTGGCAGTGTCACCAGTTCACTCGCGCGGCTGCACGTTTTAAGTGCGAATGCCTATGTGCCCTGGATTGACGGGCTGGGCGGTAGCGGCACGGATGAGGCCAGGTCAGTGGCGGTGGCACCGGATGGCAGCGTCTACGTGGTGGGGCACTTCAACCTGGTGGGGCATTTTGGAACAAACAGTCTGACGAGTGCGGGATTGGAAGATGTGTTCGTCTCGAAACTCAATGGAGCAGGGGATATCCAATGGATCAGGCAGATCGGCGGCACGGGTTCGGATGTCGCCAACGATGTCGCCGTCGATAGCAGTGGGAATCTGGTGGTGGTGGGGTCGTTCTCCGGGAATCTGACCGGCACAATTTCGCTTACCAATGCGAATGCCTCCTCATTCACCGACATCTTCGTCGCCAAGTTTGATACGAACGGAATTGTTCAATGGGCCAATCGTGAGGGGAAGGAGTTCTCCGATGACCTGGGCAGAAGCATCGCTGTTGACACGGCGGGGAATGTTTTTATATCGGGATCTTCATTCCAGTCGAACTTCGGTGCCATGAGCATGGTTAACACTGGCCGGATCCTGCTCGCCAAGTATGGCGCGGATGGGTCCCGGATCTGGGCGCGCAAGCTCGGTGACAATCCCGGCCATCGGAATGATGTGGCGAACGCGGTTGCAACCGATACCAACGGCAATGTCGTGATCGTGGGGGCGTTCCAAAGTGCGCGAATTACGCTCGCAAACGTGCTCACCAACCAAGGCGGCGCCGACGGCTTTGTCGCAAAATACGACACCGCCGGACAGCTGATGTGGAATCAAAGCCTGGGGGGGGCCGGGAATGAGGCCGCGCTCGGGGTCGCAATGAACAATGCCGGTGACATCTTTGTGAGCGGTGATTTCAATACCTCGCTGACGATCGGATCCACCACGATCAATCGCTCGCCGAACAGCGTGCAAGACGGATTCGTCGCGCGGCTGGATTCAAACGGAACCCCGGTGTGGCTACAGGGCTACGGTGGTGGGTCGGCGGCGTCGGCGCGTGGGATCACCATCGCTGGTTCGGGAAATGTCTTCGTCACTGGCTATTTCGCCGGCGACACCACATTTGGACTGAGCACCTTTTCCAGCATCCGGAACACCATCGACATCTTCGTTCTGGAACTGATGCCCGACGGGCAGGTGAAGAATTTCCAACAGGCAGGGGGCGAAGCTTCTGGTGGTGACATTGGTAATGCCATCGCGATCGACACCAATGGTGATCAGATAGTGGTGGGATCGTTTACGGGAACGGTGGTCGTGGGGAACCAGACCGCCGTGAGTGCGGGTCGATCCGACGTTTTCGTCAGCCGGATCAGTGGGGTTCCCACCGGGGCGCTGCAATTGACGTTCACCGTTGAGAATCAGAACATTGTGTTCTCATGGCCGGTCGAATTTTCGGGTTTCATCGTCCAGGAAAAGTTGAGTTCACTCTTCGGTACGTCGTGGCAGAATCGAGTGCAGCCTTTGGCAGTTGTGAATGGTCGATACTTCATGACCAACCAGATCTCGACGAACCTCCAGTTCTTCCGGCTCCACCGGCCCTGAGGTTCAGAGCTCGAGCTCAAACCGGTATTCTGAATACGGCATCGCGCCGTCGGTCATGTCGCGCGTTTCGCCGCGTTGGAAACCGAAGCTTCCAAAAAAATCATGGGCATGGGTGAAGCGGGTGTCTGACCAAAATACGATCCGCTTAAAGCCCCGCGCTCGACATTCCTCCATCGCCCACTGCATCAGGCGTTTGCCCAATCCGGTTCCGCGGTGATCCGCGCGGACGTAGATCCGGCGAAAGGTGACCGTGCCCGCTTCTGAGGTCGGCGCGATCGCGTGTGTGGCAATGACCGCGCCCTTGTCTTCGATCAACACGAATGCTCCGCTGCCCTTCGCATAGGCAGCTTCCGGATTCAGCAGATCTTTCCCTTCGCCGTCGGGATGCACCCGATCACCGATCTCCCGGAGACATCCGTCAATAAGTTGAGTGACAGCGGCGGTGTCTGCGTTGGTGACGGCGCGCAGCTTCATCGGGCTAGAGTTTTCGGGGATCGATATTTCCAACATCGATATCTCGAGGCGCTTCAACGAGCAGGCGTTTCACGTCGGCGATGAACTCGGCGACGTCTTCCTCCGTGGTGTCCCAGGAACACATGAGGCGCGCGCCGCCCTGACCGATGAAGGTGTAGAATTTCCACCCCGCCTCCCGCATTGCGACGACGAGCCACGGAGGCATTTGAACAAACACCGCGTTGGCCTGCGTTGGCCACAAAATCTGTAGCTCGTCCAGCTCTGCCAAACCGTCGTGCATCATCTGGGCCATCGCGTTTGCCTGTCCAGCCCGGCGGAGCCATGCCCCGTCTTTCAGCATGCCCACCCAGGGCGCGGAGAGATAGCGCATCTTCGAGGCGAGCTGTCCGCTCTGCTTGCAGCGGTAGTCGAATTCGGCCGCCAATTCACGGTTGAAGAACACCACCGCATCGCCTACTGCGGTTCCGTTCTTCGTGCCCCCAAAACAGAGAACATCTACGCCCGCCTGCCAGGTGATTTCCTTGGGTTTGCAACCGAGCGATGCGACCGCGTTGGCAAAGCGCGCACCATCCATGTGCAGCTTGAGTCCGAACTGTTTGGTTTGCGCCCAGATCGCCTTGAGATCATCCGGGGTGTAGACCGTTCCGAGTTCCGTGGCCTGGGTTACGCTCACGGCCCGGGGTTTCGGATAGTGAATATCACTCCGTTTTCGGACCATTTTCCCGATGCCGTCGGGATCGATCTTCCCGTGTTCACCGGGAATGAGCTGCACCTTCATACCGTTGGAAAAGAACTCCGGTGCGCCGCATTCGTCCGTTTCCGCGTGCGCGGTTTCGTGGCAGAGAATGCTGTGATAACTCTGCCCGGTGGACGCGAGAGAAAGAGAATTGGCGGCGGTTCCGTTGAAAACGAAGAACACCTCGCAATCCATCTCAAAGACTTCGCGCAGCAGGTCGGCGGCGCGTGCGGTATATTCGTCATCGCCGTAGGAAGTGACGTGACCCGGATTGGCTTGCTCAAGCGCTGCCCAAGCTTCGGGACAGACTCCGGAATAATTGTCGCTGGCGAAATGGCGTGACCGTTTCTGCATCGGCGCATTTAACCGAACGGAATTCGATTAATCGACGGAATTTCCCAGCGCTTGGGGAAGAGGAATTCCGACGGAAACGTCTCCGCGAATCAGGCGACCGCCCGCGCCAGTGACGCGCAGGTAATGATCCGAAGGCAATCCTTCGTTGTCCAGAAATCGGACCTGACCGGCGGTGGGTGGGGTATCTGTGCACTTGAAGATTGCGGTTGCTTCATCCACCTCATCGAACATTGCCACGTAGACCATCGAGGCTCCCGCACGTTTTGCCGCAGTGAACTGGGACCAGAGGAATTCGCCCCGCCGTCGGGGAATTACGCCAAGCGGCCCCCCCCGAAGGTTTCTCCAACTGAATCCCGGATACACCACCGGAAGATACTCCAACGATTCCGACCGACACCAGGCGATGTCGTTGTTCAGCTGCGGTATCCATCTTTCCGCGATTGCCGTCGGGTCAGGATATCGACCGATGGTCCAGGGACTGATCATGTCGGCGAGTTTCATGATCTCGTGAAGCTCGGTGTCAGCCAATGCATCTTCCTTCAATCGACGCCAGTGCGTCGGAACTCCCAACAGCACACTACAGTTCGCACGTTTGAAAAACTCGATCAGCGTAAGGCATTCCTCCAGACCATACTTCCGCTCGTCGCTAAACCCGACGCCCCAGATTCCGATCAAAGGTTTGCCCTGATGGAGCAGATAGCTCGATGAATTTGTGATGGCGTGAAGCGCACTCCAATCTCTCTCGATCTGTCGCATTCGATTGGCACCCAGTCCGCTCAGGTCATACATCAGCGAGAACACACGATCCTCCTGCTCGGCCGCCGTGCGGCAGTGATTCAGAATGGTGGTCCTCAGCCGTCGAAACACCGGATCTGCAAGCTCTATCGCGAACCGCTGCACGATGGCTCCATCGATTCCGTACTCGCGCATCCAACGGAAGTGCCGCCGCACGGTGTCGGCGCGGTGGGAGCTAAACACCTCGGCCGCGCTACCATTGCGATTGGTGAACCCGCTCTTGAACCGCTCCGATGGCTCGTATTCTGACATGTCTGGCCACATGTCCACACTGACTGTGCTCGGCGTGAATTTGCTCACGGACTTCGACCAATGACGCCAGCCCACTCCGGCCCGGTCTCCTGGGCAATTGAACCAGCCCTGATATCCGCACAGCACTTTGCCGGCAAGTGTCGTCGCGTCCGCGGATCGGCTGTGCGCCGGAACCAGCAGCAGGATTAGTGCGATCAGTAGCTTCCGAGCGGTCATCGGAAAGAGAAGTGCCAGAAACTGGCTGGGTGATCACGCCATTTCGCCATGGAAATCTGGGATTCCGGTGGAAGAAGAAGTGGATCGGTTGATCCGGATTGCACTGACGATTCCGATCGGGCGCATTTCAATTTTTATCTTCTGTCACTTCGCCGAGTACGCCCGGCAGCGGTCTCGGTGGACAATGGAACGTGCTTCTGACAGTTGATGGTCACCGGTATCGCTTGGAGTTGTTGCGGTCGGAAACTGAAGGAGTAGTCGGAGACTGGTTGTTCGTGGAGGGGCGCGGGCACGCAGAACGAATCACATGGACGGACGCAGTTGGTGGCTATTTCGAAGTCGCTGTTGTCGAGGTACCAACACGCACTCCGAAGCGAACAGAGCCTTCTGTCCGAAAGTGAATTCGTGCGCGCTTTCGGAATTTTCGAGCTGGGATTCCCCCTATGTCGGAGCTCAGAGCGTTTCCCCGATCGGAACTGTCGAATAGGTGCGATAGATCTTTCGGATCATCCAGAACTTGTAACCCCGTCCGCGCTCGCTACCCTCCCGCCACCTATTGATGACGACTGAAGAGATCCTAGCCTCATTGGAAAAAGTCAGCTTTGAGATTCCGACCGCAGCGTTGGAGGCGGCTGAGCAGAACCCGGATGAATTGGCACCGAAACTGCGCGAGATTGTCAGCAACGCCGCGTCCGCCCCCGGAGACCTGCTGGAAGACCATACGTATCAGCTTCATATCTACGCCCTCTATCTGCTGGCGAAATTTCGCGATCACGCCGCGTACGAGGATTTCGTGAAGATTTGCAATCTTCCCGATGAACAGCCACTCGATCTTGCCGGGGATGTGCTGGTCGAAGATGGCCCCTTGCTGCTCGCTTCGGTGTGCGACGGAAATCTTGATCCCATCAAGACGATCGCCGCCAACGAAGATGCGCATGCCCTGATTCGAAATGCCGCCATCGCTTCGGTGGCAGTGCTCTACGTCTGGCGCGAGCGCGCGCGGGTAGAGGTAATCGCCTACTACCGCTCCTTGTTTCGCGACCTTCCACGACCCGGCAATACGACGGTCTGGGCTGGCCTGATTACCTGTTGCTATCACATCCAGGCGCAGGAACTCGCACATGAGATTCGCGGCGCCTACCTGGCAGAATTGATCATTCCGGAAGCCCTGCCTCCAGAAGAGATCGAGGCGGGTCTGATGGGAGGACGCCCCGATGCGGTCGAACGCTTTGTTCGCCGCTATCGGCCGATCACTGAAACCGCGAAATCGCTCGCGTGGTGGCGCTGTTTTTCAATGACCCCGGACGGCGGGCAGAAGGCGGTCCCTCAGCCCGTCGAACTCGTCGCTCCCGAAACCGCTGCCGGTATGAACATTGGTCGCAATGACCCATGCCCCTGTGGGAGCGGTAAAAAGTTCAAGAAGTGCTGTGGGGTTGTTCAGCAGACCCCCGAGGACGTCAGCTGACGTGATCTGGATCCGGGGTTTGCAGTGCGGCGTCTTGGGCGTGAGCTCCGACGTTTCCGGCGTAGCTCGTCGCTCTGCCAAAGCTCATCACCGCTGACCGGCTGTCATCTCCTCGGGCTGACGTCGCCTGCGCGGGTAAATCATAGTTCCCGTCTGGAAGCGCGAATCGATAGCTGAATGAACCGTCTTCGCGGAGTTTGATCTGACGTCCGCCAATCGTGACCTTGGCATCCGGTTCGGTGGAACCGTAGACGATCAGCTCCGCGTTCACGTTGAACCAGAAATCGTGCTGCTCCGGCATGCCGCCCAACGGGCTCGACGCACCCAGACTTGAGATGGATCCGGCACTGCCAGATTTGTCGGCCGCCGAGGCTGAAGAGAGATCACCTACCAACTGTTTGCGGACCAGTTCCGTGATTTCATGCGAGCCCACCCAGACCCGGCGGACCTCATCAAGCGTGATGACCTCTGCCAGTGCGCGTTCCTGCGAGGGTGTCCAAACAGCGGGAGACGTTCCGGTCTTCGCGCCGGTGAATTGGGCTGCCTCAGGCAATCCCTCGTGACCCTCTGCTCGCAATTGCTGAAGCGCTTCGAGCAGTGGGATGTCTTCCGGGATCACTCCTTCGATCAGGCTGAGCAATTGCTGGAAGGGAACCTCGACCGGTAGCGAAGCAAATTCGGCGTCAGATTCTTCGGCAAGATCGGTGCTGGGAGTGTGAACCGGACTCGATTTGGAAAGCGAAGTCCATTTCCCTTTTGCATTGTAGTGGCCGAGTTCGGCGACATAGCCACGGGCACCACTGTTCACCGAGAGGAACCAGTTCTTGGATTCCGGATGGACGTGGGTCTCGCTGATCAGGTTTTGATCGGACGAAGTGAAGGTTCGAATGATCAGATGGCCGTCGCGCGAGGCTTTGTTCGCCTCGCGAAGTTGGACGTTGGTGAAATCCCAGAATGCGTAAAGCCAGTGCGGATCCCGCGCCGTGAGAATGAGCGACCGCGTGCCGTAACCATCAGGAAGTTCGCCCAGGTCGGCCGTGTCGGATCCGGGCTTGAGATCAACGGTGAGCGCATATTTTGAACCCGGTCCACTCGCTGCCGAAGCCGGTGAATCATCGCCTTCCAAAAGAATGGCTGGAATCTCGAGTTCCTTCTTCTTTGCTGTGGGCTTCTTGTTTCCAGATTTCATTGTTGGGAAAAGAGCCTGAACCGCGGGCTTGCCGGCGGCCTTCGGCTTGGCCGGTTTCAAATTGTCTGCTTTGCGCGACGAGATTTTCGTAGTCGATTTTTTGGCGGATTCCTTCATGGCGTGGACCTTCAGGGACTGTGGACGATGGGGACTGGGTCGAACGGGTCGGATGGGTTCGACAAACGAAGGGGCCAACATACCGAACAAAACCGGTTGTGCAAGAGGGTTTTCGGCCCCGAAATGCGGCATTATGACGATAGATTTCTGCTTTCACAGTTGGCTTACAATTGAAGTCTTCAAGTGGATTACAACTGTAGGTCGTGGCAAAGCAACCAAGAATATCGGAAACGGAATGGGAACTCATGCGGGTGCTTTGGGATCGTGCGCCCCAAAGTTCCAGTGAAGTGATTGCCACCTTGCAAGCGGAGGATCTCTCCTGGC
Organism: Limisphaerales bacterium; assembly: GCA_047608975.1. Taxonomy (GTDB): domain Bacteria; phylum Verrucomicrobiota; class Verrucomicrobiia; order Limisphaerales; family JAYPXF01. The sequence goes on along the minus strand of JBLFYM010000114.1, from coordinate 7,050 downwards.
ATCCAAAGACGGTCAAGACCTTGCTTGGCCGACTTGTGAAGAAAGGGGCGCTGGATTACGAGCAGCAGGGGCGTGCGTATTTTTATCGTCCGGTGGCGAGTGAAGAACAGTCCGTTGGTAAGGCAAGTGAGTCATTTCTACGACGGGTCTTTGACAACTCCGTCGGTGAACTGATGGTGCATTTCGCCCGCAGCAAGGACCTCTCAAAGGATGAGATCAAGGAGCTGAAGGAAATCCTGAGAAACGCGGAGGCGAAGAAGTGAACGGCGCGCTGGTGTGGCTGTGGGAAACCACTTGGCAGGCGAGCGCGCTGGTATTGCTCAACTTCGATCACCTGCCCTCACCAGTTCCCATCGACCCACTACGATCGTCATAGAGGCTTATGATGGTTGTCTATCTGTCCACGCGATGTCGCATCATCCGACTCCCGGCGATCGAGGACGAACGCACCTTGCGGATTCTTGGACAGGCGCAAAAGGCATTGGGTTTGCATCGCCGCATCAGGTTGCTTGAGGCGGATGACGCGACGGGGTCGGCTTTGTTTGGACTTTGGCAAACCCGCCTGGTATGCCCTCGCTGATCGATTAGAAGACTGATTCGGATTCGCAGTGATCCAAACCATAAATCGACTCGGACGCTGCAATTATTGGGATTCCGCCGTGGATTGCAGATTCGATTTGTTTCCTTTCCGGTGCGGACCTAGTTTCGCCGTATGAAACTATTGGTCGCCGGCGGTGCGGGATACATCGGATCTGTCTTTGTGGAGGAGGCGTGCAACGCGGGGCACGAGGTGACGGTGTTTGACAATCTCGTCGAAGGGCATCGCGAGGCGGTCGATGAGCGCGCGAATTTTGTGGAAGGGGATCTGGCTGATCGGGAAGCGACACTCAAAGCTCTTAAAGATTCCGATGCGGAAGCGGTTCTTCACTTTGCCGGCTTCATCATGGTTGGCGAGTCGATGAAGGATCCGACGAAGTATTTTCGTAACAACGTTTCCAACAGCATCGAGTTGCTCGACGCGTGTGTGGAGGCGGGGGTGAAGAAGATGGTTTTCAGTTCCACGGCCGCCATCTTCGGAATGCCGGACAAAGTGCCGATCACGGAAGATTTTCCGAAACAACCGGTCAATGCCTATGGGGAGTCGAAGCTGATGTTCGAAAGCCTGTTGCGTTGGTACAAGGAGATCCACGGTCTGGACTACGTGGCGTTCCGCTACTTTAACGCGGCGGGTGCCAGTCCGACCCGCGGCGAGGCGCATCGCATTGAGACCCATATCATTCCAAATGTTCTGAAAGTGCCGCTCGGTCAGAAAGAGAATTGCGCGATCTTTGGAACGGACTACGACACGCCGGACGGCACGTGTATTCGCGACTACATTCACATCGTCGACCTGGCTTCCGCCCATCTTCTGGCTTTGAAACCGGAAGTGAGCGGTCACTACAATCTCGGGAACGGGGAAGGGTATTCTGTCCGTGACGTTATCGAGACCTGCAAGAAGGTGACGGGCGCGGATATCCCGGTGATCGAAGAACCTCGCCGCGCGGGTGATCCTCCTCGTCTGATCGCCTCTTCAATCCGAGCGATTGAGGAGCTTGGTTGGCAGCCGAAATTTCCCAAGCTGGAAGACATCGTTGCCAGCGCCTGGAACTGGCATAAATCCAATCCGAACGGCTATCCCAAAAGCTGACTCAGAGCGGCGAAACGTCCTGAACCATTGGCCAAAGGATCGTCTCCTGAACACAGAGGTGTTGCGGGAGTGCGCATGCATCTGCAACGACGCGGCCAAGCTCGGCGGGTTTGATACATTGATCAGCGACCTCAGGTTCCCGTGCTCCCAATCCTGCTGAATCTGTGAACTCCGTGGCGCCCCAAGATGGTGTGATGGTGGTCACGCGAACACCATGGGGCCGGAGTTCCTGATAGAGTGATTTCGAGAACTGATTCAGACCGGCTTTCGCTGCACTGTAGATTCCCCATTCTGGCCAAGCGTGATGAGCGCAGATGCTGGAGATGTTGATGATGATTCCGGATTTTTTCTCGATCATCAATGGGGCCACGCGGCGGCATCCGTGGATCGCACTGGTAAGATTGAGCGCGATGGAAGTTTCAATGTCGTCGTCCGACTGTTCAGTGGTGGCGGCAATCTTCACCCCGCCGCCGGCGTTGTTTACCAGGATGTCGATCGTGCGTTCAGGACCGACGACCTCGGCAATCATGCGATCCCAATCAGAAGTGGAAGTCACGTCGGCACGAATTGCGGTGACGCTCAGGCGCTCGGCCACCTGATCCAGCGCGGATTGATCCCGACCGCAGATGAAGACGGTGGCCCCGGCTGATTTCAACGCTGTGGTGATTCCCAGCCCGTAGCCTTTGGCTCCGCCGGTAACGAGTGCGATTTTTTCTGCCAGTGAGTTTTCCATATGTCGATGTGCCTTGCGGATGTTGTTCGTCGGGCCGTCGGAGATCAAACCCGAAGCGCGCGATGGAGTGCGAATGATTTCGCCGGGTTGACGCATTCCGCTTTTCGGCGATAACGGGTGCGCATGCGATTTTCTGAAGTCCGCTTTCCCGGTCGATGGTGCGCCGCTGTTCTTGCCAGCTTTCTGGTGCTGCTGGGTTCAGCGAGGGCGGGCATTCAGTCGATCAAGACCGATCTCCTGATCGTGGGCGCCACCGAGTCGGGCTGGGCGGCGGCAATTCAGGCGGCGCGGCAAGGCGTGGATTCGATTGTGATCGTCCACGATGGAGAGTGGTTCGGCGGGCAGTATACCGAGCAGGCATTGGCTTGTGTGGATGAGAACAAAGGCGTCGGCAAGGTGGGGTGGGGCGTGGACTGGCATCCGATGAAACGGTCGTTTCATCGGAGCGGCTTGTTCAGGGAACTGATGGACCGCATCGAAGAGTTCAATGCTGCCAAATACGGATCTCCGATGCCGGGGAAACCGTACCACGGACCTTCCACATTTCGTCCGGCAGAGGCGGAGTCGGTATTCCAAAAAATGATTCAACCGTATCTCGACTCTGGTCAGGTAAGGGTCTTCTGGAAACGCTATCCGGTTGCCGCCAGCGTCGACAGACCGGATTCGACCAATCCCCGATTGGTCGCGTTGACGTTTGCCGGTATCGATTTGGCGACCGGGAAAACCGGAGAATCCAATCTGCTGGTGCGGGCGCAATTGACGATCGATGCGTCGGATTGGGGCGACGCGATTCAGGTGTCCGGTGCCGCGTTTGAGTGCGGTCCGGATCCGATTTCTAGGTACGGTGAACCGAGTGCGCCCAAGGTTTCGGGAAGCAATCCGCCCAACGAGATGAACCCCATTACGTGGGCGATGATCGTGGCTGAGTCGACTGCGGAAACACCCATCGCCGAACCCGTGGGGTTCGATGATCGAAACTATCCTCGGGCGACCCATTTCAGTCGCAAAAAGTTTGGCGGATTGAAGTGGGACGTCAGCAACCCGGGCGTCGGTTCGATCCTGCATTGGCCGCCGGACGGTGAGGCTTCGAAACGCCAGTTGAGTGTGTTTTCCGTGAGGCGGATTGTGGACGGACACTCGAGCGATGATGGAAAGACTTCGATTTTGCTCAACTACATGAATGGTCAGGACTATCCGTTGGAGCGATTACCACAGGCGGTCGTCGATGCGCTTGAGGCGACTGAACCCGGTGCCTCGATGAGGAACATTGTGACCCTGAATCGGGCGCAGCGGCAGATCGTGTTCGATGATGCAAAACGTCACTCGCGCGGTGTGCTTTATCATCTCCAGAACTTTGTGCATGACCGCGCGACCGATCGGGAAAACAGCTTTCGCCGGTTTCATCTCAGTCGTGAGTTTGGAACCGCCGACAATCTTCCACCGAAGCCTTACATCCGTGAGGGTTTGCGACTCAAGGCGATGTACATGATGCGAGAACAGGATGGGCGAAACCGTGATGCGGAAACGAAAACCGGCGCGCGCCCTCGTTTCTCGCACGTCATGTATCCGGACGGCCTGTTCGCCTGGCAGTTCCACTACGACTTTCATCGCACCGGACGAACGTATCTGGGCGACGAAGGAGCAGCGGGTCCGTGGATCGATTACCACAAACCGAATCGCCACACCAAGTTCCTGAGCGATCGTTGCGTGTTTCCGTTGCGTAGTCTGATTCCGGAGCGGATGGACGGGTTGATTGGCGCTCAGGGGAATGTTGGCAATAGCAGCATCGTGAGTGCGGCGATCCGGTTGCACGACCAACGGATTCATGTGGGACAGGCTGCCGGGGCTACGGCGGCGGTGGTCTTGATCAAGAAACGCCCGTTGCGGAACATGCCGTATTCACGGCGAGATCTTGAGGCTATTCGGGATGGGCTGTGCGGCGTTTATGGAACTCCGTTGCTGATCTGGCCGTTTCGAGATCTGGATGTGAAGCACCCGGCGTTCGTGGTGATCAACCGATTGGCTGCGCTCAACGTTTTGCCGCTCGGACCACGCGAAGTTGATTTCCGACCCGATGCTTTGGCGACCCGAGAGTGGGTGGCTGAACTTCTCAAACGCTCGAAGCTTTCACCGGCTGCGGTCGATTGGGAGAACACAACCCGAGCGGATGTTTGCCGGATCGTGTGGGAGTTGGTCTTTGTTCGTGGGGTGGACCGCTTTGCGTTCGCACGTCTATCCCCGGAGGATGCAGATGGTGACGGCATCGCCGACCGCGACGACGCACTGCTGTTCACGCCGAACCAGCCGATCGAGTTCAAGGTTGAGCAACCGGATCTTACTCCGGCCTCAGACGGGAAGGCAGACTGGCTCGCTGATGTCACCGCCCGGTTTTTCAATTTCTGTGGACCGGAGGTGAAGTTGGAAGAAGGGGAAACAGGTGATCACGGGCGCGTCTATACCGGCAGTTGTGAGTTTGGCTGGCATCGGGATCTGTCCTCAAACAATCGCAAGAGGAACGTATTGCGTGGGCCACGCGACAGTTTCGTCTTTACGCGCACGCGTGACGTTTGGGAATGTGAGGTGGCGAACGGGCGCTATTGGGTGACGGTCTGCGTTGGAGATTCTGGGCATGAGCAGTTGAACCAGACTGTTGTGGTCGAAGGTCGTTCGATTTTTAAAAATGAATCAACGGTGGCTGGCCGTTTTGCGGAACGGAGAATCGAGGTCGAGATTGTGGATGGGCGTTTGACAATGGAGATCGGATCCGGAGCAGCGAAATCAAACACCTGCGTGAACTGGCTCCTCTTGGAGGAGCTTTGATTTCCAGTTTTTTGTTCTTCGACAGTTCATCCCAGATCGAATGATTTCAATCTGTGGTGAACTGAATCTGCGGGAGAGATCATTCACGTCAGGATTACCAGACTTACTCTTCGCTGTCCGTCTGCTCGCTGCCACATGATTTTCGTCGAACATGTGAATTGCCTCCCGCGCGTTTTTCCCGGATGTTTGGCCTGTGTTAGCCAAGGTTTTTTCGGCGGCGGTCAATGGGATCGACGCCTACTCGGTTGAGGTCGAGGTAGATTGCGGATGGGGAGCGACCAAGTCGGTGATTGTTGGACTTCCGGATGCAGCCGTACGTGAATCTCTGGAGCGCGTCTATACCGCGCTCGGCAATTCCGGATTCAAGGTGCCGATGGGAAAGACCACCGTCAATCTCGCGCCAGCTGACGTTCGCAAGGAGGGCCCGATCTATGATCTTCCCATTGCGATTGGAATTCTCGCCGCGAGTGAACAGTTGGAAACTGATCAATTGGAGAATTTTGTCATCGCCGGTGAACTCGCGTTGAACGGGCAGGCACGTCGGATCAACGGCGTTTTGCCAATGGCGATTCAGGCGCAGAACGAGGGGCGTACCGGGATCATCATATCGTCAGAGAACGCTGCGGAGGCTGCGGTTGTCGAGGGTCTTTCAGTTATCCCCGCGCATAACCTTCGGGAGATCGTCGACTTTCTTGAGGGGCAAGTGAAGATCAGTCCAACGAAGGTGGATCTGGAGGCGCTCTTTGGTGAACCTCCGCTTGATCATCTGGATATGGCGGATGTGAAGGGACAGGAGTCCGTGAAGCGCGCCATGGAGATCGCCGCGAGTGGTTCGCATAATCTGCTCCTAATTGGGCCGCCCGGGAGTGGCAAGTCGATGTTGGCCAAACGTCTGCCGTCGATTCTTCCTCCGCTGACATTGGAAGAGGCCTTGGAAACCACGAAAGTGCACAGCATAGCTGGTCGCCTTCAGTCGGGGCAATCACTCGTGACGGTGCGGCCGTATCGAGTGCCGCATCATACGGCGAGCGATGCGGGATTGCTCGGTGGCAACGCGAATCCGTCTCCGGGTGAGATTTCGCTCGCGCACAATGGTGTTCTGTTTCTGGATGAACTGCCCGAATTCAAGCGGAGCGTCCTGGAGACGATGCGCCAGCCCTTGGAGGACGGGGAGGTCACCATTTCCCGGGCGGCGGGCACGATGACGTTCCCTGCACGCTTCATGCTGGTCGCCGCGATGAATCCGACCCCAGATGGCAAGATGGCGGAGGAATCCAAATCGTCACCCCGTGAAATTCAGAATTACCTGGGACGTATCTCTGGCCCGCTCTTGGATCGCATCGATCTGCATGTGGAGGCTCCGCCGGTAAAATTCCGTGACATGTCCCGCACGCAGGCTGGCGAGCCGTCGTCGGCGATTCGTGGGCGCGTGATCTCCGCGCGGAATCGTCAGCTCAGGCGATTCGAGGATTCGCCGCGCGTAAATTGCAATTCGCAAATGGGGACACGGGAGCTCAAAGCCCATTGTCAGTTGGATGAAGGAACCATGGATCTGCTGAAAATGGCGATGGACGAGTACAACCTCAGCGCCCGCGCCTACGATCGGATTCTGAAGGTCTCCCGAACCATTGCGGATCTCGCGGATCAGGTGGATATCGACGCGGATCACATCTCCGAAGCAATTCAATACCGCTCGCTCGATCGGCAGATCTGGGGCTGAGAGGGGAGATTGCGGCCGGGAGTGGCGCTGCCCGGTTGGCCAAAACGAGGGGAGCGTGATTAAGATCCAAGGAGTTTTGGAGTAGTAAAA
>JBLFYM010000113.1:0-19048 GCA_047608975.1 Limisphaerales bacterium | reverse complement strand
GTACGGGGACGGGCTGTTCGCGATCGATTGCGATGTCACGAATTGCGGTGGCATGGGCATTCTGTTTCCAAAGTGCGCTCAGCCTGATTGCCTCAATGCGGAGATCATCGGAATCGCTTTGGATTGCGAAGGAGAGACGTGTCTTCGCATTGGCCGGTGCCCGCAGCTTCCGCTCACGCACCGAGACGATCAGGGCACGTAGCACTTCTGTTCGCTGGCTTCCCAGTTCCAAGGCTTTTTCTGCGTCGGCAGTGTTCCCGAGGCTGGCGAGGATGGTGACCATGGCCGGTTCAGGCAGTCGTCGACGGACGATTTCGAGCAGATCGGCGCCGCCATAGGCAGAAACTACGCGGATCAGGTGTTCGGGGTTTCGGAACTTCAGTTCTCCAGACAGCAGGGCTGGCTTCCAGTGCTCAGCCAAGCCGTGAACAGCCTGGCTCATGGCAAAATTTATAAACGGATCGGTCGAACTGCCGGTTGCCTGAGCAGCGATCGCAATCGAGTCCGCACGAGGGACCTCGCTGACGGCTACGATTGCTTCAAGGCGAACCCGGGGATGAGGGTCCTCCGCGCTTGAACGCAATCGAGACAGCGGATCAGCAAGCCGATCGTGCCAGCGCCCGGCGACTCGGGTTGCGTAGGCCCGGGCCCGGTAGTCATTGGCTGCCAATAGGCGATCGAGGAGAACGGGGTTCACGAACTCGTGCGACTCAAAGACCCCGATGGCTTCATACCAGTGATGTTCCAGTTCGGGATCGTCCGTTCGGAGTTTGTCGATCCACCTTTGCACTGCCTGCGTTGCCGCCTTCTTTGGGAGATTCATTAATCTCAGTTTCGCAAGCTGACGCGTTCGACGCAGCGGTGCTGCCAGTTGAAGGCTAAGTTCATCCGCTGTCATGTCCGCAAGGTTTGGAGCTTTGATGAGCGGTTTATCTTTCGCGGATATTCGCCAGATCCGACCGTGTTTGACATCGCGATCGGGATGACGGAGCGAAGCCTGATAGTGGCCGATGATTGGATTGAACCAGTCCGCGACGTAGAGCGCTCCGTCGGGTCCGGTGTTGAGATCGACGGGGCGGAACGCGTTGTGACTCGAGGTCAGGATTGGCTCCATGCGGTCCAATCGATGGCCGGCGCCGTTCACGGCGGGTCGCAGACGGGCGATGTTGCGCGCAAAATATCCGGCGATCAGAAAGTCGCCTTGGAAATCGGCAGGCAGGTGAGGGGAGTCCACGATCTCAATGATCATGGATTTGATCTTGGTCGCTCCAATCTGCATGGCACCGCCCCAGTATCCGCCGCCGATGTGATCGGTCTGCACCAAAGACGGGAGCAGTTCACTTACCCCGGGATTGTTGCTCTTGATGAAGGGCTCACCCCAATCACCAAACGCATACCCCCAAGGGTTACCGCCACCGCTGGTGCGACGATAGCTGCTGAGTTGTCGGCGTAGGGGCCGTAACCGCCAGGAGCCGTGTTCCTCCAGATGTCGATTTCCCCAGGGCGTCTGCACGTGGGAAAAGCAGTGCAGACCTTGGCAGAAGAACAGTTCGCCTCCCGGTGACCAGGCGAAGGAGTTGATGTTCTGATGCGTGTCGCCGGTTCCAAATCCGGTGAAGAGCACTTTGCGGGAATCCGCTTTGCCATCGTTGTCCGTATCCGCGACGTGAATCAGATCGTGACCTTCCCCGATGTAGACACCGCCATGCCCGAGCGCGAATCCGGTGGGCATGTTCAATCCGTCGATGAAGGTGGACACGCGATCGGCCCGGCCGTCGTTGTCCGTGTCCTCCAGTATGAGCAACTTGTCGTTGGGCCGGTCAGAAGGCTTGAGTTGCGGGTAGGCCCAGGTGCACAGCACCCACAGCCGTCCGCTGGCGTCCCATCGGAAACAGACCGGGTTGGCGATGCCCATTGATTCGTCGGCGAAGAGATTCACCTGTAGCCGCTCGTCAACCGTGAACGATCGCAGTTCGGCTGCCACAGAATTGTCCGCTTCCGGTTTGGAGACCGACAAGGGATTTTGAGCAGACAGGGAACCGGTCGCCAGAATGGCCACGGTTCCCCACAATGCAGTCGCTCTGATCATGCCGTGGTATATAGAAACATCCGGTCCGGCTGTCCATCAATTCATTACGGATTGCTCTGGAGGGAGCCAAAACTACGACTCCATCGGGAACGGGGCAAAAAAGCGCTCAATCATGGCCGTCGAATCCTTAAATTTCTTTTGCAACAAATCCGGGCTGTCGCCACTATCCGCACTTTTGCCGCGAAAAGGCGGCGAGCCAAAATGAAACGCACGCATCATTGCAATGAGATTCGCCCGGAACATGCCGGGCAAAAGGTTACTGTTTCCGGTTGGGTCCACTCCAAACGTGACCTCGGCGGAGTCCTCTTTATCGACGTCCGCGACCGTGAAGGCCGGACCCAGGTGGTGTTCGATCCCACTGATCTGGATTCTGAACTTTTCGACTCAGCCACCCGCCTTCACAGCGAGAGTGTCGTTCAAATGACCGGCAAGGTGCGAGTTCGTCCCGAGGGGACCCAGAATACCAAGATCGATACTGGTCTCGCGGAAATCATGATCACCGAAATGGAGATCCTGAATGCTGCCGATGTGCTGCCGTTCCCCGTCGACGATCCCGAAGTGGCGGCGAAGGTGAACGAGGAACTCCGCCTCCAATACCGTTATCTCGATTTGCGCCGGCCAGAACTGATGCGCAACATCAAGCTGCGCAGTCGCGTGGCGACGGCGTCGCGCGTCTTCATGGAAGAGCAGGGCTTCCTGGAAATCGAGACCCCCACGCTCTTCAAATCCACCCCCGAAGGCGCCCGCGAATTCCTCGTGCCGAGCCGGCTGCATCCCGGGAAGTTCTACGCACTGCCGCAATCTCCGCAGCAGTACAAACAGATTCTCATGGTAAGCGGCGTGGAACGCTATTTCCAACTAGCCCGGTGTTACCGGGATGAGGATTTGCGCGCCGATCGGCAGCCTGAATTCACCCAGGTGGATATCGAGGCGAGCTTCATCGATCGGGAAGACATCTATGAACTGATCGAAGGGCTGCTCCAAAAGATCTGGAAAGTCGCGCTCGACATGGACATTCCGCGACCGTTTCCGCGACTGACCTTCGAGGAGGCGATCAATCGTTTTGGTTCAGACAAACCGGACACCCGCTTCGGTTTCGAGATGCAGGACTTCACCGAGGAGTTCCGTGAAAGCAAATTCAAGGTGTTCAGCGGCACGGTGGGCAAGGGTGGCGTGGTGAAGGCGTTCAATGCCAAGGGACTTGCCTGTGTGACCCAGGGGCAGATGCAGACCATGACCGAATACGCGCAGAGTTTTGGCGCGAAGGGGCTGGCTTATATCAAGGTCGAGAATGGGGAATGGAAGTCCCCGATCGTGAAATTCTTCAACGAAGCCGAGAAGGCCGCATTGATTGAAAAGCTCAAAATTGAAGAAGGTGATCTGATTCTGTTCGCTGCCGACCAGTGGCTGAACGCCTGCGAGATTCTGGGGCGCATCCGGCTTTACGTCGCGGAGCTGTTGCAATCCCAGGGCAAGCTGACGATCGATCCCAAGCAGTTCAATTTCCTCTGGGTAATCGAGTTCCCGCTGCTGAGTTTCGACAAGGAGATGAACCGCTGGTACTCCAGTCATCATCCCTTTACGGCACCGGTCCTGGAAGATGCGGACAAACTGACGAGCGATCCCAAGGCGGTTCGCGGACAGCACTACGACATTGTCGTGAACGGTGTGGAGTTGGGGGGCGGCTCGATCCGTATCCATCAGCGGGAACTACAGCAGAAAATTTTCAAGGACGTGCTGCAGCTGGACGACGAGACGATCGAAAGTCGGTTTGGCTACATGCTCGATGCGTTTCGTTACGGCTGCCCGCCCCACGGCGGAATCGCCCTTGGTTTCGACCGCTTGATGGCGCAGCTCTGTGGCTCGGAAAGCATCCGCGACGTCATCGCATTTCCGAAAACCTCCAAGGGTGCGGATCTGATGACCGATTCGCCCGGGGGCGCGGAACCGCGTCAGCTGAAGGATCTCCACATTCAGTCCCGCGTGAAGGCGGAAGAGAAAAAAGAAGGCCAATGACCGCATGACTAATGTTCTGCTAGTAGGGCTCGGCAGTGCATTGGGTGGTATGGCGCGCTACGGCGTGGCGACTGGCTTCGCCGCGAAGTTTGGCCCGGGCTTTCCGATCGGCACACTGATCGCAAATGTCAGCGGTTCATTCCTCATCGGATTGATCTTCGCCCTCACCGGAACGGCCGGCAAATGGCCGTTGCCGGCGGGCGGAAAATTCTTCTTCATGACCGGCCTGATGGGCGGCTATACGACCTTCTCAGCCTTCAGTCTGGAAACGGTGAACCTTCTGAGATCTGGGCAAAGTGGAATGGCGATTCTCTACGTGATCGGTTCGTTGGTGCTCTGCCTGGTCGCCGCCTGGCTTGGGCTGCTGCTGGGGCAGACTCTCAACCGTTGACTCCACCGGGTCACCAGGCCAACTACCATGATGGATTCAGCCCCAGACAAGTTCGCGATCGGGATTGGGGACGTTCGCGCCGCTGCCACTCGAATAGCGGAGCACGTCCTTCAGACCCCGACCGTGTTCAGTGAGCGCCTCTCGGCCAAACTCGGTTGCCGGCTTCATTTCAAGGCGGAAAATCTCCAGCACATCGGAGCATTCAAGGCGCGCGGCGCTGCCAACGCGGTGTTCTCATTGGACGATGCTGTTGCGGCGAAGGGAGTGGTCACCCACTCGTCAGGAAATCATGCGGCAGCACTTTCACGAGCGGCTTCGCTCCGCGGTATTCCCGCGCATGTCGTCATGCCGCGCAACTCCGCAGGGAACAAGATCGAAACAGTGCGCCGCTTCGGAGTGGAGCCAGTTTTCAGCGAACCGGATGCGCAGTCCCGAGCGGATACCTGTGCGCGTATCGAAGCAGAGACGGGAGCAACGCTCGTCCACCCCTACGACAATCCGTACGTCATGGCGGGGCAGGGGACTGTGGGCTTGGAAATCTTGCAGCAAGTTGAAGACGCCGACGTCGTCGTTGTTCCGGTCGGCGGCGGTGGACTTCTCTCCGGCGTGCTCACCTCGATCAAAACGATCCGACCGGAAATTCAGATAATCGCGGCGGAACCGGAATGGGCGGACGACGCGGCCCGCAGTCTCAAGTCGGGCCGCATCGAACTGCCGACCCGCTACGACACGGTTGCAGATGGGCTGCGTACCCCGTTGGGTGAGCTAACCTTTCCGATCATCCGGAGGCTGCTGGATGACATCATTCTGGTAAGCGAGACGGAGATCAGATCCGCAACGCAGATCTTGATGGAACAGGTTCACCTGGTCGCCGAGCCCTCCGGGGCCGTGGCATTGGCAGCCGTGTTGGCGGTCAGTGAGCGATTCAGCGGCAAATCTGTCGTCGCCATCGTCTCCGGCGGCAACCTGGATTTCGACACTTGGGCATCAGCCGCCCATTGAGCAACTGGCAAGAAACTCCAAGACTTCCGACCGTTCGGGAATCGCGGACTGCGCACCCGGTTTTAACGTGGTAAGTGCCGCCGCCGCGTTGGCGAATGTGATCGCTTCGCGCAGCGACGCGCCAGTTGCGTGAGAGAACGCGAACGCTCCCGCAAACGTATCCCCGGCTCCAACCGTGTCCACCGGTGTCACTTTGGGTGGCAAAATTTCGATTTGCTCGGAGTCATCTGGGAACGCCAATGTAGATTCCGATCCCCGCGTCACAATCAGCGTTCGAGTATTGAACGATTGCGAATCCAGGGCTTCGGTGCCGATGTCCCGGCCAGCAAGTGCGGATGCCTCGGGAATATTTGCGATGAGGACGTCGCTCGGGAGCGGTGCCGCCGCAAGCTCCGCGTTCCACGGAGACGGATTTAGTATCACTCGCACACCCGCATCGCGTGCGATCTCCGCAGCTCTTCTTACCGAGGGGAGGGGAGTTTCAAGTTGCAACAAGAGCACATCTGCCGTCCGGATCGCTTCCGCCTGTTCGTTGATCATGTCGACCGAGAGCGAATGATTCGCACCCGGGTTTACCACGATCGAGTTTTCACCTCCGTCATCGACGGTGATAAACGCTGAACCCGTTGGCGTGTTCGGCGTCACCGCGATCCCAGAAGTTCCAATCCCTTGCCTGCGAAAGTAATCCAGATATCCCGCGCCCGAATCATCCTCACCCACGCACGCGAGCATTTGCACCTCTGCTCCCGCGCGAGTCGCTGCAACTGCCTGATTCGCCCCCTTCCCACCGAAGCAGGTCAACGCGCCGCTCGCCGTCAACGTTTCACCGGGGAGGGGCAATCTAAGCACCCGGAAGGTGTGATCGACATTCAATGATCCCACCACGGCAATGATCGGTGAATTCATTTGAGGAAAGGGGGGGAGTTCGGGAACTCGGGATTCATACCAACTGCGGGATCGGTTGGCCGAAGGTGATGGCGTTCAGCACTTCGGGGGCAAGGCCGGCGCGGGTACGCAGTTCGCCGACGTCGAGCAGCGTGTGCATGATGGTGCCGAGCAGGTTGGCACTGCTCACCGGATTGGAAACGGGGCTGCCGCCTTGCCGATCCGATTCGCCGATGACCTGACCCATCTTCAGCCCGCCGCCGGCGAAGACGAGGGGACATAGATTTCCCCAATGATCGCGGCCGCCGTTTTTGTTGATCTTCGGAGTGCGCCCGAATTCGCCGGTGATCACGAGCAACACTTTCTCGTGGAGGCCCCGATCGATGATGTCTTCGATAAATGCGCTCGCGGCGCGGTCGATGGCGGAGGCCTGCGTCGGGATGCCGTCGGCGATGCTGTATTCCTTGCCGCCGCCGTGCATATCCCAGCCCGTGCAGGTGACGGTGACAAATCCGCAACCGGCTTCGACGAGGCGGCGAGCCAACAGCATCTGTTTGCCGAGGGCGATGGGGGAAAACATCTTGGCGTAACTGTTGCGGCTCCGGGCACCGAAGCCAGGACTGATGTGGGCGGTGTCGTAGCGTTCCAACGTCCGCCGGTTTTCCTGCGAGAGATCGAAGGCACCGCTGACACCACGCAATACGATGTCCATTGCCTGTTGCTCGAAGGTGGAGGAGTTTTCGATCCTTCCATCCGCGTGGCGGCGAAGCCGATCGAGTTCGGTCAACAACGACTTGCGGTCATCGAAGCGACCGGCCGGCACATTGAGCTTCATGTCCTCGAGCAGCGTCCCCCCGTTTCCGGGATCGAATGCCTTGTAGGTGGGAGCGAGTGAACCGGTATCGGTGACTCGCTGGGGCACGGCGTTCAGATCCTTGTATTGGGAGCCCATCGCGGCCGGGACAATGATGGTGTTGTTTGGCAGGCCGGTCCGCGGGTTGGTCACGCCGGCGGCATTGGCATAGAGACTTCCCATGCAGGCACCGGTGGAATTGCCGCCGGCGGCCACGTGAAGCGCGGCCGGTCCGTGACTGCCGATTCCGTGCCGATAGGAGCGCACGACCGCCAGTTTGTCGGCGAGTTTCGCCAACTGTTTCAGATGGCTGCCAAACCGAATTCCGGGGAGCGAAGTCTTCACTTCTCCAAACACCGACCGGATGTCCGATGGGGCGTCCATCTTCGGATCAAAGGTCTCGTGCTGCGAAGGGCCGCCCTGGAGATTCAACATGACCACCGCCTTATCCCGAACCAATCGGCCGGCATTCGAGTCCGTTCCTGCCTGTAGCAGACCGGGAAGCGACAGGCCGCCCAGCGACAATGCCCCGACGCGGAGGAATTCACGTCGCGATGAACCCTCGCAGTTCGCGGTCATCTCGTTGGACATTAGGCGGAGCACGATCAAAGACTAGGAGAGGCTGAGCAGATTGCCAGCGGTTTTGTGGGGGCCGACAAGCGCAGATCTGATGCGGTGGTCCTCAAAGAAGAGGCGGTTACCCATAAGCTCCAAACTCTCAGGGAGCCGTAATTCCATGAATCCCGTTGGGATAAAGAATGAAAAATTGGGGGTACCGGACAGCCCATAGACTGGTGGCCGATGCTGGTTTACCAGATTTTCGTTTCGGAACCGCGAAGCTTGGAGAGGTGCTTCTCAAGGTGAGTCCGTGCTGCAGCGGCGATCCCATGGGGGAGCGGTGCCTTTTCATACCAGTCATTTTGCAGGTCGAACAATTCTCCGTTTGAACCGAGTTTCCAGCGTTCATCGCGAATGAAGTGGATGATCTTGTCTCGGTATTTTCGCGGGTTTTTGTATTTGCGGGAGGAGTGTTCGTAGACGCCCCAGGTGTAAGCGAGTCCGTCGTGCATCGATTCGGGACCGCCCTGCAACATAGGCCAGAGGTCTTCGCCATCGGCTACGTCAGGTGCTTGGATTCCGGCGATGCTGCACAGGGTGGGCATCATGTCGGTGAAGTCTACCGGTGCGCGCGTGACGCGCGCTCGGGGAATTCCCGGACCTCGAACAATCAGGGGAACATTGGCACCCAGTTCGGTGGGTAGGTATTTGCCACCGGGAATTTCAAGCCCGCGATAGCTGGATCGCAGTTGTTTGGCTTCACCGACATTGTCCGTTCCATTGTCGGCACTGAAGAAGATGACGGTGCGTTCAAGTTGCCCGGTTTCCTTGAGTGTGCTGATGACCGAGCCAACGATGCCATCGATGTACTCAACCATCGCAGGGAAGTTCTTCAGTTCGCCGTTGCGGACGGTGCGTTTGGAGCGAGTTGCCTCAACTTGGTCTGTCGGAACAAAGGGGCGATGGGCATGAGCCAGCGGGTAGTAAAGGAAGAACGGCTTGTTGTTCGTCCCTTCGTGTTCGCGGATAAACCTGAGGGCGTGATCGCGGTAGTAGGCGGGGCTATATCCATCGAGCCGGAAATTGCGACCCTCTTCCCATACTTCCGTCTTCCAAAATTGGTTTCCGATTTCCCCGCCTTCGCGCACGACTTTCTCATAGTCAAATGTGGCAAAACGATCAAAGCCCGCGCGAGTCGGTCCGTATGGCGCTGAGTCCCAACCACCCAGATGCCACTTTCCGAAGAGGGCGGTGTCATAGCCGGCCGCCTGCAAAAGCTTGCCAATCGTGGGCGATGAGAAATTCATGGTCGCCCATCGTTCGTAGGAGTGAAAGCTGTAGCGCCCCGTCATCAGCATCACCCGGGTCGGGCTGCACATCGGGGTGGCGTAACAGGCTTCGAAGCGGGTTCCTTCGGCAGCCAGCTGATTCAGGTTTGGTGTCTGGTAAGAATTTCCGCCATAGACCTCCAGGCATTCACGCCCCAAATCATCGGCCAGGATGAAGACAATGTTCGGTTGGGCTGAACGTCCCGGAAGAGTGAGGACTGAGAGGGTCAGGAGGAGACAGATGGATCTGGAAATTTTCATTCCGTTCATTTTTTAAGATTCCAAACCTGCAGGTCGTTGATTTCAACGCCTTCGCCGAGGCAACGAAACACCAATGTCGGAGTGGGGACATGAAAACTGGGGTGACTCGCCTTTAGCACAATGGATTTGCCATCGGCCGCTTGCCAGTCACCGTGTTGGACTCTCCACCCCTTCGCCAGGCCCTTGGAGAAATCGTTGGCGAAGACCAGCGTAACTTTCTTGGAATCGACGGCTGCCGCCGCTTGGCTCGTTGGGACCCAATTGAAAGCGACGACAAATAGCGAAAGAAGCAGTAGGCGAATCATCCATCTATTCTGTGTTTTGAATCGGATCGATTGCAACCCATAGGATGGACCAGGGTGTTTGCGCAAGTGAGTGTAAGTTGATCCTGTCCTTTCCTCTTTGGCCCGAATGGTAAGATCACCAAATAGGGAGATCGAAGGGCACGGGCTGGCAAGCTCGCCCCTCCACAGCGTGCCGAGCGCAACCACTGGAGGGACGGGCTTGCGAGTCCGCACGTCGATAACGTCAGAATGGACGGGTTTGCATCCACTCGCTACGGTTCCCGCAATCACATGAAGATAAAATTTCTCATAGCTGTGGGATGTCTGGCGCTGGTCTCGATTCGTTGCGAATCAGCCGGACTTGAACGACTGAATTACAACAACCCGGGATTGAAGGTGGATCTTGGCGTGGGGTTGTGGGCGTGGCCGCTGCCGATGGACTGGGATGGCGACGGTGATCTCGACATGGTGGTTGCATGTCCAGACAAGCCATACAATGGCGTCTATTTCTTTGAGAATCCGGGCAACGGCAAGGGCCGGAAGTATCCGGTTTTCAAGGCGGCCAAACGCGTGGGGAAAGCGGGTCACAATATGCAGGTAAGTCACGTAAAGGGTGAGGCGCGGGTGTTGCGTGAGGGGTTGGAGTATTTGGATTTTCGGAAGAACGGCTTTTCGAAAACCCGGAAGTTGGTGCCGAACACTCAGATGATGCCGGGCAAGAAGCGGGCGCGGATGTGGCGGTCGGTGGATTTCGACGGCGACGGGGATCAGGATCTGATCGCCGGAATCGGGTACTGGGGAAATCTGGAATGGGATCACGCCTATGACGCTCAAGGGGTTTGGCAGAATGGGCCGCTGCACGGATATGTCTTCCTCTTGAAGAACACCGGCGACGACGCCAAACCGAAATATGCTGCCAAAGAACAATTGAAAGCCGGTGGATCGGTGATCGATGTCTATGGCTGGCCTTCGCCGAATTTTGCCGATTTCGATGGCGATGGTGATCTGGACCTTTTGTGCGGTGAATTTCTGGATGGATTCACCTACTTCGAAAACACGGGAACTCGGAACCAGCCGAGCTACGCAAATGGCCGCAAAATGAACGATGCCCACGGAGATCCGTTGGTGATGGATCTGCAGATGATCACGCCGACGGCGATCGATTGGGATGGGGACGGGGATCAGGATTTGGTGGTGGGTGATGAGGATGGTCGCGTGGCGCTGGTCGAGCATACCGGACGGACATTCAAGGGCGTTCCGCAGTTTCTGCCACCGGTCTACTTTGAGCAGGAGGCTGCGACCTTGAAGTATGGTGCCTTGGCCACGCCGTTCTGTGTTGATTGGGATGGTGATGGCGACGAGGACATCATTGCCGGCAACACGGCCGGATATGTCGGGTTCTTTGAGAATCTGGGGGGTGGCAAGACGCCGAAGTGGGCGCGGGCAAAGAACTTGAAAGCCGGGGATCAGACTCTTCGAATCATGGCGGGATCGAACGGCTCGATCCAGAGCCCGTGCGAGGCAAAGTGGGGGTATACGACTCTCTCGGTCGCGGATTGGGATCACGACGGATTGCCGGATCTGCTCATCAATTCCATCTGGGGTGAGATTCTCTGGTACCGAAATGAAGGAACGAAACGACAACCGAAGCTCGCTTCCGCTCAGGCCGTGATGTTGAACGGACCCATGCCCAAGCCGAAGTGGTTCTGGTGGGATGGCACGGAAAATCAACTCGTCACCCAGTGGCGAACGACGCCCGTGGCGATTGATTTCACGAAGGATGGTCTGACCGATCTGGTGTTGCTCGATAGCGAGGGTTACCTCTGCCTGTTCGAGCGGGCGAAAGAGCAGGGGAAGGTTGTCCTGAATACGCCGAAGCGGGTGTTCATTGACGAAGACAATCAACCCATCCGGTTGAATTCCCGCTCAGCCGGCCGCAGTGGTCGTTACAAGATTTCGGTGGTGGACTGGGATTCGGACGGACGTCTGGATGTGTTGGTCAATTCCGAGAACGCCATCTGGTATCGGAACGCGGAGACGCGCAAGGGCCGACACGTGCTCAAGCGGATGGGCAATCTAGGAAAACGAAACGTGGCAGGGCATACCTCCAGTCCGACGATTTGTGATTTTGATAAGGATGGCAAACCGGACCTCCTGGTCGGTGCGGAGGATGGGCGCATGTACTACCTCAACCACGATGAGGCAAACGTGTGGGATGTTGACCTGGCCGTCAGGGGACCGAGCGAGGCAATGGCCGGTGGTCTATTGGGCAAACCTGGCGTGGTGAAAGAAGAGTTCGTCTTCACCAAAGCCCCTTTCAAGCAGTGCCATGCATCAACCATTGAGGAGACATCCCGTGGATTGTCGGCCGCTTGGTTTGGGGGCACACAGGAGGGTGCGAACGATGTCGGAATCTGGACCAGCTACAATGACGGCGCCGGGTGGACCGGTCCGAAACAGGTGGCGACCGGGGTCCAATACCAGACCGCGAAGGGCGAGCATCGTTGGCCCTGTTGGAATCCGGTTCTTTTCCAACCGCCCGGAGACGCGCCCTTGCAGCTGTATTTCAAAGTGGGACCGAAGCCTGATGCCTGGTGGGGCGAGATGTTGCTTTCCTACGACCGGGGGCGTTCATTTCGTGATCGCCGCCGTTTGCCTGAAGGCATTGATGGTCCCGTGAAGAACAAACCCGTCCTGCTCGCTGATGGCAGCCTGCTGGCAGGATCGAGCACGGAGCATGACGGATGGCGCGTGCATTTCGAACATTCTTCAGATCTCGGAGCGACTTGGCAGCGGGTTGGGCCAATCAATGACGGCAAGAAGTTCAACTCGATTCAGCCGTCCATTCTGACCCACGAGGATGGACGCCTGCAGATTCTGTGTCGCAGTCGGGAGAAGTTCATCACCACCAGCTTTTCGAAAGATTCCGGAAAATCATGGAGCCCGATGGAAGCCACCTCGCTTCCAAACCCTAATGCGGGTACCGACGCTCTCACGCTAGCAGATGGCCGCCACGTGCTCGTCTACAATCACACTCTCCGTGGTGAAGGCGAGTGGCGCGGACGCAGCATGCTGAACGTTGCGGTCAGTGACAATGGCAAGGACTGGCAGGCAGCGCTGACCTTGGGGCAGGAGGCCAAGATGGAATTTTCATACCCCGCGGTGATTCAGAGCGATGACGGGCTGGTGCACATTACCTACACTTGGAAACGCCAACGGATAAAGCACGTGGTGCTCGATCCCGCGCACCTGAAACTGCGGCCGATCAGGAATGGGGAATGGCCAACGTCGAAGTGACCAGCCGTGAATTTCCCGGTTGATGTGCGACATCAATCCGATCGGCGGAGGGAGCGGTATCCCCAGTTATTTTGACCGCCTAGTCTTAGCGTGACCAAGCAGTTGATTTGACCTTGGATTGCACGGATGGCGCGGATAATGGGGGAATCGGATACTGGCTCGTTGTGAATTCACCTCACCAAGCGGTAAAACGCAGTCTTGGTTTTTGGTCTGCGGATTCATCGAAGCCCATCCGTGAAATCCGCCCTATCCGCGGTTCTTCTGCTGAATAGTTACGGCTTATTCGTCGCCAAGCAGTGGGGTTGTGAATATGAAAACACCCCAGATGAATGCCTCGACCGTCA
Organism: Limisphaerales bacterium; assembly: GCA_047608975.1. GTDB lineage: Bacteria > Verrucomicrobiota > Verrucomicrobiia > Limisphaerales > JAYPXF01. The sequence goes on along the minus strand of JBLFYM010000113.1, from coordinate 5,740 downwards.
AGAAGCGAGGCAAGTTGCTCGATGACTTCTGGCTCACGACGTCAAATGGTCAGGGGCTACCTGTCTAGCTTGGAAACGAGTTCGCGAGCTTCTCGGCGCTGATAGCCATTTCCTTGGGGAAACAGATCACGTCCCCAAAGTCCCCGGATCCAGGGGGCTTCGAAGGTTGAAGGGGATCATAAACATCGTATTCATGCTGTCTGATCATTCCGATCACGTCCGCTGCGGATGAACCGTTCTTGCGCAACAGATAGTCGCAGAGTTCGGAGAGGATAACCGGGCGATTCTCTTTGAGGACGTTCTGCGCGCCACCGAAAACGAGATGTTCGGCTCCTTCCACGTCCACCTTGATGAATCCGGGATTGAGTTTCTTCTCTGCGACCAATTGGTCCAGCGTCTTGGCCGTGACCTTTTCCTTGGTGTATTCCTCTTGAGCAATGGATGGGTGCCCCATCTCGCCCAGGCTTGAGTATTCTTCCTTCCCTTTGATTGTCTTGATTTCGACTTCACCAGATTCGTTGGATGCGACCCCGGTGAAAATTTCGACTTTGTCGGTGACGCCGTTCAGTTCGAGATTCTGCCGGAGGCGTCGCAATGCGTTGCTCGTTGGTTCGACCGAAAGCACACGTTGTTTGGTGTGCTTGGCAAACATCACGGAGAACAGTCCGATGTTGGCACCGATATCGATAATGTCCCGACTTCGGTCGGCATACCTCTGACAACATCGTACCAGAGCTGGTTCATAGCTCTTGTCGGTAATTATTCGGGTGAAAATGTCGCTGTGCGCTGCCACTGCGAAAACTCCGCCGAACTCGTCGACGCGAATTACGGGGTCGGAATGCAACAACTCCGCGAGGTCATCCAATACCTCTTTCTTGAGCCTTAGCTGTTTGTGGATGAAGTGGCGTCTGATGGCGATCAATGGGGAGAGCCCCGCCCGGAGGAGCGGGTGTCTTTCGGCCATGGCCTTTAACCGGTTGATGTTCATCAGTGATTCAATTGAGTCGCAGATCCATTGCTGAACGTGGACTCAACGGCGCGGGATTATTTGAGGGTGAAGACGGGAGGTCGAGAACGGATTGACTCGGACTGAGCAATCCGCTTCGGGTCAGGTTCCTGGAGCGACCAAGCCCACGATTAAAAGAGTAGCGGCCAAGTTGGAAACAAGGGAATGGAGACAAAGAAATTCTGAAAAGATTCCCCGGTCTCTATTCCTGCGTCTGAATCAGCAGTCCTTCGATGAGTATGCCTTTTGGAGACAGTGGTTTGGTTGACTCAAAAAAGATTAGTCGCTAGCGTCGCACCGCGATACCGCACAGGTCGCGCCAAGCCGGATGTCAAAATCAAAAAAAGGTCTCATGCGTGGGCTCGCCGGGGTGGTGGCAGCATCCTTCCTTCTGCGTTCCGGCAGGCGTCTCTTCGAAAAAAACTTGAGTCAATTCAACCTTCCGCTGAGCAAACCGCAAAAACTTCAGTGTCGCGGTTACATCATCCTGTGAGACTTCGCTGACGGTCTTTTTCCTCCGGCCTTCGACGATCAGGCCAAGGCCTACGAAGCCGAGATTGAATACAATACGAATCTGCCGGGGCAGACGCTTGAAGAAACGAATCGCGTGCTGATGCGGAAGCCGTTCTGGTATGCGCATGGATTCGAGGCGTTCACCATAAAATACACGAGGTTGCTGCGAGTGTTCGAAGGAATTGGTCTCAAACCGGGCTCGCGCCTTTTGGAACTCGGCTGCGGATCCGGCTGGATGAGCGAATTCTTGGCGCTCGGCGGATACTCGGTATTGGGGACCACGATTTCACATCACGATGTGGAACTGGCTGCCAAGCGAATTCCCGCACTCAAGGCAAAGGAGTGTGATAGCGAAATGAAGTTTGTGGCCTGCCCGATGGAAAGCGTCGCGGAGGCGATCAAGCCGGAGAAGGGTTATCCGATTGACCGTTTCCGAGAAGCGATCCTAGTGTTCGTCGCCGGTCGCAATGTCCATTTCCCAGAACAGAGAAAGAAGTCATCCCGAATGCGACATGACGACATGAACGATGAGCCGGTCGCAGTCCTGCATGTGCTGGGTGGATTGGATCTGCGCGGTGGCGCGGAGACCGTTGTTCAGCAATGGATGGCGACGGATTTCCCCAATGTGGAGCAGCGGCTCTGGATGCATCGAGACTTCGAGACCGAAGATCCGCGGGTTGTCTGCGGAGGGCGATCTCGATTGGCAAATCACTCGATTCTGAATGATGCCCGGGAAGGATGCCGCGAAGGCATGGCGTTGTGCGGTTGGTTGCGGGCGAGTGGTGAAGAATATGTTTTGCATGCCCATTCTCGCGTCGGACAGATCGCGGCCGCGATCGCGGGCTTCTGGTTGGGGACGCCGGTTGTGATTCATGCACATGTGCTGCCGCAACAAACCTGGATCTACCATCTCCTTGCCCGAATTTCGAACGCCACGTTCGTCTACAACTCCGCGAAAACTTGTCGGCACTTTGGAGCGGAAGTATCGCAAAACTGGGTTGTCACACCGGGGATCGAATGGAGCGAGGGTTCGGCGCGTAGCCGGTCTGGGTTGCGATTCGTCGCTGCTTCTTCGTTTGTGGCGGGGAAGCATCTGCTGGAGTTGGTTGAAGCATTTGGTCGGCTACGAAATGAAGGACATGAGGCGGAATTGGTCTTGTGGGGCAGGACCGGACGAAAGGTCGATAACTACGAGGCCGAGGTGGTCCAACGGGCGGAGATGGTGGACGGGATCTCCGTGCGCGACTGGTCATCTGGTTGGGATGAGGATCTGTGCGCGGACGACATATTCGTTCATCTCGGTGAACCCGAGTCGTTCGGAATCGTGATGTTGCAGGCATTTTTGGTAGGGTGCCGCATGGTGGTGCCTCAAAATTCGTTTCTGGATGAGCTGCCGGCACCCTTGGATTGCGCTGGCGTTGAGCGCGTGACTGCGATCAAGCCTGACCTGATCGCGGCGGCAATGGCCCGAGCTGCGGGTTTGGAATCGGCCCCCGACTTACGTCAGCCCCGGCTGGAAGTGAAGGACCTGTTCGGCCCGGAGGCTCAACGTCTCGAAATCTCCGTTCGTTATCGTGAACTTGCCGCGTTAGGGCGTTCATGAAGTCCAGTAAGCCACAATCTATGCGCTGGTGTAGGACGACTTCCGAAGACTTGAAGCTCCGCCGACAAAGCGATTGGCGCGAGCCTCGAAATCAGCATACTTGCCCTCCCATGAACCGCCGCATTTCTGACACCCTATGAGTCTCCGGCACACCGCTCGCAAACTGCTTTGGAACTTTGGTTTGGATCTGTGCAAATTCGAACCGGAACTACACCCGATCGCCCGCCGACGGATGTTTTTGACCTCATTGGGCACCGATCTTGTCCTGGACGTGGGGGCGAATGCCGGCCAGTTCGCACAACAGTTGCGGGTGGACACTGAATACCGGGGTCGGATTGTTTCGTTCGAACCATTGAAGAGCGCGTTCGAATTGCTCGCAGCAAGTGCGGACGCGGATCCACTCTGGGAGGTGAACCACTGCGCGCTGGGCGGGGAGGATGGCAGTGGTGAGATCAACGTCGCTGGAAACTCCTTCAGCAGTTCATTGCTCGATATGCTGCCTCGTCATGAAGAATCGGCCCCACAGTCAAAATACGTAGGACGCGAATCGATCACCATCAAACGACTGGATTCCGTTTTCGAAGACATTGCCGACGCGAACTCCCGGGTGTATCTGAAGATCGACACCCAGGGTTTTGAGGATCGGGTAATAAGCGGGGCCGAGAATTCCTTGGCACGCATTGATGCGATCCAAATGGAGCTGTCACTTGAGCCGCTCTATGCTGGCGAGGTGACATTTACCGATATGTGCTCGCGGTTGCGCGGACTGGGTTACCAGCTCGTCTCCGTAGAATCCGGTTTTATGGACCCGAAGACCGGACAGGTTCTGCAGGTCGATGGCGTGTTTCAGCGCCGTTAGGCCAGTCTCTGATCCACCTATGAGGCGCTGGGTTGTGGTGCCGGGAAACCGGGTCGAGAGGCACGCCATCAGATCTCAATTCGGAACGAATCGAGATCCTGGATGTTGAAACGAAACCGGGCGTTGATACGGATTGTCAAACGAATGCATTTTTGAAACGTTCCCCTGCGGTTGACCCCGTCCTGAGATGAGTCCAAACGATGTCCTGAATCTGATCCGTATCGCGCTTTGTGCGGCGGTGGCTTTGTTTGTCGGCTATTGTGTGGCGGTTGGGAACTACACGGTTCTGTTCGCCATCTGGGCAATTGGGATGGTTGTCGCCGTGGTGGTTACCGAGGGCTTCTCCGCATTGATTGCATTCGGACTGCTCTGTCCGTTCGTCTTGCCCGTTCCATTCATTCGGGGGTTCCCGATATTGGCCTCCGTCATCGGTTTGTGCGTTGTGAAATTTGCGCTCCGGCGAGCCATGATCCATGACGTGAACACGAAGGTGAATCACGCGATGAGCTGGGGGATGGGGATTTTTTTTGGATGGGTCATAATTCGATACGGAATCGATCCCGTCTTCCCGAATGTTCGCGGTATCGGACAGCATATCACCGGGTTTCGGGCCTATATGACCTACGGAATCTGCTTTGGATTGCTGCTGTTTATGGGCGTGTTTTTCACCTCGCGACACGATCTGAAACGCCTGCTCTGGTGGATGGGAATGATTTCACTCTGGCTCACTTTCCTCTTAGTGCCGCTCGTGATCACCAAGAGCGGCCAGGCCGCAGAATTACTGACACGCTACGGTATGTTCGTGACCACGTTTGATAACGGTATGTTGCGCTTCGTGGTGCTCCCGCTGTACGGAACGGTGATTCTGATGATAGCGATGCTTCCGAATCTGATTCCGATGCGTTTCAACTTGCGGGTAGTTGCGATCGGGGTGGCGCTGGTCGCGATCATATTTGGGGGGAGTCGCAGCAGTCTGCTGGCGGTTTTGATCATTGTGTTTTCAATTGCGATCGTGCGTTGGCGTCCGATCTACGTTTCTGGATTGATCGCCGGCATGATCGCGCTGCTCGCACTGTTTCACTTGATCGGGGAAAATATGCCGGTACGGGAGGTCGGGCTGCTACGCGTCCTCTCACTGACCAGCAAGCGGGTGGCGAACCGCACCGATGCCGCCTACAACGTGAACTGGCGGTTAAAACGTTGGAAACGGGCGATGGAGGACGTGAACCGCAGGCCGCTCATCGGACGGGGCTACGGCGGTCTCGCGAATGCGTGGGTCTTTCAGACGAGGGCGGACTACGAAGCGGCTTCCATCGATATCGATGTGGCAGCGGGAAGCATTCACAATGGTTACCTTGCCGGCGCCCGCGCGCTGGGGGTTCCGATCGTGGTCTTTTTCACCTTGCTCTACCTGAGCCAGATGTATGTGAATTACCGCGCCGCCAAAACACTCAGGGAGACTGACCCGTTTTTCGCCGACTTCCATTGCTTCATCTACGCTGCTCTCGGCGGGCAGGTGGTGATGACATTCTTCGGTAATGACCTCAACGATCCTTGGCTCTGGTTCCTGATGGGATTGGGACCGATGTGTCTGCGAATGCGTAAGCGTGAACTTGCGGAGGAGCTTGAAGCGGTCTCCCCCCCCTCGGAGATGGAGCCAGAAGCTGCATCAGTCGCCGTGGCGAGATCGCCGCTGGCAGCTGTTCCCAAACCGGCGATTTGAGAGTATTGGCGGTGGCACACACCGTCGGAACCGGAT
>JBLFYM010000112.1:0-19180 GCA_047608975.1 Limisphaerales bacterium | reverse complement strand
CCAGAAGAATCACTAAAGCGGCGAGTAGGGCAACGACTGCAAACAGCTTGCCCCAAAGGAAACTCATCACTGAAAAGATCCATCTACTCATGGCACGAGCGCCTCAGAAGTGAAGTGAGCAACAGTGCGGACTATCCCAGGGCTGGTTGTCGCACTACCCGAGCAAGCGGCTGACCACCGGCTTTGGGAAACAAAGCCACAGGTCCCGTAGATTGGCAGAGTTCGTGATTTCTTGGTCATCCACTTTCAAATTAGCCGGCCGAAAACCCCATCTATTGGGCCGCGAGGCAGCGTGTCTCTACTCGCCACCAGCAAAGTCGGCATACCGACGCTTGGAATCCGTCACCATCGAGTCCGGAAAGGCTCCGGGGCTGATGTAGAACCGCAGTTTGAAGGTCTTGTTTTCACCCTTGGGAATATCTGTGACGAAGAAGGATCCAAAGCGACCGTAATCTCGGTAGGCGCTGTAGCGCAGACCTTTCGGCAATGAAGGATGACTCATGTGCTGCACGTGATACTGACTGTCATTCGCCTTGAAGCTCAGGGCAGCCCACGGCAGATCGCGGGATTCGGATACCGCTTTCTGACTCATGGCACCGGACGGAAAAAGATACTTGGCGGACTTGTTCTTCACGACGTCGGCCGAGGCGCGAAACTGACAGCCGGCGTGTTCCGGATCGCCATTGAGTTCCGCATCCCCTTTCACGGCGGTAATCTTGGAACGTTGATCCAGGATGTAAGCCCCACTGGAATCTGCTTTGCCGACCACAAATGTGCGTTCTTCGGTCAGCAACACTTCCTGGCCGTCGACCCAGTTGATCACCGCCGTAAATTCAGCCTGCTTGGCCGAAGTCTTTTTGCGGATCAATCCGGCAAACACCTGCCGAACGGCACCCTTCATGTGCCAGGTATCGTAACTCTTTCCGGCCATTGTCATTTTTGACCATCCGATGTAGACCCCCCGGTGGTGCGTAAACTTGTCCCCTGCCCCCTTGGTGATCGTGCGGTCGCCGCGCGCATCCAAGGGGTCGATCACGTGCAGGTAAACCTTGTAGGTCTCATGTGCGGATTCCTTGGATGACATGTCGTTCCCGGTCATCAGTTTGACCACGGCCCGGTCGTTGTGGGAAACCGTCACTGATTTCCCCTTCTGCTCGCCTATTTCAAAACCGGCAGCGATGGCTCCGGTGGCAAAGGTGATCAGGGAGAGCGAAGTAAGTCGGGCGATTGTGTTTGTCATGGGATGATCAGCAGATTCGGTTCAGCAAATTGGATGCGCCGACCCTAGGGCGGTATTCGAACGGGAACCAGAAATGTTCTCACCGCCGAAAGGACTTATTCACAACCCGCTGATGATGCTTGGTAACGCTGAGTGCTTCTGGCAGAAATTCCGCCCTCGCAAAAACGATAATGAAAAAGAACTCCAAGTCTGCTGAAAACGAACTCCTGAACGTACTCGAAAACGTTCTTCCCAAGACAACCTCGGACCTGCAGTTGGCGGGTCGCATCATGAAAGCCGTCGCCAAGGAATTGCAGGCGAAGGAACGTGAGAAGAAGTTCCTGAAATTCTGCAACAAAACAGCCGTCCCGGATCTTCAGGACAAAACGGTGAAAGATGTGGTCACAATCATGCAAGACACCTTCAAAGACGGGGACATAACAGTGAAACCTTTGAATGCTGACGAGGTGATGGCGGTGGAAGTCAACCTGCCCGACGGTGCGCAATACTACGGTGAAATGAAGGTAAATCCCGACGCGCCGGCGCTCGATGATCCCGATGCGGAAGAATACAAACCCAAATTTGTGGCATTTCCGGTCGCGCTCCCCGGGGATCCTGAAAATGTCTGGCTCATGGCCAAGCGGGAAGATCTGTCGAACGATGAGGCGGCTCGGGCCGTGGAAAAACTCCAGTCCGATTTCTGGGCATCCAAGTCCGGTCAGAACGCGATTCGCAAAGGGACTGAACGCAGCTTTCCTGAGTTTATGGAACGCGCTCCAGCAGCATTGCTCCGCGAAGAAGGCCTGAAGCGACACTACAAACTGCCCGAGACAGTCAAGGTCGTGCAGGTGCTCAAGGAATAGTTGCCCGCCGTTTCGATTCGGTTTGATTCACACAAACAGCTCGGGGATAGGCCCCGTGCTGTCGCCGTGTGATTCGATCTCCAAGCCGACGCCCTGGAGAATGCTTAGCCAGACATTGGCGAGCGGCGTCTTGTTGTCGGCCATCGCGAGATGCCGGCCATGGTTCACACCCGCGGCACCTCCGGTCAGCAGCGTCGGACAGTTGGTGAGGTAATGGATGGAATTGATATTGCTGCCGTAGCTGAGCGCGACACGATCAAAGAGAGTGCTGCCATCGGGCTCGGTTGAAGACTTCAACCGGTCGATGAAGTGGGCGAGGAGTTCCGATTGTTTCCGATCCCGCAACTCGGAAACCTCCTTCCGTGCACCACTGGTGTAATGACTCATGTTGTGCCCGCTGATGGTAGCGCCCAGGCTCCTGATCAGACTTTCAACGGGTTGCCGATAGGTAAAGACACGGCTGGCATCCACCCGCATGGCCGCGATCATGATATCGTACATCACCTTCACCTCTTCATATCCGGAAACTGTCCCGGCTGGTTCCTCCACTTCGTTCTCCGGCCGGACCTTGGGAACCTCGAGCCATTCTTCCTCCTTCGCCAGGCGGGTTTCTATGTCGCGGATCGACTGAAAGTATTCGTTGAGCTTGTCGGCATCGTTACGACTCAGACCAAGGCGTGTCGACCGGGCATCATCGAGCACGGTGTCCAGCACGCTGCGGCGTTGTTTCAGCATCGCTTGGCGTTGGGCCAGCGGCGTCTTGTCATCGGAAAACAGACGATGAAAGGCAGTCACAGGAGTATCCAGACCGGCAAGCGGTTTGCCTCTACGATTCCATGCCATTGACAAGCCGGGACCGTGCCCGGAATTGGAAGCTTTCTTGCAACCGAGTTGGATCGAGGTAAATCGCGTCGCCTGACCAAACTTTTCGGCGGCGACCTGATCCGCCGATACTGAGTTGTTGAAACTTTGACCGGGTTCAGAGAATCGATTCGCCCCCGTCAGCCAAAACGTGCTGCCCCAATGCGCTTCATCAGTAAACTGATTCGTCACGTTCTGAATCAGTGTGATGTCCCGCTTGTGTCGCTTCAACGGTGCCAGTCCCGCGGGCAGTTCGTAGCCGGATCCCGTATCATCCACTTTCGGAAACCAGGATTCCCGCGTCACGCCCCAGCCGAATCCGAGGAAGATCATTCGCTTCGGCGCAGTCACGACCGGAGCCGCGGAGGCGAAGCGCTTCCAGCCAAGTGAATCCAGAAATGGCAGTGCCACCAAAGCCGAACTGCTGCGGAGAAACCCGCGTCGCGTTGTCTGATGTTTATTGTTACTCATGCGGACGTTTCAATTGAAGAATGACGGTGTTGGAAATTCAAGGACTTCGGCTATTTGATTCGGAACTGTGGGGATTGAACCAAGGCATGGAGATACTCCCGCATCTGGTTCTGCTTCGAGGCGGCGTGGCGGATGATCTGATCGGCCAGGTTTTGGTCAGAAAATCCATATGGGCGACCAAGCCCATACTCTATCAAGGCCTCGGTGAAGCCTCGGGAGAACGCCGCTGAATGTCCCGCAATCTGTTCTCGCAGCTCGAAGAAATCCTTGAAACCAGTTCCGTCCGACATCGCCCCACCCGCTTCGATGGGCAGACTCTTCCGGCGCACCGAGCGCCCGCGCCGATCGCTGATCGCGATCACTTCCTCGGTACGCCACTGCCCCACCGCGTTGAAGTTTTCCAGGCCAAACCCGAGTGGATCAATCTTGCGGTGACACTGTGCACACTGAGGTTCTTCCATGTGCGCCTGTTGCATGGCCCGGGCGGAGAGCAGCTGTCCGTCCAATCGACTGAGCTGCGGAACGTTTGGTGGCGCGGGTGGTGGCGGATCGTGTAGCAGCTTCCGCAAGATCCAGGCACCACGTTCTACTGGCGAAGTCCGCTCCCCATCAGAACCCATCGCGTGAACCGCAGCCATGCCCAACAGACCGCCGCGCGCGGATCGACGTGGCAACGAGACACGCCGGAACTGCTCGCCTGCCACACCGCCGATACCGTAGTAGTCAGCCAACAGATCGTTGATGACCACGTAGTCAGCGGCCAGCAGGTCGGTCACGCGCAGCCTCTCCCGGAGGATGGTATCGATGGTGTGATAGATCTCGTTCCGCGCGGCCTTCTTCACGCTGTCGTCGAACTCTCCATACTGTCGGTAGTTGAACTGGAAGAAATCCAGCCGCTCCATGTCCAACCATTGGTGCGCGAAGCCACTGATGAAATTCCAAGACTTCGGACTGTCGAGCAGACGATCCGTTTCACGGCGGAGAACTTTCGCATCCGTCAGCTCTCCGCGCTTGGCAAGAGTGCGCAGACGTTGATCCGGCGGTGCACTCCAGAGCAGATAAGACAATCGGACGGCGAGTTCCTCACTCTTCAGATTCCGGGATTGATCCGCCCCCGGTTCGCGCAGGTAAAGAAAACCAGTCGCGGACAGGATCACGGATAGTGGCTCTTTCAACGCCTCTTCAAAGGTTTCCCCCAAATTCAGACGCGTCCGATACAGCGCCATCAAGCTGGCAATGAATGACGCTCTGGGTTTCTTCGTCCGAAACGCTCTTTTCGCAAACCGGGCAATGATTTCACGGGCGTATTGATCGTTATTGACTGCGTCAGGTCCTTTGAAAAAGAGCTCCCGGTGCGCAACCGGGGGCCAGTCTTCGATCATCGGACCTTCGATCTCAATCCAGTCCACCCAGAAGACCGGATCCGGAAACGGATTCTTCTGCTGACGCGCGTTGCGATAGTCGGATCGTGCCGCGCTCCGGATATTGGGTTGTCGCTCTCGCAACGCAAACGAACGGCTTCCGCTGGATGAGAGATCAAATTCAACCTGGATCGTTTGGGGTTCCGACACCGAACCAGTGATCTCCCGGCATCCCAAGACGTCCATCTCGCCAGTCTGCGCCTGTGGTCCAACGGTGCCGTATTCCAGAAATGCGCGATCCCGGTTCGCTGAATCCAACCGCCCCACCCGCGCTCGAATCCGATAGCGGCCGGGCGCAGCCTTCGCCGGAAATTCAGCGACGTCCAAAATTGCGCCCGCCTGGAGTTTACAAAGAACAATCCCCGTCCTCGTCTCGGGGAGACTCAGGTAGTGCGCAAATCCCGGGGTCTGATCTCGATACTGTCCTTCCTCGAATTTGACACGATCTGCATCAATGAACCCGAACGCAGTGGGGGGCTTGTCCGATGCTCGCCACTGTTGCGCGCGATCCCATGATTTCTTCAATCGGCGGTGGCGAGACCCAACAAACTGGTTTGCCCTAATTTCAGACTGCGTCCTGATCCTGATCTTTTTCGGTCGCGAATCGCCAACGATCACTTCATCCAGAGCCAGCCTCGCTATCCGGAGGTATTGCTCGAACTGATCGCTGGAAAAAAACAGCGAAGCTCCCGAGGTGTCAAAACCGCCGGCATTGCTGTCGCTCGGCAAATTCGCAGCGTCCACTTCAACACCGAGCAGCTCACGCATCGTGTGAACGTACTCCCGCCGATTGAGCCGGCGCATGGTGATCACGCCTCCGCTGTCACCGAGAAGTTTGCGGGCGACCACCACCTGTTTGGAAAGGTCCTCGAGAAAAGCCGCTTTCTCAATCGCTGGCGGCTGCGTCTTCTTGCGGGGCGGCATCTCCCCCGAATTGAGTGAGTTCAGCACCTTCTGCCAGAGTTCGGCCGCTGGCAATGTGCCCAGATCAAAGGGGAGACTTTCCAGATCAACGCTTCCTTTGCGCGTCTCGCCATCATGGCAATCAAGGCAATAGTTCTCGAAAAACGCCCGGTGCCGTTCCGGCATCAACGCCTGCGGCCGCACCGCCGAGAGTGGCGCGGCAATGCTCAGGAGCAGGCAAATCAACAACTGGTTTGAGGTTCGCATCGGTAGAATGAATGTATCAGACGTTGCCGGAAAGCGTGAGATTCGCGAAAAGAAGATCAGGGGGATTGATGAGCAGTCCAACGGCGATGAATTCCAGATCATCCGGGCAACGAGAGTTACCGATAGAAAACTGGATACCGGCACCTTCCGAAAGATCCACGAAGCATATTTCAAGAAACTCTCGCGCACGCGGGAATGGCCCGTAGCGCGACCCGCCTCAAACTTTGCCAAGCATGCCCGGGCCCACCCGCAACGGACTACTTACCGCAGCACTGTTTGTACTTCTTGCCGCTCTTGCAGGGGCACTTGTCGTTGCGGCCGACCTTGGGGCCGTTCCGGAGGGGCATGATCCGCTCGATGTCCTCAGCGGCTTCGGAAACCATGTCGGAAGCGCGGCGTTGTGGGACCTGTACTCCGGCACCGAAGGCCCCCATCTCATCATGGCGCGTGACGGCCGGAAGGTTCTGCATGAAATCCTCGAACGCCGAGAGGCTGGAGGCGCTGCGGAAGATGTTGTGACAAATCTCCGTCTTCACGTTGATCATCATCTCGTCGAAGACATCGTAGGCCTCCTTTTTGAATTCGATCAACGGATCACGTTGGCCATATTGACGCAGGCCAATGGCAGTACGAAGACTGTCCATGTTGTAGAGATGCTCGCGCCACAGGCTATCGATCGCGTTGAGCACGATGTAGCGTTCCACGCTTTCCAACGCCTCGGCATCCTCGTAACTGATCTTGGAATCATAGGCCCGACGCACGGCATCAGAGACGAAGTTGCACATGGCAAACTGGGTCTTGCTCATCCCGTCAAACAACGAATCTTCCACGGGTTCTTCGTCGCCTGCTTCGGCAGCCTTGCGGATTTCATCCTCGGGCATGCCCAACGGAAAGGTCAGGTTCACCCAGTCGGCCAGGCCCCTGACATCCCATTCCTCCAGCTCCGTTTCCGGGTTGCTGAACTCGTCCACCTTGGAGATGACGACCTCCTCCATGATGTCCATGATCCGATCGCGAACGTCGATTCCCTCAATGATTTCATTGCGGAATCCGTAGAGGACCTCGCGCTGCTTGTTCATCACGTCATCGTATTCGAGCGTGCGCTTGCGTTGCTGAAAATTCTGCTGTTCCACGCGCTTCTGCGCGGTCTGGATGGATCGGTTGAGCAAGGGATGCTCCAACTCCTGACCTTCTTCGAGCCCAACGCGCTCCATCACCTTGACGATTTTGTCCGAACCGAACAGACGCATCAGGTCATCCTCAAGTCCGATAAAGAAATGCGAGGATCCCGGATCCCCCTGGCGGGCACAACGACCACGAAGCTGGCGATCGGTACGGCGGGATTCATGTCGTTCCGTGCCTACCACGTGTAGACCACCGGCGGCGGCGACACCTTCGCCAAGTTTGATATCCGTTCCGCGACCGGCCATGTTTGTCGCAATCGTGATCCCGCCCTTCTGTCCGGCACGAGCGATAATTTCGGCCTCCTGCTCGTGGAATTTTGCGTTCAACACGGAATGTACGAGGCCCGACCGTTTCATCTGTCGGGAAACCACTTCGCTCGTCTCCACTGAAGCTGTGCCAACCAGGATCGGACGGCCCTTCGAATGCACCTGTTGGATCTCCGTAATCAACGCCTCGAACTTCTCCCGCTTGGTCTTGTAAACGGTGTCGTGATAATCGTCGCGCAAACAGGGCTGGTTCGTGGGAATGACGATCACTCCGAGTTTGTAGATATCCAAAAACTCGTTGGCCTCGGTTTCGGCGGTACCGGTCATGCCACCGAGTTTGTGATAGAGTCGGAAGTAATTCTGAATCGTGATGGTGGCATAGGTCTGGGTCTCGTCCTCGATCCGCACGCCTTCTTTCGCTTCCACCGCCTGATGCAGGCCATCACTCCAGCGGCGTCCTTCCATGGAACGGCCGGTGTTCTCATCAACGATGATGACCTTGTTGTCTTTGACAATGTATTGCTGGTCGATCTCGTAGAGACAGTAGGCTTTCAGCAATTGCGAGATGACGTGGATCTTCTCCGCCTTGAACTCGTATTCCTTCTGGATTTCCTGCTTCGCTTCATTCCGTTTGGCCGCGTCCAATGTCTCGTCGTTGTCGATCTCTGAGAAGGCCGTGATGATGTCCGGAAGCATGAATGCCTCGGGATCTTTGGGGCTCAGGAAGTTGCGCCCCATTTCGGTGAGATCCGCCTCGTGGGATTTCTCTTCCATCGCGAAAAAAAGTTCTTCCTTCTGCGCGTAAAGATCCTTCTTGGTCTGGTCGAGATGCAGCGACATCTCCCCCTTGTTCATCCACTTGATGTGCTCGGGTTCCTCGAGGACACGGGCGAGTTCCGAGCTTCGTGGTTGGCCCAGCTTGGCGCGGTAAAGCGAGAGCCCGATGTGTTGACGCAGCGCGTCCGGATCTTCCGGCGGATTGTCCGTGTCCTTCAACTTAGCGATGGATTCGTCCGCCTCTTTTACAAAGCGGGCGCAAAGTTCTTTCTGCCGCCGGACCAGACCCTCGATCTGTGGCTTGTAACGCAGATACACCTCGTTGTCCCGCGCCATGACGGCGGGACCACTGATGATCAGCGGCGTGCGCGCTTCGTCGATCAGGATCGAGTCGACCTCATCCACAATTGCGAAGTAGTGACCGCGCTGGACCTGTTCCTCCTTCGCGGAAGCCATTCCGTTGTCACGCAGGTAATCGAATCCGAACTCTGAGTTGGTTCCGTAGGTGATGTCGCAATCATACTGCGCCCGCCGAACTTCCGGAGTCTGATCGTGCACAATACATCCCACCGTCAGGCCCAGAAACTTGTAGACATGGCCCATCCATTCGCCATCACGTTGTGCCAGATAGTCGTTGACCGTGACGACGTGGACACCGCGTCCGCTAAGCGCGTTGAGATAGACAGGAAGGGTCGCCACCAGCGTCTTGCCCTCACCGGTCGCCATTTCCGCGATAAAACCCCGATGCAGCGCGATACCGCCGATGAGTTGGACATCAAAGGGAATCATCTCCCACATGAGATCGTGATCCCGGACATCGACCGTGGTATTCATCAGTCGACGACAGGCGTTCTTCACCACCGCATACGCTTCGGGCAGGATTTCATCCAGTCGCTGAGTCAGGAGATCGATGTCATCGATTTTGGACAGTTCCTCTTTCCACTCGTTCGTTTTCTGGCGAAGAACCGACTCTGGACCGGCCTGAAGAGCCTCCTCAAACTGGTTGATATCGTCGACAAGCGGCCGGATCTTCTTGATCAGGCGTTCGTTGCTAGAACCAAAAATTTTCTTAACAAAATTCCACATTAGACAGACAGCAGGGCACGGTAGGCAATGCGCCTACACGCGTCAAAGAGGAAATGGGACAGTCAGGCTGCCAAGGCGAAATTGCGATTGAAGGCGGGTGGATTCGCATCCCTGTGATCCGGCACTCACCGGGCAGGGCGACGCGAAACCGGGAGGGAAGTCGTACACGATCCGGCCTTTGTCAAGGAAGTGGTCTTCGGTATGCCCGCAGCCGAACTAGCCAGCTTTCAACATTCGACGAAGGAAAGCTCCGGTATGACTTCCTTTGGCCTTGGCCACGGTCTCAGGTGTTCCTTGCGCGACGATCTCGCCGCCGGCGTCACCGCCTTCGGGCCCCATATCAATGATCCAGTCCGCGCATTTCACGACATCCAGATTGTGTTCGATAATGAGAAGGGTGTTCCCGGGCGTCCGCAGGCGGAACAGGACGTCCAACAGCTTGGAGACATCGTAGAAGTGAAGGCCGGTCGTGGGTTCATCCAGAATGTAGAGCGTCTTGCCGGTGGCGCGCCGACTGAGTTCGGAGGCCAGCTTCACGCGCTGAGCCTCACCGCCACTGAGCGTGGTTGCCTGCTGTCCAAGCTGCACATAGCCCAAGCCCACTTCCGCCAAAGTGCTACAGATTTCCTGAATCTTTGGAATGGCCCGGAAGAAATTGACGGCTTCATCCACGGTCATCGCGAGCACGTCGGAAATATTCACACCCTTGTAATTGATCTCCAAGGTCTCCCGGTTGTAGCGGCGGCCATCGCAGGATTCGCATTTGACATACACCGGCGGGAGGAACTGCATCTCGATCTTCAGCACACCGTCACCGGTACACTTTTCACAACGCCCTCCCTTCACATTGAACGAAAACCGGCCCGGTCCATATCCCCGGATTTTCGCAGCCGGCAGTTTGGCAAAGAGATCGCGGATTTCGTTGAAGATGCCGGTGTAGGTTGCCGGATTGCTCCGCGGCGTTCGGCCGATCGGGCTCTGGTCGATGACAATGATCTTGTCGAACTGATCGTCTCCTTTGATGGCGCGATGCGCTCCCGGCTTTTCCTTTGAACCATACCATTTTCGAAACAACGCCCGTCGCAGAATATCGTCCACCAGGGTGCTCTTGCCCGAACCGCTCACCCCGGTGATACACGTCAGCAGGCCGATGGGAAAACGGGCATGCACATCTTGCAGGTTGTTCTCCTCCGCTCCCTCCACCTCCAGCCAACCGCGAAACGGATCCGGCTTTACGCGTTTTTTTGGCACCGGAATGCAAAGCTCGCCGGAAAGGTATTTCCCGGTCAGAGATCGCTTCGACTTCATCACCTCGGCACAACTCCCCTGCCCTACCAGTTCGCCGCCGTGAACACCGGCGCCCGGCCCCATGTCGATCACGTGATCGGCGCGACGAATCGTGTCTTCGTCATGTTCCACCACCACGACCGAATTCCCCAGATCCCGGAGACCTTCCAGCGTGACGAGCAACCGATCATTGTCCCGCTGGTGTAGTCCGATGCTCGGCTCATCCAAAATATAGACCACTCCCACAAGTCCCGCTCCAATCTGGGTCGCGAGCCGGATTCGCTGTGCCTCCCCGCCACTCAACGAGCCGCTTTCCCGGTTCAAGGTGAGATAGCCCAGTCCGACGTTCTTCAGAAAACCCAGTCGCGCACGAATCTCTTTGATGAGTTCCGCGGCGATCTGCAGTTGGAACTCAGTAAGTTTCAACCGCTTGAAAAACTCATCCGCGTCGATCACCGACATCCCGCAAAGGTCCATGATCGACAGGCCCGGCAACTCGCGCTTTTTCTTCTTCTTTCCCGGCTCCGAGACGACATCGTTTCCGAGACGAATGGCGAGAATCTCCGGTCGTAGTCGCTGACTTTGGCAGGCGTCACAGGGAGTGGGAGCCATGAACGCTTTCAACCGCTTCTTCGTGAACTCGCTTTCGCTCTCGATCAGCAGTCGGCGCAGATTCGGAATCACCCCCTCAAACACCTTGCTGGTCTGGGTCGCCTTGCCACCGCGCCAGGAGGTGAAGACAATTTCCTCTTCGCCTGAACCGTTCAGAATCACATCGCGCACGCGTTCGGGTAACAGTTGCCATTTCTTATCCAGGGGTATCGAGTAGTGCGTCGCCAATCCCTTGATCAGGGAATTGTAATACGTGATCATCCGCTTCCCACCTCGCTTCCACGGCAGCAATGCTCCCTTCTCCAAGGTCTTTTCCGGATCGGGAACGACCAACCCGGCATCAAACACCATCTTCTGACCCAACCCATGGCAGACCCGACACGCGCCCATCGGCGAATTGAAGGAAAAGTGCTTCGGCGTGGGTGGATCAAAACTCTTGCCGGTCGCCGGACTGTACATCCGGTTCGAATGCAACGATTCCTGCCACTCGGTTTCGGGCGGTAATCCCGGGGGCATCTCCAACAGCGTCATCTTTCCCCGCCCCGCTTTGAGCGCCGTTTCCACGGAATCCCCAAGACGGACTCGGATCTTGTCACTCACGACCAGACGATCCACGACGGCCTCGATTGTGTGCTTGAGTTTCGGGTCCAGTTTCACCCGCACATTGGCCGCCAGTTCGATCATTTCACCGTCCACCCGCGCGCGCACATATCCGTCCCGGGCAAGCCGCTCGATCACATCGCGAAATTCGCCTTTCTCTCCGTCCACCACCGGGGCCAGCAACATCACCTTGGTCTTCTCAGTCCGTCCCAGAATCTTGTCGACGATGTCCGTCGTGGTCTGTTGGGTGATCGGGGTGGCGGTGTCCGGGCAATGCGGTTGACCGACGTGCGCGAACAGCAGACGAAGGTAGTCGTAGATCTCAGTGGTGGTCGCGATGATCGACCGGGGGTTGGATCCGGAACCGCGCTGCTCAATTGCGATGGTTGGCGAAAGTCCTTCGATAAAATCCACGTCGGGCTTCTGCAACTGATCCAAAAACTGGCGGGCATAGGAAGAAAGACTCTCCACATACTTGCGCTGTCCCTCGGCGTAAAGCGTGTCAAAGGCCAGTGATGATTTTCCAGATCCGCTCAAGCCCGTGACCACCACCAGTTTGTCCCGCGGAATATCCAGCGTGACGTTCTTCAGGTTGTGCTCCCGCGCGCCGCCGATTCGAATGTAGTCTTTACCCATGGATGGAGTTGATCTGTGCAATTCGTGGAATCAATTCGTCACGAAAACCCCGACCGAACTGTGAGAATACGAAACCGGGTATTCGAGGCAAAGACTTCTCGCTCGTTCCTTGCCCGAATGGGTCAGATCAAGCACTGGTGATGCCGTCGAAAAACCACAAAGCCATTCGCGCTAGAGTCCCAGCTCTCGACAATCCGCCTCGAAGGCAAGTCGACCAGCGGTGATCGGCTGTTCGTGACCTTCAATACGGATCGAAAGATCATCGTGGATCGCCAACAGTTTTCCCGATGCAATCGGGGCCTCGCTGGAACAGTCCGAAACCTTGCGAGCCCAAACTCTTACGTCCTCACCGATACACGCGGATTGTCGCACATACACGGTGGCCAGCTGCTCCGCGACCTCGCTCCGGAGTTCAATGACCCGCTGACCGAGCGATCGAATCAATTCCACCAGCACTTTCCCGACAGTCCAACCGGCTTCCGGCAGCGTGGATTTGAGAGATCCCGCCCGGGGCACAAACGGATCGCCAGGCACATCGGGAACGATATCCACATTTACACCGATCCCGTAGGTGACACTCTCCACCACGCCTCCGTCCAGCTGCGATGCCGCCAGGGTGCCGGCGACTTTACGCCCCTTGATGAAGAGGTCGTTGAGCCACCGAATGCCCGTGTGATGAGCAGGATCAGCCTTCACCTTCAACGCATCCATGAGCGCCAAGGTCGGGACGATCGAGATCTCTTCCTGCAGATCGGCGGCGTTGAATCCGCCCTTCAGGATTGCGGTCAGGTGGAGATTGCCACGAAGCGCGTTCCAGGGCCGGGCGGACTGGCCGTGAAAGTTCTCTCCCTCCAACGCGACGGCCACCAGACACTCGGGCAGTTCCGCCCCTTCGCGGGCAAGTTCCACCATCTGATCAAACTGCGAAATGTCGCTTCTCTCGACCACGACGATCTTACCGTTGGGAAGCCCATCGTCGTCGATTTGATAACTCCAAGGAGTCGTTTCGCCAGCAAATGCGGCCCACACGGGGCGCATCTGGGAGCTCAGCTCTGCGGTCTTGGCATCCTGCTGAAACAGGTTCCATCCATTGAGAACCACCGGACAATTGGTCAAAACTTCCATACTCATTTTTTAGTCGATAACCGGCAGGACGATGCGGGGTCATCTGAACCCGCGGGCCGATAAGTAGGCTTAGCGCAATACCCGATCCAGTTCCGCCCGGACAACCTTTCCTATGCCCGCTCGCGTATACGGTTTGGCCACATAGCCCCCCGCCCCGAGTCGTTGCGCCTCTTTCACCCGTTCGCTCTCCGAGAATCCGCTGGCAATGACGCATTTCTGCCCGGGGTGTCGTTTCAGAATCTCCCGATACGTATCCAGGCCGTCGAAGCCGTCCTCCATAATCATATCGAGCACAATCAAATCCACCGAATCGCGTTCCAGAAATTCGAGCGCTTCATGCCCGTTATTCACTGACTCGACCTGGTAGCCGAGCGTTCCCAACAGAACGACTGCCACCTCACGCTGCTCGGCGATATCGTCCACCACCAACACGCGCTGCTCCCCATGAACGAGTGGCTTGGGCTCGGGTTTGGGTGGCTGGTACCCCCGAACCGGGGGGAAGTAGAGATCGAACTGAGTCCCCTGCCCCACCGTGCTCTGGACATCGATTCGTCCACCCAGATCCTGCACGACACCGTACACGACTGCCAATCCGAGCCCGCTGCCACTGCGGCCCATTTCCTTGTCCGTATAGAACGGTTCAAAGATTCGCTCCAGCCTCTCGGGTGCAATACCGGCCCCGGAATCGCGCACGCGGATTCGGGCATATTCCCCTGGTTCGATCAGCTCATATCCCTCCCGCGGTTCGGTCAGTTCCACGCGACAGGTTTCCACGAGCAGACGTCCGCCAAAAGGCATGGCTTCGTAGGCGTTGATCACCAGATTCATGATCACCTGATTCAGGTGCGGAACCGACGCCTTGATCGGCCAGACGTCCGTCTGGAGCGATTGCTGCATTTCGACCTGCGGAAACCGGCGCTGCAATTCGAAGTAATCGGACGAGCGAAGATAGGAATCGAGAAGGCTATTGATGCTCATCGGCTCGAGATGGAAATTCCCACGACGGCCCAGAGTCAGCAGATTCCGGATGACGCCGGCCGCCTTCTTTGCTGATTCATCAATCCGATTCACCATCTGGCGCAGGCTCACATCACTCTCAGGCACGCGTTCCATCATCAGTTCGGGATAGGCCACCAGCGGGCCCAGAATGTTGTTCAAATCATGCGCCACCCCACCCGCCAAAATGCCCAGTGACTCCAGACGTTGGGAACGGGCGAGTTTCTCGAGCAGGTCATGTTCCCGTGCCCGAGCCCGTTCCACCTCCCATTTCTCGGTGTCAAGATCCGCAACCCGCGCCTCGAGCTCGATCTGAGACTCGTTCAAATCAGCGTCCCGCTTCTGGATCTGCTCCAGCATGTTGTTGAACCGGGAGGTCAGGATTCCAAGATCGTCATCAGCGTATTTTTGAGCACGCAAGGCATAGTTCTGGGTAGCTGAAACCTCGTTCGCGGTGGCCACCAGACCACGGATCGGACGGGCCACAACGCGAAGCAAATAGAACGAAAAGAACAATGCAACAGAGGAAAAGGTAAAGATGCTTAGCAAGGTGCTCTTGAGCGCCTGCTGACGTTGTGCCAGCAACACGTTCAAATCTGACTGCAGATGCACCATGCCGATCACTTCGCTCTCATGCTTGATCGTCTTGATGAGCGTCAGATCTGAGTCACCGTAAACATGGCCGTCTTTCAAGGGTTTTGGCAGATCCGGCTTCCAGGGTTCATTACGGGCGTAACGTGCAAAGAGACTTCCATCCGGCCGAAAAAAAGAGCCACCCCTTATCTGCTCTTTCGCAGACAACGATTGCAGAATGCGTTCGCCGTCTTTCTTCACATCAAAACTGAGGGCAACGGCCGCGTTGGCACCGAGAATATCCGCCGTGGTCTCCAGTTCGTTGACCATCCCTTGTTTGAGCGCGTTCTCCTGAAAGTGCACAATCGCCCACGACGACGCGAACATGGCCAGCAAGGTCGTGGACAAAACGATCAACGTCAGCTTCCGGCTCAGCGTCAGCTCACTGATAGCCCTCATCGTTTTTTCTCCTTCGCCTTGTCGGACGATACTGCCAGCTTGAGCAGATTGGCGTGTAGTTCCAACTTGGCAGCTTTGGCCGCGGGCAGGTTAATCCGGTAGGCGAGATGCTGATCGGTCACCAGAATCGAAATGATTCCGCCGGCGTCGAAAAATTCATCGCCGTCGCCGACCGTCAATATATGCTTTTCGCCAAGCTCGGCGAGTTCGGACGGGGAAAGGGCGCGAATGCGTTTCGGATCCGCAACCAACACATGACAACGCGGAGCTCGATCGATCTCGCGATAGGTTTTTACCCGGAGGGGACGTCCGTTGCTGAGTTTGCCACTCAGCTTCACCATCGCCTGTTCCAACTTGGACCGTTCTGGCACGGCGATCGTGAAATGACGCTGCCCCGCGAACGCCTTCTCCGGCCATCGAACAAATTTGGTGAATGTGAAGATGAACGCCGCCTTCACCCGATGCTCTGCTACGCCCGGCTTCGCCGCACACAGAGGGGACACAGGTACCTGCAGCAGCGCGAACAGTGCAAAATGGAACAAGCGCATCCAACGCCAGCTTAAGCCGGGACTCCTCCCGTTCATATCAGCTCCCTCGCCCATTTATCCGCCAATCAGAAATCCAGATTCCACGAAACGTTGAATCTCCACCGCTCCTGCGGTTGCGGTCCGTTGAGCCGCTGATAGATTGGAATCCCCCCGGCAATATCCAGCGCATGGCGCTCGAAACGGCCACTTCCGATCAGGGATACCCCGAAATTGACGTTCACTTTCTCCCCACCGTATTTCGAAGGATCAGCCACGGTCGCGGGAAAAAAACCTCCCGGCGGATTCGCAAAATCCTTGTCCACGCCATCAATCCGATCCCATATCTGTGCGGTGACGTTGAATGACGGTTCCAACCATCGTAGGGGACGGACTTTCACCCACGATGAAATTGAGACCCGATCGCCGAGTGAGTAACCGCGGCCATTCTTTCCGATCCGGATCGTAGCCAGTACCTGCCCCCCCCAGCCGACGATGCCTTCTTGACCAGCGTAGGTAATCCCGGGCAGGTAATCCAATGTGCCCGAACCCAGTTGCATCGTGTACGGGAGCTGGTTGTCCTCGCCCGGAGCCGGCGTGTCGTCTTTCACATTGATCCGCCCCACCGGGAGACTGACGCCGCTGTGCAGATGAACTGTGTGTAAGCCTTTCTCCCAGACCAAATAGGACGGGCTCAGGGAAATATCGCCGAGCCCCTCCGAGCGAATGATAAACTCGGCAAAGTTCGCGGGAATCGGAGCCAGCGCGGTATTGGCGACATGATCGGTTTCCTGGACGATGTAAGGGATAAGCAAGTTCCAGTTCCAGCGATCGTTTATCTCGTAACCGATCCTCGTCACAAACGCCTCCTGATGAATGGTATGCGGAACGATCGGAAAATTCTTATCCGTTCGTGTCGCAGGTGGCCCGGACCACAGAACATCTTCGTCGCTCAATTCGGTGGTGCCATCGCGATTCCCCTCAAAATTCACCCTGATGTAGCGTTGCGACAGTGACCATTTGCCTCTTGGTGCATCCACATCGGGAGAATCCTGTGAACGCACAATTCGCAGACCCAGAATTTGTTCGAGACTCATCTCGGTCAAATCACCCGGCGGCGTCTGCGCCATCAATGCGCTGGAGGTGCACACAAGAACGATCGCCAACAGGGGGCACATTCGATTTTCCACCAACAATTCAAGCATATTGTCCAACTTCTGAGTGCTCGGAACGTTATCGCAATCCCACCGTGCCGGCCACCATATTGTCAGTGTCCAACCACGCTCTCGGAGGGCCAAAATAACCAGCAACACTCCGCCCCACCCTCGACAGTTTTCGGGAGTCAGCGGAGAGTTCAGTGAAGAAACGTCAAGATGCCCACTGCCCTTCGCAGCCAACCCGCGCGACGGATGTGAAGGCAGTAATTGGCCGGCGCATGGTCACCACAGAATTAAGATTTCCCCTGCCGCCCAAATTACGGTTTAGTCGTGCCATTCCACCAATATGAGTGCACCACAAAAGACCTCTCTCGGACGTTTCGTCAACCTCAGTATCATGATGTTCATCCTGTTCTTCGTCTGGGGGGCATGGTTCGTGACGGTCGGCGCGTTCATGGTAGATCGAGGAATGACGAGCCATATCGCATGGGCCTACTCGACCACGCCGATTGCAGCCATCGTCACCCCATTTTTCATGGGAGTATTCGCGGACCGCTTCATGAACGCCGAACGGTTGCAGGGTTGCCTGCTCATTCTGAGCGGGATTCTCATGGCGATCGCTCCCCAGTTCGCCACCCCAGAAACGGCCGATATCTTTATCGGCATTCTACTGCTTCACGCACTTGCGTTCATGCCGACGCTCGGACTCTCCAACACGATTTGTCTAAAACATCTGTCCGACACGGAACGTGACTATCCCATCGTCAGGGTCTTCGCCACGCTCGGATGGATCGTGGCCGGAATTGTGGTGAGCAAGGTGCTGAAGGCCGACGTCGAAACCACCCAGTTCTTCGTCGCCGCCGGTGCCGCGATTGTCGTCGGGGTCTATTCCTTTTTCTTACCCAAGACACCGCCACCGGCGAAAGGTCAGAAAATTTCATTCGGGGACGTCTACGGGGCGGCCACCATGCCGTATTTCAAGAAGTTCAGTTTCGCGATCTTCATGTTTGCCTCCCTCCTCTGCTGCGTGGCGTTCATGCCCTACTGGGCAAACGGGGCCACCTTCCTAACGGCTGCCGGCATCAAGGAACCGGGCGCGTTTCTGACTATGGGGCAGATGGCCGAGCTGCTCATCCTGGCTGTGGTGTTGCCGATCTTCATCAAACGCTTTGGAATCAAGTGGACGATGATTCTGGGAATGGCCTCCTGGATCATCCGCTATCTTTGCTTCTCCGGCGCGGCAGGTATCCTCGAAGGTTCCGGCGGCGAAATGGTCTCCGGGGTCATGCCTCTGCTCTTCGCAGGCGTCCTGTTGCACGGGTTTGCCTACGACTTCGTTTTTGTATCCGGCTATCTCTACGTGGACAAACACGTCAATGAGAACGTCCGGGCACAGGCGCAGGGCCTGTTGACTGTCTTCACCCAGGGAATCGGCTTCGTCCTCAGTTCCCAGATCTTCGCCGGCGCGGTCTACCTGAATGTCGTCGGGGCATCCGGAGGCATGGCGCAATGGAAGCAGTTCTGGCTGTATCCGATGGCCTACCTCGTCGTGATTCTCTTCATCTTCGTGTTCCTGTTCCGGGAAAAAGCACCCGCAGCAGCCACACCTACACCCGCCAGCTAACCGGTTGAACCTTTCAACGCAAAACCGTTAAACCAACACCAATGACATTTGTCGATTATCTCGTCCTCTTCATCTACTTCGCCGGCATGGCCGGGATCGGCATCTGGGTGATGCGCGGCGTCAAGCACCAGGAAGATTACTTCATGGGCGGACGCAAATTCGGAAAGCTGTTTCAGACCTTTGCCGCTTTTGGCGCGGGCACCGGCTCGGCCGATCCGGTGAATACCGCCCGCGGGACGTTCGCCAACGGCATGAGCGGGATGTGGGG
>JBLFYM010000111.1:0-19322 GCA_047608975.1 Limisphaerales bacterium | reverse complement strand
CCTGCGTGCCGGGCAAGGACATGGAATTGAACGAAGGAGTTCGGCTGCTGGAAGGTCGCCCCAAGATTAATCTCCCGTTGAAGAAGAAGGACGAATCTGCATCGGCATCTGCCGGGGCAGCAATGCCGACCGACCCGTTCACGACGAGCATCGATGTCGACGAGGGAGGCAAATCGCGCAGTTTCAAGATCACAATTGCTCCGCCGCCAAGTTCTAGACCCGCGGCGGGTGCTCCGGCTGCGGCTTCGGGTGGTGGGCAGGCGGTGCCGGTCTATTCTCCGTTCGACGGAAAGGTCGAAGTCGTTGAGATCAAGGTCAGGGCAGGGGATGCCGTGACGAAAGGGCAGGTCGTTGCGGCAGTCGAGGCAATGAAAGCCAAGCATGACGTGAAAGCACCGGTTGATGGCAGGGTTCGGAGCGTGGACGCCGCGCTCGGGACCGAGGTGCAAAAGGGTGTACCAATTCTGACTTTGGAGGCATAAGATGGAAGTCTGGCAAAAACTCATTTCGCAGGCTGGGATACTCCAGTTGGCACCACAGAACATTATCATGTTCTTCATTGGCGGCCTTCTGATCTTCCTGGCTGTCAAAAAGAACTTCGAACCGCTGTTGCTGATCCCGATCGGATTTGGTGCGATCCTGGCGAATATTCCGTTGGCGGACCTGAGTGCTTCGGGTTCTTTCAAGGGGGAACATGTGCCCTTGTTGCAGCTGATCTACAACGCCGGCATCAAGACCGAACTGTTGCCACCGATCGTGTTCATGGGCGTCGGTTCGTTGACCGATTTTCGCCCGCTGCTGGGTCGGCCAATTACGCTGCTGTTGGGTGCTTCAGCTCAGCTCGGGATCTTTCTCGCCGCTCTGGGTGCGTTCTACCTGTTTGGTTTCACTGCCAAAGAGGCAGGTGCGATCGGTATCATTGGCGGTGCCGATGGTCCTACCACCATCTTTCTGACGGCCAAACTGGCTCCCCATCTTATGGGTGCGGTGGCCGTGGCTGCCTACAGTTACATGGCCCTGGTTCCCGTGATTCAACCTCCGATCATTCGGATGCTGACGACCAAGGCCGAACGCGAGATCGACATGCCGCAGGGCAAGCCGGTTTCACAGACTGCCGTGATCATGTTTCCGATCATCACCTGTATGATTGCTGCGTTGCTGATACCCAGCTGTGCGCCGCTGTTGGGCATGTTGATGTTCGGCAACCTGTTACGTGAATCGCGGGTGACAGATCGGCTGAGCAGCACCGCCGGCGGGCCGCTGATCAACATCGTGACGATCTTCCTCGGATTGACCGTTGGAGCCACAATGGAGGGAGTCAGCTTTCTTCAATGGCGCACCTTGCAGATTCTCGCGTTGGGTATGGTCGCGTTTTCCTTCAGCACATTTGGGGGAGTGGTATTCGCGAAAATCCTCAATCTGTTTCTGCCAAAACACTCCAAGATCAATCCGTGCATTGGAGCGGCTGGCGTATCCGCCGTGCCGATGGCAGCTCGCGTTGTTCAGAACTTTGTCTCTGCCGAAACCGGTGGCAGAGTGAATCCGCTGATGGCTGCCATGGGGCCGAACGTTGCGGGTGTGATCGGTTCGGCTGTCGCGGCGGGTGTCTTCCTGGCTTTGTTGGAGTAGTCGAACACCGGATCTTGGTTCAGAGTTCAGAAAGGCCGCGCCATTTGGCACGGCTTTTTTGTGGGCACTCGGCTCTGAGATCAGGAGCGGATACAAAAAAACGGCGGGCTTGTGAGCCCGCCGTTGTGAAAGATCTTATTGGCTCACGCGACCTTGATCGCCGGCTCACTTGGTTTTGTTGCACCAAACTTCTCGGCAACGATCTCGATTGCGGCTTCAGCGGTGAGACCGTGTTTGTTGCGCAAGTAACCGACACTTGAAGCGTGTTCGATGAACTCATCAGGCCACCCGATGCGTTTGATCGGCACGCGGATTCCGCTGGTCGCCAGGTAATCCATTACGATGCTTCCGTAGCCGCCCTTAAGCACGTGATCCTCAAATGTGATCAGCAGATCAGCCTGTTCGGCGAAGTCGGCATGACATTCCTCATCGATCGGTTTGGTGAATCGGGGGTTGATCAAAGCCACGTCGTAGCCTTGTGATTTGAGCGCGTCAGCCGCTTTGGAGGCGACCCAGAACATTTGGCCCAGTCCGAACAGGGCGATCTTCTTGCCGCCGTTGCCCGCGAATTCGTTGACGACTTCCGCTTTGCCTATCTCGAGTAGTTCGGGTTTGTCTTTTACGGGAACGCCTTCGCCGGCACCACGCGGATAGCGGATCGCAGTCGGATGCGATTGCGTGGTCGCGGTGAACATCATGTCGGCCAACTCGTCTTCGTGCCGCGGGGACATGCAGATCATGTTCGGCAGGCAGTTCATGTAAGCGATATCGAACAGACCGTGATGCGTCGGGCCGTCATTGGCGGAGAGGCCAGCGCGGTCCATGCAGAAAATTACCGGCAGGTCCTGGAGCGCGACGTCATGGTGAATGCAGTCGTAGGCGCGCTGCAGGAAGGTGGAATAGATCGCGACCACCGGATGGTAACCCATCGTTGCCATCCCGGCTGCGAAGAGCACCGCGTGTTCCTCGGCAATGCCAACGTCGAAGTAACGATCGGGACGGGCTTTCTCCAGAGCTTTCAGCCCGGTTCCACTGGGCATCGCGCCGGTGATCCCGACTACCGAGGAGTCATTTTCGCAAAGCTTCACCATCGTGTCGCCGAAGATGGCCTGATAGGCGGGGGGAGTATCGGGTTTTGCCGGTGCCGTCTTGCCGGTGGCTGCGTCGTAGGGACCGAGACCGTGAAACTTCTCGGGGGAATCCAAAGCCGCTTCGAATCCTTTGCCCTTGGTGGTGGTGATGTGGATCACGACCGGGCCATCGTGATCGCGGGCGAATTCCAGAACCTTTACGAGGTCGGGCAGGTTGTGACCGTCGATCGGGCCGATGTATTTCAGACCAAATTCTTCGAAGAGGATGCTGTTTCCGCGACCGCCACGACCGTCGTCTTCCGAGGTAGGTTCGTTTTTCTCAAGTCCGACCGCGTTCAGCGCACCACGAACTGCTTCCTCTGCCTTCTGGCCAATCTTCAATGCCATATCACCCATCGGGAGCTTGCCGATGAGATCCGATGCTTCCTGATGAAGCCGGTTGTAGGCAGGATGAGTGGAGATCTTGGTGAGGTAGTTGGAAATCGCCCCGACGTTCTTGGCGATCGACCATTCGTTGTCGTTCAGGATGCCAATGAACTTCTTCGTTGTGTGAGCGATGTTGTTGAGGCCTTCGAAAGAGACACCATTGGTGAGCGCGGCATCGCCGAAGACGCAAACCACATGTTCATCGGAGCCACGCATGTCGCGGGCAGCGCACATTCCCAACGCCGCGGAGATCGCGGTTCCGGCATGTCCGGCGCCGTAGCAGTCGTGCTCACTTTCGGTGCGGAGCGCGAACCCGTTCAGGCCGTCGGTGGTGCGGATCGTATGAAACCTGTCCTTTCGCCCGGTGAAGAGCTTGTGAACGTAAGCCTGATGGCTCACATCCCACACAAACTTGTCTTTCGGGGTCGAAAAAATCTTATGCATCGCGATGGTCAATTCGACGACGCCCAGATTCGGGCCCAGATGTCCGCCAGTCTTCGCGAGCTTCGTGATCAGTTCCTGACGAACTTCTTCAGCCAACTCAGTCAATTGCTCAACTGTCAGCTTTTTGATGTGGGACGGATCGTCCACCATGTCGAGATAACCGCTCATAAAAGCCTATTAAGTAGGAGAATACCGGCTGAGTTTCAAGAAGTGTTCGCCTTAAACCGCTGATGTACAGCGATATGGGGTGAATCCAGGCGCGGCTATTTGGAATCTTCGGAAGGGGGTGGTCCGAGTATTCGCCGGAAAAACGCGGGAAATGCCGAGCCTACGACGGTCATCGCATAAACGCCAAAGGCGGCGGTCACAACGGCACCGATCAGAAAAATTGTCGTCGGTTCCAGTCCCATAACCGATTTGAGGAGCCAGAATACGCCCGCTGCAGCGAAGATTCCGGCTGACGTCAGCCAGCCGTTGGTCGCCATGACCGAACCTTTGTCTTTGGCATCCGGCCGATGCTGCAGCAGGGCATTGATCGGGATATCGTAGAATCCGCCGAAGAAACCCAATACGAAGAGCGCGCCACCCACCGCGAAAAATCCCAGACCCGGAAATCCCAGAAAAGCGGCCGCCACGGCCATTCCAAACATCCCGATGGGGACGAGCGCGTACTCGATTCGACCGCCCGACAAAAAACCGGCGATCGCGCAGCCGATTGCGATACCGATCGCGAGGAACGCCCGCAGGATGCTGATCTTCGTCCCATCCAATCCCAGCAGATCCTCGCCGTAGACCAAAACTGTGGGTTCACCAAACAGCGCGGCAATAAACCAGAAATACACACTCCCAACCAATGCCAGCTTAAGGATGCGATCCTGCCGGATCTTCTGAATGTTCGTCCCCAGCTCACCGAGGAAATTCCAACGGAACACCTTTTGGGGATTTGCCGCCGCCAGCAGCGGAATGAATCTGCTGATCAGCCAGCCCACCACGGCGAGTATAATCAGAAACACCCCGGCCATCCAGGCGTGTTCATATCCAAGTTTATCGGCCAGAACGCCGGCCAGGACGCCGCCCATGATGATGGCCAGAAAGGTTCCCAATCCGAGGAACCCATTGCCCCACGAAAGACGATCTTCCGGGAGTATTTCCGGGAGTATTCCATATTTCGATGGACCGAAAAATGCACTTTGAACCCCCATGAAAAAGAGCACCACCGTCAGCATGATCGTGTTCTGCAGATACAATCCGACTGTTCCGGCAATCATAATCACGATCTCCAAAACCTTGGTCCCGACGATGACACGGGGTTTCGGATACCGGTCGGCGAGATAACCCGCGGCCATCGAGAACAGCAGAAACGGCAAAGAGAACAGGGCGAGGATCACGGGGATGAATTTGTCGCGGACCTCGTCCGTAACGGAGGCGCTGACGAGGAATACCACCATAAACTTGAAGACGTTGTCGCTGAATGCCCCTTGGAACTGGACGACGAACAAACTCCAGAAACTCCGTCGCCAGGGTGTGGGTGATGTGTCGGTTGAAGGAGTCGCACTCATATTTGGATTGGCGAAGTGTGTGGTTGCGGTTTAACCAAGAGCAACCTGCGAATCGATTCCGGCGATTGATTCGAGGCTTGTCGGTATCGTTCAGGTCGATGCCCGGTTTTGCTGAACTGGAATTCGCCCTGCGCATTGCCTCAGCGCGTTGGTTTCCTCATGGTCCTCCGGATATCCGCACGGATCTGCAACACAATGAATACGCCTCACATTTACGGTCTTGGAACCGTGGTGATCGATCACCAGGTCATCATGGAAACTCTGCCGGAGCCGGATACCAAAGGGGAGATCAGCGAGGACCGTTTTCAGGTGGGTGGTCCAGTGCCAACCGCGCTGTGTCTGCTGCGCCGCTTCGGTTGCCCGGTGACGTTTCAAGGTGTCTGGGCGGGGGATCGATTTGGCAAGATGATCGAAGAGGATTTGACAGCCGAGGACGTTGCTTACGAAACACCGCCGCCCCGTCCGGATTCAAAGACCGGCTTTGCGCACGTCTGGGTGGAGCGGGCCACCGGTCGTCGCTCAATTGCCGCGCACCGTGGCAGTCATCAGATTGAAGCGTCCGAAATCCGATCGGAGGCGTTGCAGGGAGTCGCTGCTCTGCACCTCGACGGTTGGTCAACTTTGGCTGCGGTCAAGGCCGCGCAGATCGTCAGAACCAACGGTGGTCGGGTCTTCATGGATCTCGGGTCGCCCAAGCCGCACCTGGGAGAGCTGTTGGGAAATGTGGATTGGTTGAACTGTCCGCTGCGCCTGATTCAGCAACTCTTTGAGACTGCCGATCCGGAATGCGGTGCGCGTGAGTTGATGGGCATGGGGCCGACTCGAGTGACCATTACCGACGGCGGCAACGGCGCGTCCCTGTTCACCAGCGACGGTGCCTCAATCCATGAACCTGCGCTGAGCGTGGCGGCGGTGGATACGAACGGAGCAGGGGATACCTTCGCCGGCGCGTGTCTTTTTGCCTCGCTCCAGAACTGGACGCCCGAGCGATCTCTCAGGTTTGCCGTGACGGCCGCAGCGCTCAAATGCCGCACCCTTGGGAATCGAGCCGCGCTTCCGACCCTACGACAGATCGAGACATTCTCTGCCGGGTAGGCTCAATTCAATGGACGAGCCGAATACCGTCCCCAGCTAACCTGCTGTGGCCATCGCCGCACCGGCGATACTTCCCGTGGTCCAGGCGGCCTGGAAGTTGAAACCGCCGGTGATTCCGTCCACGTCGAGGACTTCACCACCGAAATGCAGACCGGCGGTGAGCTTGCTTTCCATCGTCTTGAAATTCACCTCTTTCAGGCTCACGCCGCCGCAGGTGACGAACTCTTCCTTGTTCATGCTCTTGCCCGTCACCTTGTAATCACCGGCGCTCAGTTCGCCTGCCAGAGATTGGAGGGCCGCGTTACCGACCTGACTCCAGGTCATGTCCTCCCGGATTCGTGACGCCGCCACCAAACGTTCCCAGATACGACGGGGGAGTTCGAAGGGACGGGTGGCGGCGACGCGTTTTCGTCCTTCCCGATTCTTCATCTCCTTCAGACCGCGGAGAACGTCGTCGCAGCCCGCGCCGGGGATCCAGTTGATCCGGCAGTCGAACCGGTATTCACGATCGCAAAGTTCGCGCGCGCCCCAAGCCGACAATTTCAGAATTGCCGGGCCGCTCAATCCCCAGTGGGTGATCAACAAGGGTCCGGATTCTCGTAGCTTCGTGCCGGGAATTATTACCTCTGCTTCCGCAACACTCAAACCCTGCAGTCCCTTCAGCCGGGGATCGTCGATATGAAACGTAAACAGGGAAGGGGCAAGCTTCTGGATCTTGTGCCCGAAGGCAACGAGTGAGTTCATCAAGGGCCCCGGTCTCATCCCGCCGGTGGCCACCATCAGCCGATGAGCGATCCAGCTCGTTTCCCCACCGTCACATTCGATTCGGAATCGACCATCTGGCAACCGCTCCAATTGTTTTACGGTCTGCCGTTTGCGTACCGCGACCCCCGCCTCTTCCGCTGCCTTGATGAGGCAGTCGGCGATGGTCTCCGAACGATCGGTGGTGGGAAACATCCTGCCGTCGGCCTCCGTCTTCAGCGTAACGCCGCGTGCCTCGAACCATTGTTTTGTCTGAACGGGACTGAAGTGATTGAACGGTCCCAACAATTCTCGCTTCCCGCGCGGGTACCGGCTCACCAGATCGTTTGCCTGAAAGCAGGAGTGCATCACGTTGCAGCGTCCCCCGCCCGAGACCAATACCTTGGTCAATACCTTCGACCCCTTCTCAAGTATCGTTACCGATCGGTCGGGCGCGGATTCGGCACAATGAATCGCCGCAAAGAAACCGGCGGCTCCGCCACCGATGATGATCACGTCTCTCTCTATATCTCTTGAGCCAGTCACAAATGAGTCGGTGAGTTTTCCCAAATCAGCGGCGAACGCCATGAAAATCCGGATTGGGTGCTCGATATTTCTGGTGGGCATCGAACCATTACAAATCCGCCGGGCTCGAACTCCCGCCCGTGGCTTCGATTGCCAATCGAAGACGTATGGCATCCACGCGTCAGCATATCTGAAGACGCAGTTGGATTCCCTTGGCGAATTCGGTTGCCAACCGAAGCCAAGGTGTGATGTGGATCGCTCTCTCCTTGGTGACTTTTACGGATCTTTCCCTTCGGAATATTCAGTGACTTCCAAAATGCACTCACCTAGGCTGCAGGAACCCCGAAGGAACTGAAACACCACTTAACCGAGGAAAACTATGTCGATTACCTGTCCCGGCTGCAAAGGCCAGATTGAAATCTCCGAAGATCTGTATGGCGCGGCACTTGCCTGCCCGCACTGCGAACATCTGTTCCAGCTGAACAAAAAAGGGGAACTCACCAAGTATGTCGTTCCTTCTGCGGGAGGCGGCAATAACAAGCCGATGATCATCGGCGTATCGCTGTCCGTCGTCTGTGTGATTGTCGGGTTGGTATTTCTCATTACATCGGGTGCCAAGAACAAGGTTTCAACCGCCTCCGTCACTCCGCCCGCATCGGCACCGGCCACTGATACACCTAAGCCGGATTCATCCTCAGAACCGGAGACTGACATGGCAACGATGGCTTCCTTGGCTGACGGTGAGGATCCGGCCGCAAGCATGGAGCCACTACCACCGGTGGAAATCCCAGATACTCCCGATGGAATGGTGCTCGCTGTCGCGCACGCGCTCGCTGACGGAAATCCGCGCGGGATCTGGGACGCACTACCCGCCTCCTATCAGACGGATGTGAACGATTTGATCCATCAAGCGGCGGAGACCGCCGATCCGCTGGCTTGGGATATGGGATTTTCAATTGCCTCCCGCTTGGTGGGCGTGCTGCGGGATAAGAAGGAATTTGTCATGGGCAACCAGATGCTCGCGATGAATCCGAAGAAGGATGAGATCGCAGCTGGTTGGGACGGGATGGTGGGCCTCCTCAGCACGGTGACCGAGAGCGATCTGGCGAAGCTGGACAGCCTGAAAACTTTGGATGTCGGTGATTTTCTGGGCACGACCGGCGCGAAGTTCATGACCGACATCGAGTCATTGGCCCGGCTCGCACCGAGCAACAAGACGGGGAATGACCTGGCGGCGTTAAGGAATATTACCGTCACCGTGCTCAACACCACGGAAGGGGTGGCAGAGGTCGAGATGAAGATCCCGGGAGTCACGAATCAGACAGAGAAATTTATTCAGGTTGAAGGGCGATGGGTTCCGCAGGAAATCGCTTCTGATTGGGATGAACAGATGAAGGGCGCTCGCGCTGGGATCGAAAAGGCCACCAAGGAAAAGCAACAGACCAGCGCCCAGGCGATGATGATGATGGGCATGGTGGAAGGCCTTCTGGCGACCTTCGAAAATGCCAACAGCCAGCCGGAATTTGATCAGGCGCTTGGGGGCGCGTTCGGAATGTTCATGCAGATGTTCGGCGGTGCCGGCGGCCCGGGTGGGCCCGGCGGCGGCGATATGGGTGGACCTGGCATGGACGGCCCACCGCCAGGCTTTGATCCGTCAATGCGCCCTCCTTCCAAAAAGGGCAAACAGCCGCCCCGCAAAAAGGGGAAGAAAAAGTAATCGGAATTTTTACGCGACGAAATGTGGCGGCGAGCGTGAGCGAGTGGATGCTGGGGTGAAAAGCACCCGCTTAGCTCAACTTTCGATCCACCTGCTTCCGGAAACCGGTCAGTGAAAGGCCGCCGTTCCCCAAGATGTTCAAGATCGCGTAGCCGTTGTTTTCAGCCCCCGTTCCTTCAACCATCGCGACGATGGTCGTGTAGTGAATCCCATTGATTTCTTTGTGATCGTTCTGGTGGCTGTGCCCTTGGAACACGGCGCGCACGCGCTGGGAGTTCTCCAGGATTTTCCGGACGGCGGCGGCGTTTTTCACGCCGTGATTGTCCGTCACATCGAGCCGCTGATGCGCGAGGATGATTGTTGGCGTCTTTGCTGATTTGAGATCCGCCGCCAACCATTCGAGTTCCTCGGCCGGCACATTTGGATCGGTCCACACAAAATTCTTCCGCTGATAGGCGACGCCGTCACCGCGAAAGCAGGAATCGAGTACCACGAAATGATGCCCGGCATGATCAAATGAGTAGTAGGAACGTGGCCGCTCAACCTCATCGAGAAACTCGCGTTTCGTCAGCGTGTGCACACAATGATTTCCCAAGACGTGATGCTTGATTCCCGGTAGTTCAGTGAATTTCTTCTGCACTGACCGCAAGTGTCGTTTCTCCGCCGGAATGGAATCAGCGGAATCAATGAAGTCCCCCAACTCGACGACATGCTCCGGAGCTGCCTTGGCAAATGCGCGCCCCGCCTCTTCGAGCTTCCCAAATGATTCACGATAGTGCCGACTGCCCCGGGCAGGTTTTTCGGCGTGATGCAAATCCGTTACGATTCCAATCCGCGCCAACGGTTTATCGGCGCCCGCAGCCAGCAGATCGGGAACGGACGCCCCGGCGGCAAGAAACAAGGTTCCGTTCCGGACAAACGTCCGGCGTTTCATGAGGGGACTCGAGAGATCAGATGATGACATGGACGGAAACTAGACCCTCCCGCATTCCTGTCGAGCACTGGCAGTCGGTTGGACTTAGCCGCTGATAATTCCAGTTCGGGCTTCCAAGTCGCTGACATGGCAGCCCGATTGACCACGGCTATTTCAATTCGCGCAGCTTCAGATTGCGGAACTTGCACTCGTCCTTGTGATCGGTCAGCAGGATGTGGCCGCGGACTTTCATTCCGAATCCCTCCACCTTCTTGAATTTGCTCTCCTGAACGGCGTCGAGGACGCGTTTGCTGCCACATTCGTATGCGAGGACTTTCGCGCCGTTCAGCCAATGCTCGACCTGGTTGCCTTTCACTACCAGGCGTGACTGGTTCCACTTGCCGGGTTCGCGTCGGGGCTTGTCATCAGACGGCGGCAAGACATCGTAGAATCCTGCCACCTGGCGATCCTTGCCCTTCTTTCCATCCGGATGACCGAAGTCGTCGAGGATCTGGTATTCGTGGCCGATCGTGCGTTTGCGTTCTTCGATGATGAAATATTTCACGCCGTTGTTGCCGTCCTTGGCGAGGTTCCATTCCCAGGTGAACTCGAAATCAACGAAGGTCTCTTTCGTCATGATGTCCCCGCCGCTGGTATTGGCCTTCTTCACCAGCAGGCCGCCCTCGATCTGCCAACCGTCGCGGATCGTGCCAGCCGGGCCATAGGTGCGCCAGCCATCGAGATTCTTGCCATTGAACAGCAGTCGCCAGCCATCGGCTTTCTCGGTCGTGCTCAGCGAGTTCTTGGGGGCGGCCGCTGCCGTTGATAGTCCAACGGCGATTGCAGCGACGAGAATTAGACTCTTCATCATTTGGGTGGATTGAGTGTTAGTGACTCAGTTGCGGCGGATTTTCAGGTTACGAATTGAGAATACCTGACCGTGATGTTGAAACGCGATGTGTCCGGATTCCATCGTCATGAAATTGGGCCATTTGGAGAACTTACTCTTGGTGACCAGATCCTTGATCTCGTCGCTGCCCCAGACGAATTCCACGACCTTCTTGCCATTGAGCCAGTGCTGGAAGTGGTTCTTTTGGGATACGATCCGGCTGGTATTCCATTCGCCGATTGGTTTGAGGGTCTTGCCTTCAGCTTCGATCAGGTCGTAGAGACAGCCGGCGCGGCGGCGGTCCTTCTTGCCGTCGGGATGTACCTCGTCATCCAGCATCTGATACTCGGGACCGGTAAAATACGCGGGCTTCTTGGGATCGATCTTCACGCGGTACATCACGCCGCTGTTGCCGCCCACGGTTGAACGCCATTCCCAGGAAAGTTCGAAATCCTTGAACTTCGCTTTGGTGAGCAGATCTTCACGGATTCCACCGTCATCCTTGTGGATCGTGGTGAGCACATCGCCTTCGATCTGCCAGGACTTGTCGGGGAATTCCTTGGTTTTGTAGCCGCGCAGGTTGCCGTGCAGTTTGCCATCAAACAACGTGATCCACTGATTGCGCTGTTTGCCTTGTTTCTTCTTTTTCGCAGCGTCGGCGCTGGCGAGGCTGAGGAGCAGGGTGGCGGCGAGCAGGGCCGAGGTAACAAATCGGAGTGTGTATCTCATAGGTGAATCGGACGGCGTTATATAGTGGAGGTGTTCATGCTGGCAAGCCCCGGCAGATCGGCGGGTGATACGGCATTGATCAGTGATTCGTTTCTGCTAAACCAACGCGATGCAAATCACTCACAGAATCCTGATGTCGGCCGTCGGTCTGTTCCTGTCTGCAACTCTCTTGCCGGCGGCTGCGGATCGCGTTGTTTACGAAGGTCAATCAGGCCCGGGCAAGGGCAAACACATCGTCCTCGTCTCGGGGGACGAGGAATACCACTCCGAAGAGGTTTTGCCTGCGATGGCGCAGATTCTTGCCCAACACCATGGCTTCAAATGTACGGTGCTGTTCGCGATCGATCCCCAGACAGGAATCGTGAATCCGCGGGTGCGCGACAACATTCCCGGTCTCGAAACATTGAAGAACGCGGACATGATGGTGATCTTTACCCGTTGGCGGATCCTTCCCGACCATCAGACCAAACACATCGCGGAATTCGTGAAAACTGGAAAACCCATCGTCGGACTTCGCACCGCCACGCACGCGATTGCTCCACCAACCAAGGCACACGAAATCATGCGTAACTGGATGCGCCTGAACAAAAGGAATCCAGAGAAGGCCGGCCCGCGTCCGGTGATTCCCGAAAAACTCTGGGGACCCTACGGACATCTGGGAGACGGCTACTGGGGCCCCAACAAAAAATGGGCCGGCGGTTTTGGCAGGTTCATTATCGGCGAGATGTGGGTGGCCCATCATGGAAAGCACAAACATGAATCCACCCTCGGTGTCATTGCGCCGGGTGCGAAGAGGCACCCAGTGTTGCGCGGGATCAAGAGTGGCGATATCTGGGGCTCAACCGATGTCTATACGATCGACCTGCCAATGCCGGGTGACAGCAAACCGCTGGTAATGGGCAAGGTAATGGCTCGGAAAGGGGAATACGACGCCGCTGATTTGAACTACGGGATGCGCCTCGGAGATGGACCGCCGGTTGCTGAAAAGAATGATCCGATGATGCCGGTCGCCTGGACGAAGACGTATCAGGATGACGGCGGCAAAAAGGGGCGCGTGTTTGCCACCACCATGGGGTCAGCAGCCGATTTTGAGTCGGCGGCACTGCGGAAGTTGATCATCAACGGAGTCTTCTGGGCGCTTCGATTGGAATCCAAAATTCCCAAGCAGGGACTGGAAGCTGGCTTTGTCGGAGAATTCAAGCCTTCGCAGTACGGATTTACCCAGGATGAATATTGGGTGAAACGCAATCTGCGACCGTCTGATTTCGCATGGTAGATCATCGACATGCAAGATTGACCCCCAGCCGCTCTGCGGCTACCAAGTCCCCGCTCCACATATGAAGAACTCCAAATTGTTTTCACCCACTGCCCACATCGTGGCAGCAGTGCTCCTCGCCGGCTCTCTGACCGCTGCGGCGGGGATCAAAGCCCCCCAAGGATTCAAGGCCCTGTTCACCGGCAAAAATCTGAATAACTGGCGTGGTGGTTCCACCTTTGATCATCGCAAGTTCCTCGCGTTTTCGGATGATGACCGGAAGAAGCAGATGACGGAGTGGACGACCGACATGCTTGAACATTGGTCGATCGAGGGTGATGAGCTGGTGAATGACGGCAAAGGTCGCTACGCCACCACCAAGAAGGATTACGGCGATTTTGAATTGCTGATCGATTACAAGACGGTGCCAAAATCCGACAGCGGGATCTACCTGCGCGGCGTTCCCCAGGTCCAGATCTGGGATAGCAACGAGACAGATGAAAAAGCTGTGAAGCTGGGCAAACCGCTCGGCTCGGGTGGACTCTGGAACAACAACGCCGGCAGCCCCGGTAAAGATCCGCTCGTAAAGGCGGACAAGCCCTTGGGGGAATGGAACAGTTTCCGGATCCTTATGGTCGGTTCCCGGGTGAGCGTGTGGTTCAACGGCAAACACATCGTCGACCACGCCACCATGCACAACTACTACGACCGGCGGAACAAAGAGTACAAGGACAATCTTCGTCCCGTGCCGGCCAAAGGCCCAATTCAACTGCAGACTCATGGTGGAGAGATCCGGTGGCGCAATGTTTTCATCCGCGAGATCGGAAGCGATGAAGCGAACGAGATTCTTGCCAAGGGTGACCAAGCACCGGGATTCAAGTCGGTTTTCAACGGCGAGAATCTGGACGGCTGGGCTGGTCCGGTTGAGAACTATCAGGTTGTCGATGGCGCAGTCCATTGCAAGTCGGGCAAGGGCGGCACGATCTACACGGAAGCAGAATACGGTGATTTCATCGCGACGCTTCAGTTCAAGCTCCCTCCCGGTGGCAACAACGGTCTGGCGATTCGTTATCCCGGCAAAGGCAATCCGGCGTATGACGGTATGACTGAATTGCAGGTGCTCGACAGTTTTCATGCGAAATATCAGCGTCCCGGTAAATCGATCAAACCCGCGCAGTATCACGGATCCGTCTACTCGGTGGTTGCCGCCCACACCGGATATCTCCGCCCCACCGGTGATTGGAACTATCAGAAAGTCACGGTGAAGGGATCGACGATCAACGTGGAACTCAATGGCGCGGTGATTCTCGATACCGACCTGAGCAAGGTCGAGGCCGATCCGAAGCGCTTCAAAGGCAAGGACCTGAAGAAGGGCCACTTTGGATTCGCCGGTCACAACGATCCGGTCCTGTTCCGGAATATCCAGATCAAGAAACTGGACTGAGCAATTCCTTAACCTTGGCCCGTCGGGAATGATTTCCGACGGGCCATTTTTTTGCCATGGCGGGGTGGTGGAGCAGTCGGCTCAGTCCCAGACTACTCCGGGTTCGAATTTCCGATGCAGATGAGTTCTCGGATCGTGTGGGCGAACGCGCGTCCGTTCGCGAAGGAGATGCTGGCGCGATTGTAGGCATCGCCGGCTGGCCCGAGATCATTGATCGCAACGATCGCACGCTCATCCAGTTTTTCGGCATTCCAGCGGATCACATACACGGTTCCGTTCATGACCGGCACATACAGGTTCTGCCCGGCCACGGAAGGCGTCGCAGCCGCCACATGGCCCCAGCCGTTGCCGGTGGAGCGTTTGTCCCCGAATACAACAAACCCGCGTGAGTTCTTCAGGATGTTGGGCGCGATCGCCTGTGCCTTCAGTTGGGTCCCCTTTTTGCTCTTCGGTTCGACAAACCATTGGAACTGATCCTGTCCTTTGCTGAAGCGCGCGAGTTGGAGCGGCAGTTCAAGATATTCCACCGCCCCGTTGTCCACATTGACGCGTCCGAGGTAAGGCCGGGTGTAAGATCGGAAGTAGTGCCACTTGCCGACCAGCAGATTGGAAGTCTGGGTGATCATCCGTCGCTTCTTGGAATCCTGGATGGCGATCTGTTTTGTCACGCGCTTGCCGTTGTTCCAAAGCCGGGTGGTTACCTCATTCAGTATCGATGTGCGGCGGGTGATCTGGCCGGTCAGAGCGTCGATTGAAAGGTGCTCTCCCCCATGGAAGATGTGCGCAACGTCCTTACGGATGCGGTAACTCATGGTGCTCATGAAGCCGGGCAGAGGCAGGGTCCAGAGCGTTTCGCCATTATCGAGGTTCACGAGGGACACACCTTCCGGTTTCTCCGGAGGACCATGCCCGCCTCCGCGGCCCACCATGGCTACGGCGCGTCCGTCCGCGAGACGTTGGGGCAGTAATGCGTTCCCCATGTTGACGCCGCACTTGGAGGTCCAGACTTCTTTGCCGGTGGTCATGTCGAGGGCGTGCAGCTGCGTCCACATATCGTGCGGCGAATCCTTGTATTTGTGCGGGAAGGAACCACTCGGTTCTGGCGGATAGATTTGGCGCGTGAAAACGAAGCGTCCATTACTCAGGAAAGGAAGCGTGCGGCCGACGCTAAGAATCTTCCGCTGCCAGAGTTCTTTTCCATTGAGATCAAAGCAGATGATTGTTCCACCCGAGTTGAGGAAGACGACCCGTTTGCCGTCGGTGACGGCGGGCGGCGCACTGTTGTCGCTGAAACATCCGGAGAGGCGGGCGACGTATTTGCCGGGGATGGCGCGCTGCCAGAGGACTTTCCCGTTCGTGGCATCGCAACACCACGCGACGATGTCCTTGCCCAGCTCAGTGTCGGCGGAGACTTCTTTCATGGTGGTGAAAAACACCTTGCCGTGCGAGATGACCGGCGTGCTTTGACCTGTCTCGGGGAGGGTGAGTCGCCAGGCGATGTTCCGGGATTGAACGATGCTCCATTCAGCAGGACCGTCCCTATTGGATTGAAAATCGCCGTTCGGACCGGCCGCCTGCGGCCAATCTGTTGCTGCCGTCGTGGTGCTGAGGAGGCTCAACGACAGTAGGATTGTGAGGGTTGTGAATCTGTTCATCTTAGCAGTGCGCCTCCGGCCCGGAATGACGGTGAGGGAAGCAGTCGGAATTGTCGGGGGGGGAGGGCATTGAACACAAGATGGATTTTCGGGTGACTTCTGATTTGGACAGAACGGCTGATCAAGGGAGCCGGACCTCGGTGGAAGATCTCTGCCGGTCTATCACCCAGTTTGATCGACAACTCGCCACCGGCTGCGTTGACGCGAGGTAAAGACAGATGCAGGGTTTTCGGGATATCCCAATTTTGTATGAATTCTCGGCATATGAGTGAGGTAGTCACCTCCAGGCGACGGTTTCTTCAATCGGCTTTGGCCGGCGGTGCGGCGGCAGTGCTTCCTGCTTGGGCGCATGACGTGCGGCATCAGCCGAAGCTGCCAGTGGCGGGTGTCGTCACGGTTTACAAGCGCGGGTCCCATGCCGACGTGATTCTCGGGAAAATCTTGGAGGGCTACGATCAGCAGGGCGGTATTGGACCGGGACTGGAGCTGGCTGCACTCTACATCGATCAGCCCGCTTCATCCGCCATGGGGATCGAACTGGCCAAACGTTTCAAGGTGCCGGTCTTTGATTCCATTGAAGGCGCGGTGACGGTCGGGCAAAGTTCGATTCCGGTTCGCGGGGTAATCAGCATCGGCGAGCACGGCGATTATCCCAAACATCCGAAAACCGGGCAGATTCAATATCCGCGCCGCCGATTCTTTGATGAGATCGTTGCGGCCTTTCGGAAGCACGGAAGCTCGGTTCCAGTATTTAACGACAAGCATTTGGGATACGCGTGGGCGGATGCCAAACACATGGTGGATACTGCCCGCACGGTGAAGTTCCCATTGATGGCGGGATCTTCAATTCCAGTGGCGTGGCGTCGGCCGGAATTCATCTTGGATCGCGGTGCACGAATTCGGGACGCGGTCGGAATCGGATACGGCGGACCGGAGGCCTACGGTTTCCACGCTTTGGAAGGATTGCAGTGCATGGTGGAGAGACGTTTTGGTGGTGAGTCCGGAGTGAAATCGGTGCGGGCGATCACCGGTGAGGCGATCTGGAACGCGGAGCGGGCAGGGGAATGGAACCGGGAGTTGTTGGAAGCGGCGATGGCTGCGCAGCCGGCAGTTCGCAAGGGACGAATCGAAGACAACCTCAAGCCGGATAGTCCGTTCTATCTGATTGAGTATCGGGACGGGCTGCGGGCCACGCTTGCCATGATGAATGGCGTTTGCCATCAGTTCGGTTTTGCGGCGAGATTGGAGGACAAGTCAAAGGCGGCCACCTGGATCGAGCTCGATGAGCGCGCGCCCTATGGGCACTTCGCCTGGCTGCTGAAAGGCATTGAGCACATGATCCATCATGGTCGCGCGCCCTATCCCGTGGAACGTACACTTCTTACAACGGGAATCTTGGATCGTGCCATGCACAGCTTGGCCGAAGGCGGCCGACGGTTGGACACGCCGGAATTGGACTTGCGATACCAGCCCGCAGATTGGGGCCATGCCAAAGGGAAGTTTCCCGGCAACTGACTCGCGATCGCAGCTACGCACTGTGGAGTCACTGGTCGAGATAGCCTCGGGATCGCGGGGCATGGCCGTAAGCCCAGCGTTGCTCCTTCACGTGGCAGGCGAAGCGGCCAAACCGAGGGTTGGTGTTGTGGGCGTGTCGGTCATGGCTTGGTGGTGTTTCTGCGCGCTGGAAGAGTAGCTGGTCGCTCGGAAAATAGACTGCGTCGAAGCTCGTGGTTGCCCGGTGCAATTCCCGGGTTTGGGAGAATCAAAGCCTCGGTTCAGGGCCGCGATCAGACGTGTCCGGCGAGCGAGGGGGGGAGTTTTGAAAGTTGGAGTCCGTCGTTCAGTTCGCTGAAGTAATCTGCGGACCACGAGCTGGTGAAGAGCACAACATTGTTGCCATCCATGTCATTGGCGACGCTGGCACCGGTGGGGAGAGACAGCGCATCGAGCTTTTCCTCGGTCAGGTCCGGTAACCACCGGAGCGTGTCCCAAGACGCCGGTTCGAGCCGTGACTCAGCGGTGTACTCGGATTCCAATCGATATTGCACCACTTCGAATTGGAGCGGGCCGACCGCTGCCAGCAGCGGGATTTTGGCAACCGAATTTCGAATTTCGAGCACCTGG
Organism: Limisphaerales bacterium; assembly: GCA_047608975.1. GTDB lineage: Bacteria > Verrucomicrobiota > Verrucomicrobiia > Limisphaerales > JAYPXF01. The sequence goes on along the minus strand of JBLFYM010000111.1, from coordinate 1,086 downwards.
ATCACGCCCTCCTGCAAGAGCTGTTCAAGACCCTTGCGGAATTGTTTGAATTTGCCGGTGTTGGTGTTGTGCAGGAAGGAAAACGATTCGGGCGCGAAACGGGGAATTTCACGATAAGTGATCTTTGGATCGCAGCTCAAGGTGTCGCCAATGCCAAATTCCGAATGGCCGACCAAACCAATGATGTCCCCGGGATAGGCTTCATCCACGGTTTCGCGGTCGTTTCCAAAAAGCTTGTGTGAGCTGGAAAGCCGTACGTTCTTTCCCGCATGTGGGTGGGGGACGGACATGTCGCGTTCGAACTTGCCGGAGCAGATGCGCATGAAGGCAATCCGATCGCGATGTCGCGGATCCATGTTCGCCTGGATCTTGAAGATGAAGGCGGAGAATTTGTCGTGGTCGGGCTCGACAATGTGGTCTTCCACCATTCGCGGTCCCGGCGGCGGGGCGTATTTCAAAAAACCATTGAGCAGATGCTGGACTCCAAAATTGTTCAGACCACTGCCGAAGTAGACGGGCGTGGTTTCACCCGCCAGAACCTTGGCGTGATCGAACTCTTCGCCGGCCAGTTCGAGCATTTCGAGTTCTTCGCTCACCTGGGCAAAGGTCTCGTCATCCAGCCGATCGCGGATCAACGGATTGGAGAGATCGCCGATCGCTTCTGGTGCCCGGAACTGTCCACCCTGCGTTTTCTCGAACAGGGAGATGTCACGCGATTGTCGATCGAAGATTCCCTGAAACTCGAAGCCTGTCCCCACCGGCCAATTGATGGGGAAGGAACTGATTCCGAGGACATTCTCCAACTCGTCCAGCAACTCCAGCGGATTTTTCATCGGCCGGTCGCACTTGTTCATGAACGTGAAGATGGGCACGCCTCGTTGTCGGCAGACCTCGAAGAGCTTCCGGGTCTGCGGCTCAATGCCCTTGGCGGCATCGATCACCATCACCACCGAATCGACTGCCGTCAGAACGCGATAGGTGTCTTCTGAAAAATCCTTGTGCCCGGGCGTATCCAGCAGGTTGATGCGAAATCCCTCGTAGTCGAACTGTAGCACTGTGGAACTGACCGAAATGCCTCGCTTGCGT
>JBLFYM010000110.1:0-19814 GCA_047608975.1 Limisphaerales bacterium | reverse complement strand
AATCCGATCGGGACTTGGCAGACTTCGGAAGGGCCCTCTGAGTTTCAGTTGCGCTACGACTATCGGCTGCGCTTCTTCGAGGGACGCCCAAACAATCGGACTGACCAGCAGCATAAGGTTGGAATAATCCTTCAGAACACACCTTCCGACCGGCTACAACTGACGCTTCAGAACGACTTTGCGTACGCGCAGGAGCCGGGTGTGAACAGTGTCACCCCAATCAAGTCGGAGGGCAGTTACTTCGACAATGATTTCATTCTTCAAGGTCGCTACGATGTGAGCGAATTGGTCGACCTTGTTGCGGGTTACAAGAATAGCTTCATCGATTTCGAGCAGGACGGTCTCGGAGGCCGGTCCGCGCTGCTGGACAATATGACCCACGAGTTCAACGTCGATCCGCACTGGAAAATGAGCGAGGTGTTGGATGCTCACGTCGGATATGGATTCAGATACTACCGGTCAACGAGCAAAGACCTGGTGGCCGCGGCGATCACCCCCGGGGTTCCCCGCGACATCTTCGCGAACGAGCGGAATTCATACACGCACACTTTGGATGTGGGTGCCGACTATGAATTGAACGACGTCACCTCGATCCAGGCTTCGGTCGGCGTGCAGTACACCAAATATCCAAATGCGGTGGCGACTTCGGATGATGATGCGATCAACCCATACGCTGATGCCGCGATTCAATACGAAGCCGCGACCGATACGAAATTCACCTTCGGGGTGAAGAACGCTCGGAGTGGAACAGATGTTGGACTTCGCGCAGGAAATGCGAATCCCACCCTCGATTCGGAAACGACCACCCTTTACGGCTCGATCGATCACCGCCTGTTTGGTCCACTCTCCGCCAATCTGGCCTACCAGTATCAGATCTTCACGTTTTTCGAGGGCGACGCGGACTCCAAACGCGACAAACTGGCGACTCTGGGTTTAACGTTCATCTACGACATCTTCGGTGATGGCACTTTGAACGCCGAGACCGGTTACAGCTTTGATGATCTCTCATCGCCGCTTGGTGGTCGTGAGTTTGCGCGACATCGCGGCTTCATTGGCTTGAACTATCAGTACTGAGAATTACTGGTTTTTGCTCACATTTTGGAGGCTGGGATTCCGCCTGGCCTCCTTTTTTTAGCTATGGAATATCAAACTAACGGCCAGCCAACCGACAACCGTCTCCATTTCCTGGACTATTGGCGCATTCTGCGGCTGCGGAAGGGCGTCATCTTCGTCAATTTCATTTTTGTGGTGCTGGTCGCCACCTTCGTCACCTACCTCCTGCCCAAGACCTTTAAGAGTACGGTCCGGATGATGGTGAAGAAAGATACCGCCACGGATATTGGGCTGCTCAGCAGCGCCCCACAGGGACCCGATTTTGATCCCTTCTTTATCCTCACACAATTCGAACGGCTCCAGTCCTCGGAAGTCCTCTACCCGGTGATCGACAAGCTTGAACTCGGGCGCGTCTGGGGTGCCCGATACGGCGGCGGTGAGTTTACCCGTCAAAAAACCAAGGGCCTCTTGGAAAAACGTATTGATCCCAGCCAGGTTCGAAACACGAGCATCATCGCGTTGACCGTCTACAGTGAGGACAAGAAGGAAGCTGCGGATATTGCCAACACCATTGCGCAGATTTACGCTGAAACCCGGGAGAAAAACCGAATCACCCAGGTCACAAGGGGCATCGCCAAGATGCGCGAAAAACTTGTGGACTCCAACAACGCGGTGGCCTCCGCATCTGCGGCGGTGAAGAAGCTGCGCGACGATCTCGAGTTCGACGTCATCATGGAAACCCCCAGCAAGGTCGCCGTGACGCTGGACAGCGAGCGCGTGCGCGCTTTGGAGATGCTGAACATCGAGCTTAATGCGTCGCTTGTTCAGAAGAAAACCCAACTGGCTGAACTTAGCCGTCTCGATCTGGAGGTTCTCAAAAATGCGCTGATGACCGTCCAGCCGAACGAGATCAATCTTCCCCGCCTCTATGAGCAACTCACCACTGCCCGTCAGGAACTCGTCGCCAAATCCCAGGAACTGGGCCCCAAGAATCCGGATATCGAACGGATGACCCAGGTGATTCTCGAGATCCAGACGCAGATCGATTCCCGCGTTCGGGGAATTATGATTGGCCTCCAGACGGACGTGAAAGCCATGGAGGCCAGCTACGACGATCGCGCAACCCAGCTTACAGCAGCACGCCTACAGAATCGAAAAGCGGCCTCCACCGGGCAGCTTTACATGGATCTCCAAAAAACGCTGGAACGTCAGGAGCGTATCCGGGATACGATCGAACTGAAAATCGAGTCCGAGGAGATCGATGCGGACATCGGCCGGACTGGGGCGGTTGAAGTGATTGATCCCGCTGAACCGGCCATCCTTCCCGCCACGCCCCGGGTTGCCCTGAATATCGCGCTGGGAGTCGTGCTGGGGGCCGTCATGGGAATCGGCATGGCATTCTTCATTGAGTATCTCGATACCAGCGTGAAGACGATCGACGATGTCGAACGGATGCTGCAGGCACCGGTGCTGGCGGTCATCCCTCAGAACGTGGGCGTATTGCTGAACGAAGATCCGGACACACCGCACGCGGAACCCTACCGGGTGTTGCGGACGAACATCCTTTTCACCAACAAGAAGACGAACGCCAATACCATCACCGTCGTAAGTGGCGGCGCGGGGGAAGGGAAGTCCACTACCATCCTTAATTTGGCTACCATCTTCGCGCAGAACGGCAACCGAGTGTTGCTGGTGGATTCCGATCTTCGCCGTCCAAGTCTCCACAAGCGACTGGGCATCGAAAATTCTCCCGGACTCACCGACTATCTCCTCGCGCAGGACACGTTGGAGAACGTGATTCAGCAAACCGATCAGTCGGATCTGGACGTTCTGCCCAGCGGCAAGCTTCCCAGCAGCGCCATGGGCATTCTGAATTCTCAACAGATGAAAGATTTCCTGAAAGAAGTTCAGGGTCGTTACGACTTCGTTCTGCTCGATTCCCCGCCGCTCATGGGCGTCAGCGATGCCACCGTGCTGACCAGTATGGTGGATCTCACGCTCTTGGTGATCCAATACCGCAAGTATCCACAATCACTCGCCATTCGTTCACGGCAGATGATTGAAAAGGTCGGCGGCACTCTGCTCGGTGTGGTGTTGAACAACATCAACGTGTCGAGTGACGCGTCTTATTACTACTACAGCGGCTATCACTATCACGAGAGTACCTCCGAATCCGGGAGCAACATCGACCACCAACCGCGGAAGATGTCAGGAAAGGCCGAACGCAAAGCGCGGACCACCGATACGGATGCGGATGCCACCGATCTCAAATCAAAGTATTGAAACTTCAATGGCACTCCGGTAGCTACCTCCCAAACATGCGTCAGAAAAATACTTCAGGCTGGATCAATTCGTTGAAGGCAATGCTTCCTCTGCTGGCTCTCATGGCCGTTTCTTGTATTGAGCCACGCGATGTTGACCCAATAAAGGTGGATCCCATCGTAATTAAAGATCAGCCGATTCGCCCTGGTGATGAAGTGGCCATCACGCTCACTGACTTCCCGGGTGGACCTGCCTCGTTCGATCAAAAAATTCCTGCTTCGGGGACAATAAAGCTGTTGCACAACCAATCGTTTTCGGTGAACGGCCGCCTGGCCGCTGATGTTCAGGATGAAATTCGTGATCGGTACGTGCCCGATTATTACGAGCGAATGCTGGTTCTTGTAAGAGCAAACAACCAGTTCTTCTACATACGAGGGCAGGTCACGCGTGATTCCCGATATCCCCACTCATCCGGCTTGACCATTCTCAAAGCGGTGGCGACTGCCGGAGGATTTACCCCGTTTGCCCGCACCAGGAGCGTCGAGGTAATCCGTGCGGATGGAGGCTCCTTCAAAGTCGATTGTGAACGGGCCAAAAAGAATCGTTCGCTGGATGTGCCGATCTATCCCGGCGATCAGATCAACGTGCCCCGACGCCTCTACTGATGGTTCAGCTCGAACTAACGAGCGGAAAGAACACACAGCTCATTCCGGTCGATACGTTCCCCTGCAACATCGGTCGTGCCGGCAAGAATACCGTCTGCATCACTTCGCGAGGCGTCTGGGATGAGCACGCTTCCATCACCTTCGATGCCGAAACCGGGTTCTCCATTGTCACACAAGGCCGGGGAACTCTGATCGTCAACGGCGAACCCGCCGATCAGGCGCGCCTCAAAAACGGGGACCACCTCGAGCTGGGTAGTGCCCGACTACGGTTCTGGCTCGCCCCCGTAAGCGCCCCCGACAGTTCCAATACGGATCTGCTTTTCTGGAGTCTGATCGCCGCTGTCTTCGCAACGATGATCGGCCTGATGCTTTGGCTCCCTCACTAAATTGAAGGTTGGTAGAGGTCGCGCCCCGGTCTGGACATCGCGTAAGCCCAAGGAGCGCGACGTTTACGTCGCATCGATTGGACATCGATCGCGCATCCAACTAGCCTGTCCAGATGCGAACCGTAAAGGTCCCGTTGGGGACGCGCAGTTACAATATTCGAATTGGCAATGGCCTGCTCGACCAGATCGGGTCGCAATGTGCCCGTCTGAAACTGGGCCAACGTTGCGCCGTCATCTCCGATAGCAACGTTGCTCCGCGCTACGGTCGACGCGTTCTCAAATCACTCACCCAGTCCGGCTTCGATCCTGTCGCGATGGAAATCGTTGCCGGTGAAAAATCCAAAAACCTTCGTTCAATGGAGCGATGCTTCGACTCCTTTGCTCAGCACCGGATCGAACGCAAATCATTCGTCGTCGCACTGGGTGGTGGGGTGGTGGGGGATCTCGCCGGATTTGTCGCCGCTTCCTACCTGCGGGGAATTCAGTTCGTCCAAATCCCGACGACCTTGTTGGCCCAGGTAGACAGCTCGGTGGGTGGCAAAACTGGAGTCAATCTTCGCGCCGGCAAAAATCTGGTTGGCGCATTCCACCAGCCGGAACTCGTGCTCTGTGATCTCGACACGTTAAAGACCCTCCCCAAGCGGGAGCTTCGGGCAGGCATCGCGGAGATCATCAAGTACGGCATCATCTACGATGCGAAGTTTTTCAGATGGCTGGAAAACAATCTCGGCGCGCTGCTCAAACGAGATCCTGACGCCTTGGCTCACGCCATTGCGGTGAGTTGTCGGATCAAGGCTGCGGTTGTGGGTGAAGACGAGAAGGAAGACGGCTTGCGGGCGATTTTGAACTTTGGCCACACCATCGGGCACGCCATCGAGGCGATCACCGCGTATGGCACCTATCTGCACGGAGAAGCGATTTCAATCGGACAAGTCAAGGCAGCCCGGCTTTCGAGCGAACTGCACGGACTTCCGGTTGCGGCCGCGGATCGAATCGAGAAGTTGTTCCGGCGCGCTGGTTTGCCGATCGATATCGACTTGTCCACCGCTCAACGACGAAAGCTGTTTGCCGCCATGCGATTGGACAAAAAGGTCAGTGCGGGATCGGCGAAATTTGTGCTGGCAGACAAGATCGGCCATGTGGACTACGGCCTGAACGTCCCTGACATCGCGCTCAATTCTGTCGTCTGACCCACTGCGCGATCATTCGTCGAATGCGGGCCGCTGTGGGCGATCCTTCGAACCAGCCTTGGTGCCCGTATCACCAGTTGAACCGCCGCGCGCTGCTTCTCCGCTGCGTTCTGGAGGACCGCCGCGGGTACGATCACCGCCGCGTCCCCGTCCGCCGGTTCGCGAGCGCATCCGCGCCTGAAATTCTTCCGTCGTGATCGCGCCGTCCTTGTCGGTATCGATTTCGTCGAAACTTTCCTTCATCCGATCTGGAGCCTCTTCTTTGCTGAGCTTGCCGTCGGCATCCTTGTCGAACTGCGCCACCGGATCCCATCCGCCGCCACCACGGCCGCCGCGTCCGCCTGCCTGTTCGACCTGCTCGACGACGATGTAGTCCGCCAACTTCACGTCCTCCTTTTCTCCGTCAAATTTTGCGCCTTTGGCCACCCATTCACGGATGTTCGCCTTCTCAGAGTCGTTGAGAGGATCGCCCTTCGCAGGCATTTTCCCGGATTCGATCAACTGAACCAGGCTGCTTTCATCCGGCTTGCCCGGAATGACGACCGCCCCATTAGTTCCACCCTTCATCAGACTCGCGAACGTTTCGAGACTCAATCCACCCTTACTGTCCTTGATGTGGCAGCCCGCACATTTGGATACGAATACAGTGCCCACATTTTGGGCAAAGCTTACCGGCGCGGGCTGGATTGGAGCCGAGGCAGCGGGCGCTGGCGTGGGCACAGCTTGATCGCCACAGCCGGCGAAACCGAGGGCTAGGAGGAGCACAATCGCGATAACAGATTTGTTCATTGGTCGAGGAGGGCAGTTTGTTCAACAACGCTTAGCACTATAAAATTGGCAGAATTTTGCCTCAGCGCGAGAGAAAAACAGGGCGGAATTCGAATTTTAGAGGCTGTTCAAAAGTCGGCCAGCGACGTCGTACCGCCCGGCAAAGAGATGCCCCGAAATGGTATCCAGCTGTTTATTTAGCTCAGAATTCTGGCCACTGGATTTCCTCAATTCATACAGCTTTACCGGCAGCCGGAGTTGATGGCGGTTTCCGGAAACACCGACCTGGCGCTGGACTGTCTCCAGAAATCGATATCCTGATCGGCGGGTGGGTTCGATCACCGTGCCTTCGCCATAGTCGTTCCAGGTGGCAATCTGAATCAGCGGACTCGAACTGTCCTGCGCCCGCGCGAGGGTTTCGACCAATGTCTTTCCCTCACGTTCCTGAATCGAACCGTAGCTGTCGTGCAGTCCGGCTTCCGAATAGATGTCGCGGAATCCCGGAAACGCGGTCGCGACGATCGTTTCCCCCGCACTCCGTGCATACAGTTGGTCCAGGTAAGTGCCCCATTCACGTGGGCGGATCTCCCTGCCTCCGGTTACCGGTGGCCAGCCGAACGCTCCATTGAATCCGTTGGCCTTGGACAGATGCGGAAGCCCCAACAACAGTGGCTTCTGAACCGAGCCTTTCGTGATTTGGTCCCAGTGTGCTTGGGAATAGTGCTGCGGTCCGAATACCAGCAGCACCGGCCGTTCGGCGATCCGAAGATAGGCCTCGTCCGAGAACCAGTTTTTCGCCAACCAAGCGAAGGTGTTTTTGCCATGGGCGACCTGCGCTTCCCTCGTCAGTTGGCCTGCCTCAATGAGATGTTTCACCGCCTGATCCTCAAAGCAGAGGCTAAATCTTAGCCCAGCTTTTTTCACGAACTTCAGCAGGTGGCTCGTATTCCGATGTATCGTTGCGTAATCACGAAACTTTTCCCGGCCATACCAATCCACGATCACTCCCTCGATGCCGGCGATCTTCATCAGCAGCACCTGGCATTCGAGCGTATCCGGATCATTTGAATCGTAGGGCCCGATCAACGGATAATCATGCGCTGCGATTTCACGCTGTCCATCGGGTCGAATTCGATCCGGTTTGAAGTGATTCATCGTCCAATGCCATCCCCAATGTCCGCTGAATTCCTTGGTTTCGTACCAGGCCATGTAATGGACAAAAACCGGCTGCGATCCGGTCGCTCCGTGGGTTTGGTTGGCGGCCCAAAACAGACAGAGGCTGGCGACCAGCCAAGCGCAGCGATTTTGGATGAGTGCACTGATAATGGACATGGTTAGTATCTTTGCTCCACGCTGGGAGGGGAGCCGGCATTGTTGACGCACAGCGCTTGCCCGATCCAGAGAATATCTTCTGAGCGGCTCTGATATCGCGGCCCTAAAAATCCCATCTGACAACTACTATTACCATAGTATTACTACCATAGCAGTTATGCCGCCGAAAACAAATCAGCCCTCCAATCTCCAACTCCAGGTTCTGTCCATTCTCTGGGAACGCGGTCCGAGCACCGTCCGCGAGCTGCTCGACACCTTGCCCGATGGCAAGCAGCGCGCTTACACCACCGTTCTCACCGTCATGCAGAACATGGAAAAGAAAGGCCTCGTCACGCGCTCACGTCAGGGGAGTGCCCACGTCTACGCCGCTGTTGAATCCCAGCGTCAGACACTTGGTCCGGTGATCCGTGGCCTGTTGCAAAACGTCTTCGGCGGTCGCGCCTCCCGCGTCATGCAACACCTGCTCGATGAATCGGACGTCAGCGACGAGGAACTGTCCGAGATCCGTCGCCTGATCGATCAACGTAAGAAGTCCAAATCCAAAAAACTCTCATGACCGATGTGAATCTCTTTGTTGGTGAAGACTGGCGCACGCTTGCGAACGCACTCCGCCCAGGGCGATGGTTTTGCTCCAACTCTGATCGGACCCTTGATCGGTGATCTGGGAGCGAAACTTGAGGAGATCGACATCGTGCTGAATCACGGGTTCACCGCGAAACTTACGATTACCGACGATACCGGCATCCCCATCACGAACGCGCTCGTTCGCGGGAAATACGATTTCAAATGCTGGTCTCCGCTCCCAGTTCTTCGCAGCGAATCGCTCGGCGATATTGTTGTATCCGATGCTCTCACCCGGTCGCTTGAATTGACCGTTCGTGCGAGGGCATACCAGCATGGTCGACAGACGCTCAAGCTCGCTGCGAATCAGCCTGAGACATGGAAACTCCGACGCGCCGAACCCGCCCGAATCACGCTGAAATCCAAAACCGGACGGGGAACTCCTGGTCGTTCTGAATCGACAAGACAGGGCGGGCTATTACCGCATCGCCGTCACTGAGAATCGCGGCTACCAGACCTACGGCGGAGAATTCAAACCTGACGGCAACGAGATTGTGATCAAACTCAAGAAGGGACACACCGCGACCGGATTCGTGGTCGATCACGAAACCGGATGGCCCATCCCCGGCGTGGAAGTCTACGCCCTGGCTCGCCCCTAAAGTGTGGACCGTGGCGGCTACGTGAACGCGTTCGGAAAGACGGATGTCAAGGGTCGCTTCAACTTCGACATTCTCGGCGAATATGAATATTCGCTAAGCACACGCAGTGGAAAAACGATAAACCAAGAAGTCGACATTCACCCTTCCGACAACAGAACCGAAACAAACCTGCCGCACTTTCTGTGCAAAAAGACCGTTTCGGGGATTAACAGTGAAGGTGGGGAACCACGAGAAATATTCCGAATGCAATTGCCTGATCAGACTTTTAGGAAGATCCGTTTTCGGTAGCAGAGCAACAGCATCAGCCACTTGATGAGCACCAAGCCGAGGGCGATCAGCACGGGACCGAAATCACCGAGCAACGAAGCAGGTCCATCGAGGAGACCATGGGTGAAGCGGTAGAAGTCGATGAACTTCGGTGCCATGTAGATGAGGATCGAATTGGCTCCGATGACGATGAACGGGAATGTCCACCAACGGATTTTCCAGACGTCGATCACCAAGTGAAAGAGGCTGAGCAGTAAAAGGCTCAATCCGGCGCAGTGCAGCACGAAGGAACTGCTCCAGAGGTTTTTGTTGATCGGGAAGCTGAGTCCCCAGATCGCGGCCAAGATGAGACATCCGACGCCGGCGGCGGCCATGATTCCAGTCTTCCGCATCCCACTCAGAGTGCGGCATTGCAGCAGGGATCCGGTGGCGGCACCAATGAGCGCCGTGGCGACCGCCGGGATCGTTGCAAAGAGTCCTTCGGGATCGCGGTCACCCTGGTATAACTTCCCGGGCATCAACTGCTGATCGATGTAGTCGGTGAGGGTGTGTCCGGGATTCAAATCACCGGCACCGAATCCGGGGATGGGAACAAATTTCAGGGCGAGCCAATAGCCAACGAGGATTCCGATAATCCAGTAAATGCGGGCGCGCCATTGCGTGTTCATCACGATCAGCGCGGCAACCATGTAGGCCAGGCCGATTCGCCCGAGGACACTGCAGTAGCGGACGTTTTCCCACTTGTCAGCATCCGCCCAGTTGAACTTGAGGAATCCGTTGTAGATGACACCGAGTGCCACGAGCACCAAACCACGCTGAATAATGTGGCGGTAGATCTGGGCGCGGCTGTCGCCTTTGACCAGTCGGTTAGCAATCGCGATCGGGGTTGAGACGCCGGCGATGAAAAGGAACAGCGGGAAGATCAGGTCCCACAGTGCGAAGCCATTCCATTCCGGATGTTCCATCTGATTCTCAAGCACCCAGTGCAGCCATTCCCAAGAGGTGAAGGCGGCCAAGGCGGCGATGATCGACTTTCCGCCCATGATCCAGAACATGTCGAAACCGCGTAAGGTATCGAGACTGACCAGACGTTCCGTTCCGGCTGGTTTGGAATTATCCGCCTCCGGGGGGCTCGGCGTTGTTTGCTTTGTATTGGGAGAATCTTGTTCGCTCATAGTGAGAATGGTTCAGGTCAGACGCGCAAAGCCAGTGTGTTTCACCGGGCCACCGATACGTTCTTCGATGTCGTCGGTGGTGATTGCCTGGGCGAGTTCACCGAAGACTTCATCGAGTGCGGTCAGGTAATCGGCGACGTGGCGTGGTTCGTGGGCGAAGGTGGCGTTGAAGCCTCCGGCGGCGAGGTAACCGCGCTTCAGCATGCGGGCGGTCATCAATGTGGTGAGGGCGGCAGATTGCGGATGATCGAAGGCGAGCAGGGCAAGTTCGGGTCGGCCGGGTGTTTGGATCGGAAGGGCGTGCTTGCGGGCAAGGTCATGCCAACCGTTGATGGCAAGTGAACCGATACTTGCCAGGTGTGCGGGGACGTCGTGGCTCATCAACTTTTTCACACATGCGAGTGCGGCAGCGGGACCGACGCCTTCGGTCCAGAAGGTGCTGGAGATGAAGGAAGACTGCGCGGCCTGCATCGTATCGCGGGTGCCGATGATCGCGCCGATCGGAAACCCGTTGCCGAGGGCTTTGGCGAAGACGGCCAGATCAGGGTTTACTCCAAATTTGCGATGCGCTCCACCTAGGCCGAGTCGCCAGCCGATGGAGATCTCGTCGAAGATCAGCGGTATGCCCAATCGGTCGCAACGTTCGCGCACACCCTCGAGGAAGCCGGGGTCTGGATCGGTGTGCCGCGTGGGTTCCATCACGATTGCACCGAGCTCAGGACCGTGCTTTGCGAGGATGCCGTCGAGTTCATCGAGTCGGTTGTAGTGGAAGGTATGGGCCAATCCCGCCAGTTCAGAAGGAACACCACTGGGTTCGAGTCCGGGGAGTAGGTGACCGGTGAGTTGATCCGGATTCGCGGTGGAATCAGCGGTGCTGAGATTTGCGGCGAGATACCAATCGTGCCAACCGTGATAGCCGCAGAGCGCAATCTTGTTTCGGCCGGTGAAGGTTCGGGCGATTCGAACGGCGGCGGCCATCGATTCGCCGCCAGCTCGGGTGAATCGTGCCTGCTGTGCCCAAGGATGAATCTGCAGGAGGAGCTTGGCCAACTCGACTTCATCATAAGTCTGCAACGTTGCCATCGATCCCATATTCACGCGCCGGATCACGGCGGCGTTCACGTCTGGATCGCTGAAGCCAAGGATGCAGGACAGGATGCCGCTGAGGCTCATGTCAATGAAACGGTTGCCCTCGATGTCGATCACTTCGCAGCCGCGGGCTTCGCGGTAGTAGGCTGGCCATTGTTCCGGCGCGAACATCTCTGGACGTTTGCTGAGCAGCTGGGTGCCTCCGGGGATGATTTCCTTGGCTTCGCGATAGGCGGCTTGAACGTTCGGAAGTTCCTGTGTCAGAGGCAGTCCCAACAGCCGACGCGCGCCGTGGCAGAAAATCTCCTCCACATCGCCATCGGTCAGATATTGGTTGCGACAGGCCTGCTGAAGTGCCAGCAACGATTCGATTCCCAGCAGTGCGGGTTTCGCGAAGCGGGAACGGCTGAAATCGGGTCGAAGTTCGTCGAGCCAGAGGAAACCATCGGCCAGATTGACGCAACGGCTGCGCATTTCGGTGACGCAAAAGTCGGCGCCGAAGAAGAGCCGGGTGGGACCGAAGGTTTTCAGGATTGCTTCGAACGCCTCCGGTTCACAGACCGCTGAGGTATCGAAGAAGACGTTGTCCAATCCGCGTAGCGAGTCGATGCCTTCGACCGTGTGTCGGCCGCAGAAACCTCGCGCTGCGTGGGCGAGGATCAGCTTCGCGCCCGGGTATTGCCGGCAGCGTGAACGAATGTAGGTCTGATTGGCAGGTTCAGCCAAGGCGCGGGGAAGCACCATGTGAAGCATGATCACGAGCCCGTGTTGGTGGGCGAGTTGCCAAGCCCACTCGGGAATGAATTCTTCGCTGGGAGCAAACAGTGTGTCAGCGCGGGCGGCGAAGAGATGGTAGACCTTGAAGCCGACGAAACCGTCTTCGAGCACCTGTCGTTCGACTTCGGCCGGATCCTGTTTTGGCGTGATGATCATGAGCCCACGGGAGTTCGGATCGTCCTTCATCTGCTCGGCGAGGAAGCGGTTCGCCGGATCCACATCGAGCACGCGGGTGGGGAAGGGGAAGAACAGTCCGCCCGCCGGACAACGATCGGGCATCCACTGCGAGAGACGCTCATCGTACACCGCACGGGTCACCTCTGGAGGACCCGCAGCGGCGAGCGCGGGCGTCGGGTCGCCCAGGTCTTTGACGCGCCAAAGGTGGGCGTGAGCATCAAAGGAGTTGGGGGGCACGAAGTGCTTGAGCTTCTGCTCGAACAGTTTTCGGTCATCATCGTCGATGGTTGCCCAGACGTAAGGATTGGGTGGAAGTTCAGAGTTCATTTACTACTTGGAGCGATCTGGCATGGCGGGGTGACTAAGGGGGAGCATGCGAAGGTTTTTGGCATGCGGCAAGGAGATCGCTCGAACAAAAAAACGCGTGAAGCAGTTTCCTGCCGCACGCGTTGAGATTTTGAATTGTTCCTGAAGGTCAGGCGAAAATACGAGTCTCGGGCTTGCCTTTGTGGGCGACCTTGAAAGGACGTAGGCTGGGACTCATGACGACCCGGTCAACGGATACTCCGAGGCCGTAAGCGATCGTGGCATTGAAGTCCTGCGGCGTGAGCGCGTTCTCTTCGACTTCTTCGCCGCCGGGAGTGGTTCTGCCCCACTTCATGCCGCCATTCACACCGCCGCCAGCGATGACAGTGCTGAACGCTTTCGGGTAATGATCGCGGCCGGCGTTGGTGTTGATGCGTGGGGTGCGACCGAATTCGGTGGCGAGCACGACGAGGGTTGAATCGAGCATCCCGCTGCGATCGAGATCGGTGAGGAGGGCGGAGAGTGCCTGATCGAGAACGGCGGTGCGTTCCGGCACGCTGATGAAGTTGTTCTGATGCGTATCCCAGCCGCCATAGCTGACTTCGATGGCACGGACGTCGTGTTCGACAAGACGTTTGGCGAGCAGGACGCCTTGGCCAAACGGATTATCGCCATACATTTCCTTGGTGGCTTCCTTCTCCTCGCGGAGATCGAAAGCCTTGAGATCCTCAGACTCCATCAGGCGAACGGCGTCTTCGTACATCGCGGTGTAGGCGCGGGTGGCCTTGAGATTGTATTTCTTGCGGAAACCGCCATCGAGGTCGGCGGCGAGATCGAGGTTGTTGCGGAAGTCGGTGGGATTAAACCGCGCCTTGATGTTCTTCAGTCCGTCGGCCGGATTATTGATGGCGAGCGGTTCGAAGGAGGATTCGAAGAAGCCGGCACCGCCGTCGATCCGGGAGTTGCCGCCGATGAAGACGGAACCGGGAAGGTCTTTGTTGAGGCGGTCGAGATACTTCAGCATGTAGGCGCCCATGCCGGGGTGCTTGATGGTGGCCCGCTGTTCGTAGCTGGTGTGCATCAGGTAGCGGGCCTGTTCATGCGCGCCGGCGGTGGAGGTCATGCTGTTGATGATCGCCATCTTGTCCGCATGATTGGTCAGGCTCGGCAGGTACTCGGAAAGGTGAAGGCCGGGGACGTTGGTCTTCAGTTCCTTCACCGGGCCCTGGTTCTCATGTCCGGGCTTGGTGTCGAAGGTGTCGAGGTGCGTCATGCCGCCACCCATGTAGAGATAGATGAGGCGTTTGGCTGGCCGTTTGCGCATGGGGAAGCCGGGCTTGGCGGCCGCTTCCTTACCGAAGACGCTGCCGGCGAATCCGGGCATCATGCCGACGCCGAGCAGGGAGCTGGCGGCGGTGGTCATGAAATTGCGCCGGGTGAATTCGTTTTTGCTGAATGTATTCATGGGTGACGTTTTGGTGATAAATGTTTAGAGGGCGAAGATGAATTGCTGGGTGTTGAGCATGGCCCAGATGACGTTATTGCGGGCCTTCTTGCCGTTGGAATTGTATTCGCGGAGGAGACGGTCAATTTCGCTTTCGGTTGGCGCTCGGGTGAGCATCAGTTGATAGAGCGTTTTGATTTCATCGGTCGGGGTTTCGCATTTGCTCAGGGCCTGACCGAGCACGGAGTAGGGGTGGCGGAGCATGTCCGCGAGGCTGCTGTTCATCAGATTCAGCGCCTGGGGGACGGACGCGCCGGTGTTGGCGTTCTCAATGAGCTCGCGATCGGACTGGCCGAATTCGCGGAGGAAGTGACCGCGCGGGGCTGGCGTCGGCAACTCGGAGGCGCGCATCACCGTGCTGGCGGTGCGTCTCCAGGAGGATGAGTATCTTTTCTGGTTTCGCGTCCATTCCTTGCGTTGCGTCTTCGAGAGATCTTTCGGCACTTCGATCGCGACCTTGGGGAGTGACGTGCGCACGTAGCGTTCACCTTCACCGGCCATCTGGGACATGCCGGCGCCCGCCATGAGCGAGTCCATGTTTCGAGTGCGGCCGTCCGCGCCGTTGTAGGCGACCTTGGCGATCTTGCGGCGCATAGCGTTCTGAATGCTCCGCAGCTCACGAGCGAGGGTGCGGGTGTTTTCCTCGTCCTCATCCTTTCGGGCCTGATTATATTTCTCACGAAGTTTTCCCTGCTTGAGATAGCTTGCTTTCACCTCGACCGCCAGTTCGTCCACCATCGCCCTGAACTCTTCCGGAGTGCGGCTTTCTAGTGCGTCGTAGATTTTCTTGTCCCGATCAATGGCGCGCAGTTCGGTGCCCAGCGTCGGTTGGTAGTGATCAGGGTCGGGGATGACGAGTGTCGCCAGCGAGTCCCAGATCTGTTCGGCAGACATCCGCTGTAGCGCAGGCCCAGGGAAGTAGAACGGAGCTCCCGCAGAGATTTCTTCAGTGTGCGCGGCGCGTTGCCAGGCCTTTGATTTGAAGAGCATGGCCAGAAAGGATTTCATATCGAAATCGAGATCCTTCATGGTTTTTTCCAGATAAACCATCAATTCGGGATTGTAGGGCTTGGTGTATTCGGTGAACTGATCGACCGGCTCGACGAGCCCGACTCCGAAGGCCTTCTTCCAAAGGCGATTGGCGATGACTTTGGAGAACTGGGGATTGTCCTTGTCCGTCATCCACTTCGCATAGGTCGGCAGGTAACCGTCTTCCATGGCAGCCTTGTCGAAGGCACTGTCGAACATCGGCGAAGGATCGATCGTGTCATTCGGTTTCGCATCGTCGTATTGGTAATCATGCGGGAGTTTCGCGTCCCGATCGTTCACGCTCATGGCGGAGTAACGCAGGGGATTGTAAATGTCATTGACCAGCTGACCGATGGCGCGGTTTTCACGGTCATATTTCTGAACTGCGGCCAACACCGTCTGGTTGATCGCCTTGTATTTCTCGGCGGTCTTGATGCCCTTGCGGCGCGCCATGTTGCGCCGGTCATCACTCGCATACATCTTGTCGATATCGCTGTCTCGGCGGGAGGGATAGAAGCCTTTGATGCCGGAGACCTTCTCGGCAATCTTTCGCGATTTTTCCCGGCGATCGCTGCTCATGGACTGGCGTATCGAGCTGCTGTTCCCGCTCCGGTCATACCCGGCCCGGACGCCGTAGGTGAAGGAGGCCATTTTGAAGAAATCCTTCTGGCTCCACTTGTCGAAGGGATGATCGTGGCATTGGGCACATTCGAGCCGGGTGCCAAGAAACACACGGACGGTGTTTGCCATGTTGTCGAGGGGCATGCCTCGGTCCCGGTGGTAGTAACCGGTGGCGCCGTTGTCCCAGACGTTTCCTTCAGCCGAAACCATCTCATACACCATCTGGTCGAAGGGTTTGTTGCTCCGCAAACTCTCCTTCACCCAGTGCTTGTAGGCGTACTCGTTGGAGGCACCCGAGCGACCCAGGCGACGGTTGATGCGGAGGACGTCCGCCCAGTAGTTGTAGAAGTGGGAGACGTAACCTTCGGACTCAAGCAGGGTGTCGATCAACTGGTTCCGTTTATCGTGGGATTTGTCGGCGAGAAATTGGGAGGCTTCCGCTGCGGTGGGAATGCGGCCAATCGCGGCGAGATAGATTCGTCGGACAAACTGCGCGTCACTGATCGAGCCGTTTGGCTTGAGCTTCTGCTCTCCAAGCACCTTCTGGACGAGCTGGTCGACCTTTGTGGTCCGTTTTGAAAGGTCCTTAATTCCGGCCGTTGCCGGGGATGAAAACAACGTTGCTGCCACAAAAATGGCTGAGTACGTAAACGCGCGAATGGTCTTCATATTGATATTCTGCTGATTCGAACGGCTGCCAGTGGTGGCAAAACCAGAAACTACATGAATTGCGGATTAGGACAGCAAACTCGGAGTTTCCAATTGCTTAAACGTGCAAACTGAGAATTGTATTCGAAAAGTTTTTTGCAGTTTGGGTATCGGGTATCGGGTATCGGGTATCGGGTATCGCCCAAAACTGAGCGTTCGGGCCGTTATTTCTCAAAACGAACTTTCGCGAGGTAGATGCTGGTCTTCTTTTCGTGGGAGGAATAATAGCTCACCCAGAGGATTTCCTTGTGCCAGACCATGCCGGCGTAGCTCGTGTCTCCGCCCGAGGGAAGTTGCAGGCATTCGGTGAGTCGGCCGGCGACCGGGTCGAGCCAGGAGAGTGACGTGCGGGCCCGGGGCGCGTAGAGGCGGGTGGCGGCGATGATATTGCCGTCCGGCAACGGAATCATGTTCGGGCCGCCAATGCGGAGGTTGAGTTCCTGCCATGACCAGTCGGTGTAGGGAGGTTTGGCTTTGCCGAGGAAGGCCAGCTTGTTGCCGGTCTCGTGACGGACCAGACACAGGGCGGAGCCGTCTTTCTGAAACAGGATGCGATCTTCACCCACGCCCTTGTCGATGTTGACCTGCGGGATGACGGTTTCGTATTTCACCCCATCCTGACTGCGATAGAGGCGGAAAATACGATCCGTGCGGACGCGGTCGGTGCGATAGCCGAAGGACCAGATGGTCTCCTCATGAACCTGTGCCCGCCAGAGCCAGAAACCGGGATCGCCGATCCGGTTTGCTTTGGACCAAGTCTTGCCCTGATCGTCCGATAGCCACGTCATGGAGTGGTAGCGGATCTTTTCCTCCGCCTGCATGCCCGCGCCGTTGAGCATGAACTGACCATTTGGCAGCACTGAAAGCTTCGCGTCGCGCAGATCAAAATCCGGGTGGGTGACGAGGGAGAGTGGTTTCCAATTTGCGCCATCGAGCGAGGTGATCACTCGCAATGAACCATCAGGGGAGACGTGCCGCGTGCCTTCGCGAAAGACGCAATACCATCTGCCTTTGTGAAGGACCAAATCAGTGAACGCGTTGTGGGGTGCCTGGTCCCAGATCCGTTTGGATTCGACGAGAACGGGCGTCGGATATTTTGGAGCCGCAGCCACAGTGGTGGCGGCGAGAATGCCGAGGAGAATTGCTTGTCTAATCATTGCAGGGATTCGCAAAAGCCTAGGCTTGGCGAAGTGGAATACAAGTCACGATAGGATGAACTTCAACAGCTGCGGCTAATGCGCAAAGCCTATTTGGCTTCGGATTTCACTTTGTCGTGAATTTCTGATTCCAGTTTTTGGATACGAGGAAGAAGGGCCTCGATCTCACCGGGGAACCATCGCTGCTGCTTGTATGTATGGCTGCGACTGCTGGGTTGGGACTGACGGTTGCCATACAGAAATGCCCAATTTGATGGAACGAGGTAGCGTTGCCACAACGCGTTCTTCTCCTGGATGGTTTCGCGGATGTAGTTGGAGAAGGGCGGAAGCTGTCCGGTCAAACCGAGTTGCCGGGCGAAGGTCAGGGCGGCGAGTTCGTGTCCCTCGTCTGAGAGCATCGCGCCGTCCGCCGTCGCATTTCTATTTTGAAAAGCTGAGGTCAGGTCAACAACCGGGAGACGATGTTCCGTTGCCAGCCTACGGATTACGGCGGCATAGGCGGACAGATCGCGGTTGCGCTGCTTCAGATTCAGCCCCAGATCAAGGGGGTCTTCAAAAGGAACGGGCGTAATGAGAACGATTCGCCGGGTGTAGGTTGAAAGTCGGGCAATGAGTGACTGGTAGGCCTGCTCGAAGGCAGGGACTCCCGGACGACCTGCCAACGATTCCATCTGGCCGAACCAGAGGAAGGCCATGTCTGCTTTGATGGAAGCCCGCCCGTCTTTCTCGCCGTAGGCAGGATCGGTTCCGCTGAAGAAATTTCGGGGGCGGGATTGTTCAGACACCGTGTCGGTGGGCCAGGCCAGGTTACGGATCTGGAGGCGGTGATTTGGATGGGCGGAGACGAGCCTGGTCTCCAGCCAGCCGCTGCGCTGACTTTCCGCAGCGTTGGCGCCACCGAACATCACGATGGTCTGGGAGCGTTCAATTGCGAAATGTCCGGGGACGGCGGGGATCGGTTTGGCGGGTTTGACCAACGGCAGAAAGAGGTTGGTATTCCTGTCTGCGATGGCGGTTGCGCCGTGACTGATGCCTCCGAAAGACAGCCAGAGTAATGCCATCGCGAGTTGTTGAAATGATATCCGATTCATGGATGTGCCTGGGTTGGCGTGGGTAATGGAGTAGCCACTCATTGTCCGCCTGTTTTGAGAGTGCTCAGGTATTTGATCAGGTCGAGCAGTTCCGGTTGGGTGAGACCGGCGGTGAGACCGGGTGGCATCATGGAACCGCTCGTCGATCGAGATTTGATGTCCGCTTTCCGAACCGTCGCGAGTTCGCCGGTGGTAAGATCACGAACGCGCACCAGTTGGCGATCTTCGCTGGAGGCGAACCCGCTGATGATGCGTCCATCCTTGGTTGTGACCAGGGTTGCCTGATAGCCCTCTTTGATTTGTCGCGCCGGCCAAAGCAGACTTTCCACAATGAGCTGGATCGGTAGACCGGCCGCGACCGCCGAGAGGTTGGGACCTTTCACCGCGCTGTTGGCTCCGGCGACTCCATCGACTTCGTGACAGGCGGTGCAGCTGACCAGCGGCTGTTGAAAGATCTGGCGGCCGCTTGCTGCATTGCCTTTGGCGAGTGCCTGTCGGGCCAGTGAGTGCACCAGATCGGCGGTGTATTCTGGGAGGGGAGTATCGAGGCCAATGATTCGGTCGAGCGCAGTGATCAGTGCCGTGTCAGATCGTCCGACCGTGTTAAGCCAGCGTCGCATCAACTTCGCCGTGTCGATGGCGACGGGCTTGTCCTTGAGCACGCCAGCCAAGGCAGTGGCTCCATCGCTGCGTTGGAGTAAGGCGGAGAGGAGTGAACCAATATGCTCGGGCGGCGATCGCTGGAGGAGAATCTGTGCCCTTGTTGCCGCCTGTTTGACATTACGACGGGCGAGCGCGGCGATTGCCGCGGGCCCCAGTTCGGTGGGCTGATCGGGACCAGCCAAACCAGCAAGGGTCTTGTTGGCCGTGGCTCCGCCAAGATCGCCCAATGCCTTCGTGGCGGCGATGCGTACGGGGACGGGCTGTTCGCGATCGATTGCGATGTCACGAATTGCGGTGGCATGGGCATTCTGTTTCCAAAGTGCGCTCAGCCTGATTGCCTCAATGCGGAGATCATCGGAATCGCTTTGGATTGC
>JBLFYM010000109.1:0-20149 GCA_047608975.1 Limisphaerales bacterium | reverse complement strand
CGACATGGTCTTGATTTCCTCCAACTCCGCCTCCCACTCACCGAAAAGATCGGTCGCGACGGTTGCCACCGAATCGATGCGTTCCTTCACCGTCCCGGCGATCTCAGCGGCGGATTCATATTTGCTGTTCAGTTCACGATAGCGTTGGTCGAGTTCACCACCGTCAAAGGCGTAGATTTCGCGAAGTGTGGTCAGCGCATCCTTGAACTCCTCGCCCGCTTCCTTTTGTTCATCGCGCGCCTGCGTGACCTTCTTCTTCAGGATGTCCCGCTTATGCACGCCAAACTTCTCGACCGTCGCGTAGTAGGCTGAACGGTACGCGGAGGACGCCGCATCGCCAACGGTCTGACAACCGGTCTGGAGGAAAGCCACGGAGAGAAGTCCGAGCATAAGACCGATGTGTTTGGATGTCCACGAATCTGGCATGGCGGGATCATTCGACAATTCCGACAGAGGTCAAATAAAAGCGGGTGGGAAGTGCTGAAAAGCTCACCTACGACCCGGTCGGCCCAAGCCCGACCGGAATTCACACCGACCTCCGACGCGCACTCATCCGGCAAACCCGCAATACCATCGTTGCCAGAAATTGCCTTGAACGTCCGGGGAATTGAGGGAGACACTTCCGAACCCCGGGGACTTCGCTCGCGGAAAAACTGTCGCGAATGAGTCAGGAAGAAACAAAGTGTCCGTGCAATTCCTGTGGAGGAAACATTTCCTTCCCGGCCGAGGCGATCGGGATGGTCGTGCCCTGTCCCCATTGTTCGCAGGAAACAACTCTTTATGACGACGATGCAGTGGCCGTCGCACCCCTCATCGTTGCAATCCCCGACACCGACCCGGACCCCGGTGCCACCCTGCCGCCCGCCTCAGCCGCTCCCCCAAAACCGCCGCTCCCGAAATCCAAGAGCGGCAAAAAAGGTGGCGCGCCGCCTCCGCCAAGACCGGCCGGATTGAAGGCACCGCCGCCCTCGACGCTCACCCCGTCGGCCAAACCACCGCCCGCTCCACGAACCGGCTTGGGTCTACTAAAGCGCCCTGGTGCAATGGCCGTCTCACGCGCCGGCGTCGGCAGAAAGCTGGCACCCAAGGTCAAGTCTCTGTGGGATGACGAGGACGAGGAAGTTCTTCAGGTGGGGGAAAAGCGTTGCGGATCCTGCGGTAGTAAGGTCAAGGATCTGAAAATCTGCCCGTCCTGCGGCGATGTGCTCGTGGGCTGGCTCAAAGCCCTGCGCTGGACCGGAGGCCTGATCATTGTCGGGCTCGCAGTCACTGCGTTTCTGAATTATCGCCGACTCTACCCGCCGCCGGTCCTGGGACCGAACGGAGAACCACAACAGGGCGGCGTCCAAATGCTTGGCCACCAGATGAAGAAGGAAAAGTATGGCGACCTGATCTACATCAGGGGTGTCGTGACCAACCATTCGCCTGTCGATTTCTTTTATGTGAAGGTCGAGTTTGAGATTCTGGACGCGGCCGGCAAAGTAATCGGCAACGCCAGCGACCAACAACCGGTTATTTCCAGCAATGCAGTGTGGAACTTCAAGGCAATGGTCATGGATCCCGATGCCCGAAATTATCAGGGTGGAAACATCTCGGCGATCCGCTGACACCAATAGCGCCATGCGAACCTGCCTTCTGACCCTATTGTTGCTCCTCGCTTTTCAAGGGTGCGTCCGAGCCGCTGATCCGGGCGCCCACTCTCCGCTCATCCTGCCCGATCTGCACGGCGGGGAGAAGCGACCGCTGGCGGTGAAAGGACACGGAACCGTCCTGTTCTTCATCACCCACGACTGCCCCATCTCGAACACCTATTCTCCCGAGATCCGTCGCCTCCAGGCCGAGTTCGAAAGCCAGGGCTTCTCATTCTCGATTGTCTATGTGGATCCCGACGCAAAGACCGCGACGCTCAGGAAACATCAGCAGGAATTCGGCCTCGAATCGCTGACCGCGTTTCACGACCGCCACCACCGCCTGGTGACAACGACCGGCGCGAAGGTCACCCCCGAAGCCGTCGTGATCGACAAACAGGGAGTCATCGCCTACCGGGGCCGCATCAACAACCTCTACGCCGATTTTGGGAAACGCCGGCGGCGCGCCACGGTCACCGAGCTGCGTGATGCGCTGCAGGCCATGCTCAAAGGCACTCCTATAAAAACACCTAGATCCGACGCGATCGGCTGTTACATTCCAAAAGTTCGAAACCTCAAAGCAGATGAAAAACAACCGTAAGACCGTGAGGGTGATTGCCGCGCTGCAGTTCGCCGCAATTTCGATTTCGGCAGCGACCACTCCCACGTTCTCCGCGGACGTCGCGACCATCGTTTTCAACAAGTGCACGACCTGTCATCGCCCGGGCGAAGCCGCACCGTTCACCTTCATGAATTATCGTGAAGTCAGCAAACGCGGCCGCCTGATCACACGTGTTTTGGAGAACGGATTCATGCCGCCCTGGCAGGCCGATTCGAAGGACTACCGATTCCATGGCGATCGGCGACTCAAGCCCACCGAGATCGCCACCATCAAATCGTGGGTCGCCGCCGACATGCCCGAGGGCGATCCCGCCGAGCTCCCCGCGCTTCCCAAGTTCATCGATGGCTGGCAACTCGGCGAACCGGATCTCGTCGTGCGAATGGAAAAGGCCTATCCGCTGCCCGCCGAAGGACCAGACATCTACCGCAACTTTGTGATCCCGCTTAACCTGAAGGAAGACAAGTGGGTGACCGCGATCGAATTCCGACCGGGCAGCCGATCGATCGTTCATCATTCCCTCTTCTACTACGACACCGAGGGCAGCGCCCGCGAGCTGGACGCAAAGGATCCCGTCCCCGGATTCCGCCGCATGGCCAAGGGACTTCAGCGCAACGCCATCGGTGGCTGGGCCGTCGGTGGCGCGCCGCGCAAACTGCCGACGGGACTTGCCTACAAACTGCCGAAAGGCTCCGACCTCATTCTTTCAACCCACTTCCATCCCTCGGGCAAGGAAGAGCAGGAGATTTCCACGCTCGGTTTTCATTTCTCCGCTACACCTCCCACCCAGGGGTTTACCCACGTGCAATTGCCACCCGTATTCGGAGCGCTCGCGGGCGTCAACATCCCGCCCGGAGAATCAAACTATCGGAAAGAGGATTCGTTTGTGCTGCCTGTCGATGTGAAGGCCTTTGGCATCAGTGCCCACGCCCATTACCTCGGTCGGGCCATGGACATGTCCGCAACTCTGCCCGGAGGCGAAAAGCGGGATATGATCTCCATCCCGGATTGGGATTTTTCCTGGCAAGAGCAATACCACTACGAAGACTACATCCGGCTGCCCAAAGGAACACGGCTCCACGCAAACGTCGTTTGGGACAATTCCAGCGGCAATATCAACAATCCCAACGATCCGCCCAAGTGGGTCCGTTGGGGTCGCGAATCCGCCGATGAAATGGGAAGCGTCACCCTGATGGTCGTGGCCGAGAATCCAGCTGAGTTGGGCACCCTCCGGAAAGCATATGAAACCCACGTACGAAAAGCCGCCTCGACATCCATCGTCAACCGCCTCGGCGGATCATCTGGAGGCCGCAAGACTCTCGTCCAACGCGTCACCGAAAAATTCGACAAAGACGGCGACGGAAAACTGAACGCCGCCGAACGCGAAGAAGCCAAGAAACACTACCGGCGCAACCGATAAGTGATCGAATTGGCTCTTACCTACCAGCAGTCATCCGTCTCGTGATGAGTTGCCTTATGGCCGGAATCTTGGTCTTGGTCAGCAGCTTGATCGCGGACATCCGATTGGCACCCACGACCGGCTCGGCGGCGTACCAATACATCAGTGGCAGGTTATGATCCTTGGCATCCTCTTCCCGCGCAAGCAGACCTTCGAGAATGGGGGAACGCTGGTTGACGGGAATTCGCTGTAGCGCGCTGGCGATGTAGAGACGCACCATCGGTGACTTGTCGGTGCGCGCCATTCCGGCCAGTGCATCCAAAACCTTCTGCGAAGGATTTCTTTTCTCCAGTAGCAATTGAATCACCCAGGCCCGGAAGTGTTCACCGGGATAGCGCAGCAATTTCAGCCCCTCCTCGTCGGTGATTCCGGCGGTGACGTGGAGCGCCCAGAGTATCCGTAGCTTGCCCGCCTCGGTCTGGAATTTCAGCAGCCGATTCTTTGGCTCCGGCACATTCCTGAGACCGACCTCGCTTTTCAGATAGTCCCGGGCCTCAGCACTGAACTTTCCTTCGGCGGCATCCTCCTGCATTCGCCGAAGGGCATGGCGATATTGGAAGACATTTGGATGGGCCAACGAAAGCACGAGTTCCATGTCCTTCCGCGCGCCCATGTTAATCGCAGTCCATTTCTCGTTCCCATGGATCACCTTGTAGATGCGACCGTTTGAGCGATCGTGCACCTCTTCCTCGCGACGATGACACTGATTCTGATCATACCAATCGATGAGCAACACCGAGCCGTTCTGATCCGTCCGGAAGTTCAAGGCCTGCGACCACATGTCGTTGAATTTCAGGAAGTCCGGCGCGTGCTTTCCGATGAACCCGGAACCGGAGCGCGCGAGCGAATCCATGTTGATGCGCTGACCGTGGATATTTCCCATGAAGACCTTGCCGCGAAACGCTTCCGGCCAGCTGTCGCCCTGATAGATCATCAATCCCGCGTGGGCATGCCCGCCGCCGACGGCATCAGAGCGGTTGTTCCCCGCGTGCGCACGACTGCCCAGGTAGTGCAGATGATCCCCGTGGGTCTTGATGTCCTCAAACACATACGGATGCAACGCCGGCTTCGGGGCCCGCACCGAGAAATCCTGTTTCCAATACTCAGGCGCGACCCGCGCGATCTCTTCCGGAGAGCTCGCGTAGTGTTGACCCGCCTGACGTTGGTATTTGCCACCCTGGAAGATGTGCCAGAAATGCGGGATCACACAGGCCTCGATGAAGGCGTGGCCGTATTCATTGAAGTCGATACCCCAAGGGTTGCTCGTCCCTTCGGCAAAGACTTCGAATGCATGTTTCGTCGGATGAAAGCGGAAGATTCCCGCGTTGATATATTGCCGCTTCGAATCGGGATCCTGCGGGCGTTTCACATGCGAGTGCGTGAACACTCCGTGACAGCCATACAACCAACCGTCCGGCCCCCAACGAAAACTGTTCAACGTCTCGTGCGTATCCTGCCAGGCAAAGCCTTCCAGCATGACCTGGGGTTTGCCCGCCGGTTTCGGCGCATCACCATCAGTGATGGGAATGAAATAGAGATACGGCGCAGCGCCAACCCACAATCCGCCAAAGCCGTACTCCAGACCGGAAACGAGATTCAGCTTCTCCATGAAAACCGTGCGCCGATCAAAGCTGCCATCCCCGTCTGAATCTTCAAAACACAGAATGCGGTCTTTGCCCTGACCTTCCGGTTGTCGAAATGGATAGCCATACGCTTCCGCGATCCACACCCGGCCACGATCATCCAGACACATCGCAATCGGTTGCTTCACATCTGGCTCGGCAGCGAACACTCCGGCCGAGAATCCCTTGGGCATCGTCATCGCCGCAACCGCCTTTTCCGGAGACAGACCTGAATGGGCAACCTCGTCGGGCGCCAGCGCGGCGTCTGTGGGATTCGGTTGGCGACGCGCGGCCACCCCACCCGGGAACTTGGGTCGCTGTGCGAAGAATCGAAAATCATCGAAATTCACGTGCCCCCAACCACCGCTGAATTCATCAACTACGCGGATGATCATGTGTTTGCCCATGTGCGCGCGAAGATCAACCACCTCAGGAAACATCACCTCAGAATTACGCCCACTGACCGTGAAGAACACTTTGTCAGTATCCGACCGGATCAATTCCACCCGCGTGCTCTTCGCCTTGCCACCTCCGATTCGAAACGCTGCATATGGATGCGTGATTTTGAACGACGCGGAAGTAAGCGTGCCCTTCGGCGTATCCGCCTTCACCTCATACCCACCGATCCAGAAGTCGCCCTGATGCAGAGAATATCGGCCAGCACCATACTTCCGTTTCTGATCAATGTTGCCCTTGAACGGCTGCCCAGCCCAGGCGTCTCCGGTGGCCTTCCAGTCGTTCAGCGATCCCGCCTCGAAATCCAGATTGAGAGGTTTCCCGTCATCGCCCTTTGGCAAAACACCACCCTTCGCCACCAGCGTCTTGGGTGGCGTGAACTCACCTGCTGATCGCAACTTTCCGGTGTGAGACACCAGTTGCGAAGCTCCCAATTCGCGGTCATAGAACTTCGCTGATAAAACCTTCGGCTGGGATTTGGTCCATTCCTCCCTGGACACGGACGAAACGCGGTGACGAAATACGAATGTGCCTTTCTTGTTTCCGTTGATGATCTCAGGCCGGCCGTCACCGTCGATGTCCGCGACGCCAATCTGTCGACCAATGCCGGAGTCGTCATCGATCCGATGTGGCACCCAATCGACCTGGCTCCCATCCCGCCGCAGCTGAAACCAATACAACACCGCCGGTGCATTCGGATCAGGATCTTTCGATGGTCCATGCGCCCAAAACGTCTTCCCCGTGACAATGTCCTTCAACCCATCTCCGTCGATGTCCACCAACTCGACCGCATGCAGCTGAGAAAACTGTACTCCGTAGCGATTGTCCTGGGCAGTCTTGTTCATGAACACATGGGACTTGAAACTCCGGCTGTCGCCCTTCCGAACCTGCTCGAACCAAGCCAGCCCATAGCCATGTGCCGCCAGGCTGGTGATCACATCATTGAGTCCATCCCCGTTCACATCGTAGACGTACATCTGCGCCCCGCCCACGGGTGAAAAAATCTGAGCGTGGAGCTTCCATTCGGGATTCCCCAGCAAACTCGCAGGCTGCTCGAACCAACCATGTTTGAACACCATGTCCGCACGACCGTCACCGTTGACATCCCCAACCCCAAGTCCGTGGGTGAAGCGGCTCCACTTGCCATTCCTGGTAATCGGGGTGAACTTCCACTTCGCCGTCGGGTTCTTCGGATCAGGCCCTGCGTAACCGAACTGCCCGCCATTGTTGGAGATGATTTCCGGCACCCCATCACCGGTGATGTCCACCAAGGTCGGCGATTCATTATCCACCTGGTCCAACACATTGAACCGCTGCCAATGGCCGCTGCCACCGCGATTGTTCACATACAGATAAGCCGGCGTTCCCGGCAAACCGTAAGTGAGAACGTCCCGCCATCCATCTCGCGTGAAATCGTATGCAAAAGTAAAAAAGTTATCGCCGGAGTAGGCGTTTTTCTTCCCCAACGCACCTTCAAAACCCGGATGGATGACGGTTTTCCCCTGCTCATCCGTCGTTCCAAAAGTCGTCTTCGGCGCATAGATCTCATGGCGCTTTTTAAACCCCGGTCCTTCCCACCAATAAGGTCCGGAGATAGCGTCCGGCTTCGAGTCATTGTTGAGATCACCAAAATTCGCCCCCTCGCTCCAATAGAAACCGTCGAGCTGCACCCGCTCGAACTGATGAATCGTCTGGGCCGCACGCAGACCGGGTACGAGCAGAAGCCCGAGAATCAGGAAGAGGAATCGGTTCATTCCAGTGTTCTCGCACCCCGGTCCACCCCGGTCAAGCGGTCAGGCATTATGTGAAGCGATCGACCGATCCGATCCGGGCACAAAAAAAGGAGAAGACTTTCGTCTCCTCCTGCTTCCATCGGAATTCTTTCAACGGTTCAACAGTCAGTCCGGATAACCATCTGGGTTTCTCTCATGCCAGCGCCAGGCACTCTCGATGATGGAATCGATGGTCGTGAATTCTGGTTCCCATCCAAATGCTTCTCGGGCTTGGTCGGCGCGGGCAACAAGTTGAGGCGGATCCCCCGAACGCCGGGGAGTTTCCAGCAGCGGAATCTTCCGTCCGGTGACGCGCTCGCAGCTGTCCACCACTTCACGCACCGAGTATCCCCGCCCCGTTCCCAAGTTGAATCGCCCTACCGGCACCTTGTCTAACGCAGCGACGTGCGCGCGACACAGATCGGAGATATGGATGTAGTCCCGAATGCACGTTCCATCTGGGGTCGGATAGTCGTTGCCAAAAATCTTAAACTGCTCCCGTTTTCCCTGCGCGGCAAAAAGCACGTTCGGAATCAGATGCGTTTCGATTCGATGATGTTCTCCGAGCAATTCGGTCGCACCGGCGGCATTGAAATACCGGAAGGCTACGTACTCCAACCCGTGAATCTCATGAAACCAGCGGAGCGCCTGCTCAAACATCAGCTTCGACTCCCCATACGGATTGATCGGTCGTTGCAGAGTCGATTCAGTAATGGGGAGTTCATCCGGTACGCCATAGGTCGCGCAGGTGGAGCTGAAGATCACCTTCCGAACACCCGCTTCCACGCAGGCATGCAACAGATTGAGCCCACCGGAAAAATTCACCCGGAAGTATTCTCCCGGCTTCTCAAATGACTGCCCACCCAGAGCCAGCCCCGCGAAATGGATCACCACCTCCGGCGAAAACGATTTTACCGCGGTGCTGATGGCAGCCTCATCTTTGAGGCAATTGACGATCAACGTTACCCGAGCATCCACAGCGCGCCGATGCCCTTCGACCAGGCTGTCAAATACGGCGACGTCGTGGCCACCATCGAGCAGCTGCTGAACGCAGACTGAACCGATATATCCGGCACCGCCAGTCACGAGAACCCTCATGAAAAAAGAACCGCCCATCGCAGTGGTCTGCGACGGGCGGTGTTGAAAGAGATCAGATCAGAACAATGTGTAGATGAACGGTGCCGCGCTGGTGCCACCCAACAGAATCAGTGCTCCCAAGCCAAACAAGGCGAGTAGCAGCGGTATCATCCAGAATTTCTTATTGTCGCCAAGAAACTCAACGAACTCGGACACAATGCCCGCCTGTTCGCCCTCGTTGGCCTGTTCGAAACTGTTTTGATCCTCATGATCAGATGTCTTTTCTTCTTTCATGTCCTAAATGCTCTATACATCTGATCGCCTTCATTGACAACGAAAACGACAGTAGTGTTCCTGGCATCCGCGACTACGGTGGTCGTATCGCCCTGACCTGAAAGACCTCTCAGCGAACAGCCTCCGCACCAGTGCAGAAATGGCCTAAAACTGCCGATAATACCGTTTCGGATCAGTCGGCTGATTGGCATCACGCCAGTACGTCTCTGCGTTCCTGTCGAAACGCTTTTGCATGGCGTCCCGTCCAAACAGGCGCATCACCATTCCAATGCCCGCGAACATTACGTAGAAGACAAAGCCCAGCAGGACGTTGCCAACCACCAGGCCAATGCAACAGGCGAGGCTGTACCAGACCACGTAAAATGGGGAAGCGATCTGCGGAATCAGCATGAACAGAACACCCGCGCCAGCTCCATAGGCGGCGAGCTGGATCGGAAATCCGGTTTCCCACACGCCGTTCTTCGCCCGCAGTATCAGCAGAAATACGATCGCCAGAATCGGAAATCCGATGACCATGCTTTTGCCGAAAGTACGCTTTTCCGCGTTGTCCGGCTTCCAATTCACTTCTTTGAAGGGGTTTACCATAGGGCTAGTCGAGGTCGAAACTTGCGATGTATTTCTCCCGCTCGGATTTGTCCTGCGCGGGCTGTTCGGTCTTGCGGAGCAGACAGTTCTCCACCACCAGCACATCCATGTCACTCGCCATAAAGCAGCGGTAGGCATCGGAGGGCGTGTTGACGATCGGTTCTCCGCGGATGTTGAAGGAGGTGTTGATGATGACTCCGCAACCGGTCTGCTTCTTGAATTCCTTCATCAAGCGGTAATAGCGCCCGTGCCGTTCTTCATCCACTGTCTGCACGCGGGCGCTCATGTCGACGTGGGTGATCGCGGGGATACTCGAGCGCGGCACATTGACCCGCTTGCGAAGATCCGGATCCTTCATCAATTTGCGCTGCTCATCGGTCAGATCATTCCAATGCTTCTTGGCCACATCGGCCACGATCAGCATATAGGGTGATTCTCCCTTCAGATCGAAATATTCACTGACATCCTCACGCAAAACACACGGGGCGAACGGCCGAAAAGATTCTCGAAATTTGATCCTCAGGTTCATTTGGGACTGCATCTCTGAGCTCCTTGGATCGCCAATGATGCTGCGGCCCCCAAGTGCTCGGGGCCCAAATTCCATCCGGCCATGAAACCAGCCAACGATCTTTTGATCGGCCATCTCCTTGGCGGTGGATTCGAGCAGATCCTCCTCCTTCTCGAAGTAATTGTACTTTATCTTCTCACCGTCAAAAAAAGCCCGGACTTCACTGTTTTCATACTTCGGTCCCAGCAACGAGCCTTGAGCTGAATCATGTATGCCGTCCACTTTCCGCTCGCTCTTCAGCAGATGGAAGTGGAGGAACAGCGCCGCACCCAACGCGCCACCCGCATCGCCAGAGGCGGGAGTGACAAATACATTCTCGAAGATCTCTGACCGCAAGAGCTTGCCGTTGGCAACGCAGTTGAGGGCGACACCACCCGCGAGACAGAGGTTTTTTGAGCCGGTGAGTCGCTTGGCCTCCTTCGCCATTGCGAGTACAACCTTCTCTGTTACCGCCTGAATCGACGCCGCCAGATCCATCTCGCGTTGGCTGATGGGGGACTCAGATTTGCGGGGGGGACCGTCGAAGAGTTCGTCAAATTTCGGCCCCGTCATCGTGAGTCCCTGACAATAGTTGAAGTAGCTCATGTCCATGGCCATGGAGCCGTCTTCCTTCAAGTCAACGATGTGTTCAAAAATCTTGTCGGCGTATTTGGGTTCACCATAGGGGGCCAGTCCCATGAGTTTATATTCGCCCGAGTTGACCCGAAACCCGCAGAAATACGTGAACGCGCTATACAGCAGGCCCAGCGAGTGCGGGAAGTGCAGCGACTTGAGCATCTTGATCTGATTGCCCTGACCGTGGCCGATGGTCACGGTATCCCACTCACCCACACCGTCCAGGGTGAGAACGGCGGCTTCCTCGTAAGGTGAGACAAAAAACGTACTCGCTGCGTGCGATTCGTGATGACCAGTGAAGGCGATTTTCTTCTTGTACCGGTTGTTCATCGACTTCCGGATCTCCTTCGGCAGATGCAGCTTGGTCTTCAGCCAGAGCGGCATGGCCATGAGGAACGAACGGAAGCCGGAAGGGGCAAACGCCAGGTAGGTCTCGAGCAGGCGATCGAACTTCTGCAATGGCTTGTCGTAGAAGACCACGTAGTCCAAATTCTCCGGCTCGATACCGGCCTCTTTCAGACAGTATTCAACCGCATTGGTGGGAAAGTTGTAATCGTGTTTGATCCGCGTGAAGCGTTCTTCCTGTGCGGCGGCAATGATCTTGCCATCCACAACCAAAGCTGCGGCGCTATCGTGATAGAATGCTGATATGCCAAGGATCTTTTTACCCATGTTCAATTATTCGTGCAATTCATTGGATCACCCAGAGGGTTGTTGACTTAACGGCGCGTTTCCGACACCGCCTCGCGTCGAAAAGAATAGCCTATTCAGCGGAAACTTTGTCCACCAAAATCTGGCGCACCAAATCTTCCACGTGCGGCCAGTTCAATTCCGACATCAACTCTGCACCGGCTTCGTTGGGATGTCCGTCACCGGGAATGCTCACACCGGGACTCTCAGTTTGAATTCTGGAACTCAATTCCGCTGTGATATCAGCGTAAGGAATCCTCAGATCCCGAAACACAGATTCCGCTTCCCGATGGAACACACCGGTCGGGTATGTAGGATCTGTTATTTTGAAAAAATCTCATTCTGAAGCGCGTCCTCTGCGACGCCTACCGCGACTACCTTCAGCAGGCTCACGCTATTTGGGACGCTCCCACCGTCCCGTTGTTGGAACGGGCCTGCGCTCAACACGAATCGCAAATCGAATGGGCCGAGGCTTTCCTAAAAACAGAGGGTTCCTCCGGTGAACAAGAGCGACTCGTCCATCGCTCGATCGATTACGCCAACGACCTCCTTGCGGCGGTTGACCTGTTCTCCGACCGACCCGCCGCGGGTCCCGATCCTCCGCCCGCTTACGATTGCCTCCTCCCCTTCCCCGAGGCCAGGCGCGCCGGACAGGCGGAGCCCTGCGTCAAAATCGCCGACCTTTGTCAGATCAGTGCCCTGCCCACCAACAATCAGCTACTTTCTCCTCGACCTCGGTCCGGAGAAATCGCCATTATTCAGACCAGTCCGAATTGCAATGAAATCTGCCCCCTGCACCCCACCTTCCCCGCCCCCTGAGACTACTAGGAACCGAGCCTGAAAAAGCAATTTCCTGGCAATAGCAATACTCGAACTACTACAAATCTCATGGTAAACAAACAACATTGGCGCTACAGCCTCATATTCATAGTCGCCGCACTCCTCGTAAATGTGTTCACTCTTACGCCGTTCGCGGCCGACGGATCCATCTCTGGCATTAAATCAACCTACGTGTGGGCATTTGACTTCCTTAATATTATTATTGCTATTGTGATACTTATGAAGAGGGGGATGTTCAAACTGTGGATGATGCGCCTTACACTACTTCTATTTTGCGCATCATTTTTCGAATTTACTTGCATGTTTTTATACAAGTACAAGTTCGGCCAATGGCATCATGTGGCATCGAATAACTCTGAATACAAAATATTCGACCGTCACCCCTATTTAGTTGGGGTGCCACGCCCAGGCGTATCCGTTGAGCAAAACGGCGTACGCATTTCCCATAATTCTCTTGGTTTCCGGGGTAAGGAATTTGAGCTGAATAATCGTCCTGGCGTTACTCGAATCATCACCATCGGAGGGTCGACAACATACTGCACAGGCGTTGATGATAGATACACTTGGCCAGAAGTACTAGATCGATCTCTGGGTAATGCATTTGAAGTGATCAATTACGGTATACCCGGTCTAAGCACTAGTGAACATATAATTCAGACTGCATTGAATTTGTCGGACATGGCTCCGGATATTGTCATTTATTATACAGGCTGGAATGACCTGCGCTCAGCAAACATTGCGAACCTTAAATCCGACTACTCAAATTATCACGGCAAGGATTTATATAGGTGGTTGAACCTGCCCGATCACTGGATTGGCTCGAACCTGGCGAGTATGAAACTTGGGATATGGCTGCTCGAGGAAGTGAATCTGTTCAGCCGCACCCCCGATAAGATTACTAATGTATCCGGCAATTTGGACACAGGGTTACAAAAGCGCGCTCCCGAGCTATACCGTAGGAATTTGAATTTAATGGCTGCCTTGTGCGAAGAGCAAGAATATGAGGTCGTGTTTGTTCCTCAAATTATCCGGACCGAAGGATTGACAGGTGAAAATGGAGATAGCTGGTCACCCTATGTGAAAGATAAGGAATTCGGGAGTTACATTGATAAATATAATCTGATTATGCGATCTGTTTGTTCAATGCGGAATATTACATTTGCAGAAAATGCGCTCAATCAGAACTGGAAGGACATTGATTTCATC
The DNA here is from genome assembly GCA_047608975.1 of Limisphaerales bacterium. Lineage (GTDB taxonomy): Bacteria > Verrucomicrobiota > Verrucomicrobiia > Limisphaerales > JAYPXF01. Next base: position 6,718 of record JBLFYM010000109.1, on the reverse strand, counting down.
GATAGAGGGCACTTGTCAAGAAGTGGAAATGATAAATTGGCTCAAGTTCTCGTGGATTATTTAAAGGAATGAATTTGAGTTCGCGCCACGAATGGATGATAGTCGAGAGCAACTTAGGGTAGGCCGTTCACTCAACCCGCTACACGTGATTGTCAACGGGTTAGCTAATCGGAGCCCGCCGGTAATTCTTTGAATCGGACTGTCAGTTTTCGGGGGGCAAGCCCACTTTTTCAGGGGATCCCGTTCGGGCGGTGCTCCGTCGCAGATCCAAACCGTCGTCGGACGCGATTCTCCAAGAACCTGACGAAGGTTGAGGACTTGCCCAGCACACGGCGATCTCTCCAATGAGTCCAATACCAATCGCAAATATCAGCGCTGCCACGACACTGAATACTATCTGTTTGCCAACGGAAATTCCGCCCTTCGACCTATTGACAACTCTTGAACCTGGGCCCGTCTCTTCGAATGAGCCCTCCTTCCGAGTGTCTGCATCCATTAAACCACCAGCGGAGCCGAGGCCCGCCGGCTCGCCCTCACCCGCGCGTTTAAAACTATTTTGATCCTCACGATCAGATGTCTTTTCGTCTTTCATTTCTTGAATTCTCCATACGCGAGATCGGTATCGATTCACATCGAAAAAAACCATGGCATTCCGCCATCCACAACTGCGCTCAGCCTATCGCCATGTCCGACAAACGCCGCCCCGGCAACTCTCCCGGCTTCAAGTCCACTCGCTTGCGCCACTGCTCCGGGAAATCAGGCGCATGGCGATCAATCAGGTAATTGCCCAGAACCAGCACATCCATGTCGGTGCGTAGAAAGCAAGAAATCGCTTCTTCCGGGATCCGCACGACGGGTTCATTCTCGTTGAGAGAGGTGTTCAACACAATGGGCACCCCGGTGCGCTCATGGAACTTTGAAATCAGCGCATGGTATTTGGGATTGGTGCGCTTCGATACCGATTGCAAACGGCCGCTGCCATCCACGTGCGTCACCGCCGGGATCTGTGAGCGTTTCTCCTCGCGGATCGGATACACTTTTTCCATGTACGGCGTGGGCTCGTCGATTTCAAACCACTCTCCTACTTCTTCCTCGAGGATACTCGGCGCGAAGGGGCGGAATTTCTCTCGAAATTTGATGCGCAGATTAATGATATCACGCATATCCGTGCGACGCGGATCAGCAATCAGTGAACGACTTCCCAAAGCGCGCGCCCCGAACTCCATTTTGCCTTGGAACCAGCCGACCACTTTCCCATCGATCATACGATCCACCGTGGCAGAAAATAGGGCATCCCCTTCCAAGTGCACGGCTGGGAGCCCCAACTTGTCGATCGAGGTCTTGCAATCATCGTCCAGCGACTCACATCCCCAGTAGGCATGATCCTGGACGAAGCTTCGCTCCTTCCCAAGGATGCGATTCCAGACATAGAAGGCAGCGCCGAAAGAAGTTCCGTTGTCTGCCGCACCGGCTGGGATGTAGACATTCTGAAACGGTGTCTGGGTGGTAATCTTGCCATTCGCCACCGAATTCATCGCCACGCCACCCGTCATGCACAGATTGGCACACTTCGTTTTGTCGTGAAGACGATTGAGCAGATGGATGATGATCTCCTCGGTTACAACCTGCAACGACCTCGCAAGATTGTCCTCCCGCGGGGTCATCGGATCACCGGGTTGGCGCATCGCCCCCATCTCCTTTTCGAGCAATTCACTGTGAAACGGCTCGACGACCGGCGCCCCGTCGTTCCAGCTCATCTTGATCCCTTTCTTGTGGTGGGTAAAATAGTTGAGGTTCAGTTCAAACGTATCCCCCTTCGGCCGGATCATTTTGCGAAAAAAATCAGCAAACTCCGGCTCACCGTACGGTGCCAATCCCATCACCTTGTATTCATCCCCGTAGTATGGGAAACCGAGATACATGGTCACTGCACTGTAAAGAAAGCCGAGCGAGTGAGGGTAATAGACCCTGTCGAACTCTCGCCAATCCGTGCCTGTGCCCTGCGCCGTCAAGGTGCTGGTGAAATCGCCCATGCCATCCACCGATAACACCGACGACTCCTCGTAGGGTGAGATCAAAAAGCCCGCCGCAATATGCGTTTGATGGTGTTCGATCCGGTGAAATTTCGCCGCCACCTGTTCTTTTTTCAGCCCGGCTGCCTCTGCAAACTGATCCTCCAAGGCCAAAGTCTTTCCTTGGCGCTTCAGGCGATCAACAATCGCGCCCAGCGACGGTCGATTCTTCAATACAAACCCCAACCGTTTGCCCATGTTGACTCGTGGATTAAATGAAATCGCCACGTGATCCAGATCCACGGCCTGCACCCCGCTCTCCTTCAGGCACCAACGGATTGATTCAGCGGGAAAACCGGCCCAGTGCTTGATGCGATTGAAGCGTTCTTCTTCGACAGCAGCGACGAGCTGGCCATCGACGACAAGCGCTGCCGACGCGTCGCCATGGTAGGCGTTGATTCCCAGAATGGTAGTCATATTTATCTGTTATAGAATATTTGTTTTTCAGTAATTACGACTCAATGAACTACTACAAAACCAGCTTGCAAACCACGCACACCATGTGCGTCTATCAGCTTCAAAGCGAAGGTCGATATCCGGCACCTCCCGGGAACGAAACAGTCTAATGACATATTAGTTATTCCCAAAACCACCGAAGCCAACTCTTCGCAATCACCACCGCATAAACCCATCGGAAAACTCACAGTCGATGGCGCAATTGATTAAGGGGTTTCTCGATGATTAGATAGGACGCTGCTGAGATCACAAATGTGATAAGAAAGGTACCCAGATAGAATACCATTCTGAAACCCACATCCCCAACAGTGATCTCCAATTTCATGACGATTATTTGAATGACTCCAATTGCGATAAAGTGCCAAACATATATACCATAAGAAATTTCACCAAGAAACTTGACCACCCGACTCTCCAGATATTTTGAGTCCATCAAACCGTAAGCACTACCCAATAATAGAACCGCAAACAGAACGCCGCAAACAATGTGAACGACATCGTCAAACCAGCGCCACGAAACCATTGTCGAAACAGATAACACCACCAACACTCCCAACCACCTCCAAACGGACTGAAAAGACCAAACCATGATCGAATCCCACTTGCTCCCGCGCGCCCCCCGAGAAGCCGTATCGCGGTGGACCATGCTCGCAAGACCTCCAATCGCGAGAACTTCGAATCTCGACATAGCCAGGAACGTGCATATGGAGTTCTCACTCCCAAGAGTCAAAACCGCCACAGCCTTGATTCCGATAAGCGAGAGTATGAACACCACCACAAAGCACCGTGTCGAACGCCAAGCTAATAACAATGGCCATAGCATGTAGAACATAATCTCCACCCCCACACTCCACAACTGTCCACCATAGGGGACAAATGGAAGAAATGACTTGGCTACTTGTGGAAGCAAACCTAGATGAAGGCCCATTTGGAGATCGAAACCCTTTTCAAGCGAAAGGCCAGTAACTTCAGGCAAACCAATCAACGGCACGACGACAAAAACGCACAGGACAACCAAGAAATACAACGGTAGAATACGCAGCCCTCGGCGTTTATAGAACCGGCTAATACGAATCTGATCTTGGTCGAGCTCTTTCAACAGTAGACCCGTGATAAGGAAACCGCTCAGCACAAAAAAGAAATCAACACCCAAGGACAACAGCTTTAAGAGCTCGCCGAGCGGCACCAGTCGCCAACCAAATCTAATTCCCATGAGTTCGACATGAAGGACAACAATGGCAAGCGCAGCAAGAAATCGAAAAGCGTAGAAGTTTTGGAAATACATATTCTAGAAGTTTTGACTGAAGAGTCTTTCCGCCGTGTAATGAGCGAGAGACCGCGAGGTAACATACGCGTCTCTACTCCTGGGTATTCAGGTAGCACTGGATTGCAGCCTAGGAAGCTTGAAAATAGAGATTGGTGAATGCAAAAAGCCAGAATGCATACAGGGCCTTCGAGTTCAACTCTCTCTCCCGATTGACCCTAGTCAATTCAGGTTGGTGGCGTGACTGGCCATCAAATCGGCCCCAAGATACCCTAGGTTAGAGCAGCCCTGTGGATAGTAGCCGTTATGGGAGCAAATTCCGTTTTGAGCAACTCCCGAGACACCACGAGCCATCCGGCGCAATAACGGATCAAATCGGCGGAAAATCCAAATCAATACTGGATCCAATTGCAACGTTCCTCTTCCACAGCGGGGTCCGCTCGAAATCGATCCCCCGCACAGCCGCCGAGCCTCAATGATAGGCATTAATGCTAATCATTACAGTCATATTTTACAAATCGATCGGATTTTCACTCCACAAGCAAGCGTTCACTGGTGTCCGCAGACCGCTTTCACACTCGCTTGCAATGTGATGTGATAATACGCCTAGGACAACATGACTCTTATAGCCTTGAATCATCGTGCTCTATACCCTCACGCAATCGGGACGGTCCCCCCCGTGTAACATCCACTGCAACGACACCCCAAACTGTCGGCCGACACGGTCCCAAGAGTAGTTGCCAACCACCAGTCGTCGACCTCGTTTCCCCATCTCAAACAGCGATTCCCGAGGCGTATTGGTGGCCTCCGCGAGCGCCCTGGCGATCCCGTCCACTGTGATTGATGTCCACCAACCGCACTTCTGTTTGGCGATTTCCGACCACGGCGTACCTCGGGTTGTGATCACGGGAATCTCGTTCATCAACGCCTCAGCGATGGCGAGACCAAAGTTCTCGGTGTGGCTCGGCTGGATCGCGAGTTCAGCGCGTGCTATGCGCCTCCGTTTCTCCTCGCCCTCGAGCGCTCCCAAAAACCTGAATTCATTCTTCAGACCGGCTGCGGCAATCTGGCGTTCCAATTCGACGCGGTGACCAGATTCGTCAGGACCAATGATCTCCATACACCAGCCTTTCGGTCTTACTTTGGCCCACGCTTCGATGAGCAACGGTAATCCCTTGACGGGATAGATTCGACCGACAAAAAGTGCTACTCGCCGCTTCTGTTCGCCAAATCCTGTATGCCCTGTCGGATCTTCAATTTTCAATCCGTTTGGCACCATGCTAACCGGCACGGCGAATTTCTTACTCATCACAGTGGAAGCCTCTGCTTCCGAGGTCGTGTGGATTCCGTCAGCCAAGCGCAGATCCCGCCGCTGATACAACCACCATGCTACGCGTTTCTTCCACCGCTTGTGGTCCAAGGCCCAGCGCTCGAGCATACCTCTTACACTTACCACACGAACGATTCTCCTGCGGGTCGCAAGTGACGCAAGCTGGTGGTTGTGTGGCAACCAGATCCCGCTATCGATCAGAACATCAGGGTGGCCAAACTGCGACAACGCATGGCCCGCTGAACCGTTCAACCGACAAACCCCGGATGAAGCGGATATAAATTCTGTCCTGACAGCGGACCCGTCTGGCGCCCACAATCCAACCATCGCACCCGCGTTGGCAAAATAGCTCGCCAAGCCGCTCACTGAGCGAGCGGGCCCCCCATTTTGGGGCATCAAACTTTCACATGAAAACAGGATGCGCATTAAGAGATCGTTCGACTCCGTGCTAAGTCGCCGCTCGGCGTCGCCGTGCTTCCACCGTTGGTAGCGGGACACGAACGGAAAGCCCGCAACATCGTCCGCCACCGACAACAATAGCTTCCCGTAGATTTATCGTATTGGTTGTGCCTCTGCCCCATCGTCGGTCGGCCCCTATCCACTCCGCCGCTCAATAAACAAAATGTAGCTGCGGACACCAATTTTGAACAGAGAATTGCGATCTCCGAAAAAACTTCGAACACGTAGTGTGGTCATAATTGCGAGGCGCATGAATGAGCAATCTTTAGTATTACTGGCTGCCTAACGGTCGCGATCGAGGCTTTACCTGTACGCGGTCGAATATAAATGGTGCCAACAGAAAAATAGGCGTACCCATATCAAATAACCCACCGAGTTTAATGGCACGACCCAACAGATAGACTGCCGATAGCGTCCACCAGATTCGCTCACCTGTCGAGGCCTTCGTGAAGCCAATGAAGACCCACCCACAATAGACTGCAAGACCCACCAATCCAAATTCGGATATACTGCGTATTAGAAAACTGTGCCCACCGACAGCATTTATACCGAACATGGTTCTCTCACTGAAGAGACTGCCCTCGAAATAGTCCATGTAGGCATAGTAGTGCCCGCCCAAGCCATTGCCAAATATCCTACCCCTTTCCAAAGAATCCATAGCAACCATCCAGTTGGACAACGGAGACACCAAAGACAGATTTCGGACATCGTCCAGTTCGCCTTCACCTTCAGTGAAAATTTTGACCGCATCGATCCGCGTACGAATGTTACGAGGCAGCATGTCCTGATTGCAATAGAGGTAGAAAAGGACCCCCGACAAGACCAGGACACAGATAGACCCACGTTTTTGAGTAACCAGCATGAAGCCGCAACAGACAATGATAATAAAAGCGGTGATTGATACCGTGAGACACAACGCACTGATTATCACCCAGCCTCTTAATCCAAGAGGGCTCCCCGACTTGATCTTCTCCTTTAGAGAGAGGAACACCGCTGGCCCAATGGCGATCGCGTAGTGGGAGGCCTCATACGCAAGGGAATCGAGCCTCAATGGTACCTTCATGAGAATCATGACACCTGCACCCGAAAGAATGAATTGCAGAATCCCGAATAGAGCCGTCCAGTAACACGTGTTTC
>JBLFYM010000108.1:0-20483 GCA_047608975.1 Limisphaerales bacterium | reverse complement strand
GTCCTTGTCGTAGCCGTGGGACTCTCCGTAGCGGGCCACGTCCAACCAGTGCCGGGCCCATTGTTCGCCGTAGTGAGGGGAGGCCAGGAGACGTTCCACCAGTTCCTGATACGCCTGATCAGGCTTGGTCGTGAAGGCGTTGACGAATTCTCTGATCTCCTCGGGGCTGGGCGGCAAGCCGATCAGATCGTAGGTCACCCGGCGGATGAGGGTTCGAGCGTCGGCTTCACGCGAAGGTGACAAACCGTTCTTCGAGAGCTTCCTCAGGACAAACCGATCGACCTCGTTGCGGCCCCAGCTGGTCGGCCCAGGAACTGCCGGTTTCGTGAGTATCTGCAACGACCACCAGTTCAACGCGTTCTGTCGGTCGTCCACGCCCGAGGCAGCCCGGCCGGGCAGGGCGATGGCAGCGGTGAAACAGACGACTGCGAACAGGCGGAACATGAGCGCAGTTTACCGATTCCGACGGCGCCGCCAAGCGTGGCGTTTTGGAGCGTGGGGATGCCGGCTCGCGACGGGTGTGAAAATGATTGCCACGTCTTCCGATTCGTAATGTTCTTTCCGGCCTATGCGATCGCGCTTTTTTCTCATCTTGGTTCTTCCCACTCTGGTGGCAATGGCGTCTCCCGCTGCGGCGCCGAACGATCCGCTCAAACAGAAGGATCCGGATTGGGTGGATGATCGGATCAACGATGTCGATCACGGTCGTTTCTATCACTACTCATTCACCATTCCGAATCGGAAGACCCCAAAGGGGATCGCGATCCAGGTGGGAGATCAGGGAGAAGGGACCGTTTGCTTTGATACCTTGTTGTGCTCGTACGGAGGTGCCTGGACGGGCGGCTTTCTTAAATTCAACTCGCGACGCTTCGCGTTCATGGGGCCGGCGGCACCGGTCGGAAGCCAGTCGTTCCAATCAACAAGCACCCGACCTGGCTGGGCGAAGGCGGGTAGCTTCGATGATCCAAGGGAACGAAATACCTCGGCACTCCCATCTGATTGGGCCCGATATGAAGGGCTCTATCGAAACGGGGACCGGGCGGTTCTGAGTTATCGGGTTGGAAACGTGGCGGTGTTGGACGCGCCCTGGCTGGAAACTCGCGGAGCGGTGAAGGCGTTCACGCGCACGCTTGAAATCGCTCCGTCGAAGAGCGAGTTGCGAATGATCGTCGCCAGCCAGTCGAAATCAAAAGTGACAAGGTTTAGCAAAGGTGGCGTTCGATCGGTCCAATTGGAGCGGGGAAATCGGCTGGTGTCAGCAGCGGTGCGAGGTGGTGAAGCGATCGTTGAGACGTTGGGGAAGGATCATCTCATCGTGCGCATTCCGGCTCACAAGAAGACGTTGCGGGTGAAGGTGTTCGTGTGGGGCGGCGCGAAGAAACTGGTCCCGCATTTCAGTTCATTGGTGAAGCTGAGTCCTCCCGCGCAGGACGTCGGTGCTTTGACAAGATCCGGATTCAAGACGCTGTGGAATGAGAAGATTGAGACCCGCGGGCGGGTTGGTTTGCCGCTGGGGCCATTCGCCATTGATACCATTACGCTGCCTTTCAAGAATCCGTATAACGCGCTCTTTTTTGCCGGCGGGCATGACTTCCTGCCCAATGGTGACGCTTTGCTGGCGACGACTCACGGCGATGTGTGGCTGGTGCAGGGGATTGATGACAAACTCCGTAAGATCAATTGGAAGCGTTTTGCGACCGGGCTGTATCAACCGCTGGGGCTGAAAGTGTTGAACGGCCGAATCTACGTTCTCGGAAAAGATCAGATCACTGAACTACAGGATCTGAACGGTGATGGCGAAGCGGACCACTACCGGAATTTCAACAACCAGAATGAAATTTCCGGTGGCGGACACAACTACGCAACCTGTCTGGAAACGGATCCGGAAGGCAACTTTTGGTTCATCCGTTGCAATGACAGGACACCGCATGGCGGAACGTTGTTAAAAGTGGCGAAAGATGGTTTGAGTATCGAGGTCATCGCCACCGGTTTTCGAAATCCGAATGGCATGGGGGTGAGTCCCAGCGGCGTCGTAACCGCTGCCGATCAACAGGGGGGGTGGGTTCCTGAGACTCGGTTGGATGTGATCGAAAAGGGCGGGTTCTATGGGTTTGTGCCCTCTTCGAAACGCGCGGTTCAGCCAACCTCGTTCGACGGTCCTTTGTGTTGGATTCCGCGGGTGCTCGACAATTCTGCGGGTGGTCAGACCTGGGTGCCAAAAGGGGATTGGGGACCGCTCAGCGAGAAGATGATCCATATCAGCTACGGTCGTTGCCGGATCATGACGGTGCTTCGCGATGAGGCAACGGGCGGTGCCAATGGCGGGCTCGTGTCGATTCCGGGGCGCTTTGAATCAGGGGTCATGCGGGGGCGTTTTCACAGTGATGGCCACCTCTATCTCAGCGGCTTGAAAGGCTGGCAGACCGTTGGACTGGCGGATGGCGCGTTCCAACGAATTCGTTACACGGGGCGAAACCTCTTTGTTCCGACGGCGTTCGCGGTGTATCAGAATGGAATTCGGCTCACCTTCAATCAGCCACTGAAGCAGGACCTTGCCGAGGATCTCGGAAGTTACGATGCCGAGATGTGGAACTATCTGTGGTCGAAAAACTACGGCTCGGATGATTACTCAGTTCTCAACCCGAATGCCAAAGGACGCGATCCGTTGGAGATCAAATCCGCGAAGCTCTCCCAAGATGGCAGGTCGGTTTTCCTGGAGATTCCTTCGATCCAAAAGTCGGATCAGGTGGCGCTTCAATACAACCTGACCGCAAAAAACGGACAGAAGAAAAAGGACATTTTCTACGCCACGATCAACAAGCTGGGACCGAAGTTCGGGAAGTAACCATTGTTCGGTTCTCCAAGATCAGATTGCCGGACGCAGTCGTGGGTAGAGGCGGAATAGAATCAAAGACTGCTATCGCATCCGAGCTTCGATTTCGTCTGCCTCGATCGGAATGTGTGCCATGAGGTCCACGTTGCCGCTCTCGCGGATGACGATGTCGTTCTCCAATCGGACGGCGAAGCCTTCCTCGGGGATGTAGATGCCGGGTTCGACGGTGATCACCCAATCTTCAGCGAAGGGGGAGGGGACTGAGGCGACATCGTGGACGTCGAGGCCGATCGGGTGACCGAGGCCATGTGGAAAATACTTTTTGCAGGCGAGATGGCGCGGCTTGGCTTTCCGCACGTCACGGTTGGTGATCAATCCCAACTTCAAGAGTTCCTCGGTCATCATCTCCTCGCTTTCGCGTTGCCAATCCTTGGGCAATTTGCCCGGGACGGCGGCATCGCACATGGCCCGCATTACGCGAAGAACAGAGTTGTAGACCTGCTTTTGGCGGCGGGTGAATTTGCCGCTGACGGGGATGGTGCGCGTCATATCGGAAGCGTAGTTTGCATAGTTCGATCCCACGTCCAGCAGGAGTAAATCCCCCTTCTTCAGCTTCTTGTCATTCTCAAGGTAATGCAGCACGCAGGAGTTTTCACCGGCGGCGACAATTGGCGAATAGGCGAACTTGGCGCGGTTCTTCACGAACTCGTAGGCGAACTCGGCTTCGATCTCAAATTCGTAAAGGCCCGGTTTGGTCTTCTTCAGCGCTCGGAGAAATCCTTTGCGGGTGATGTCACAGCCTTTGCTAATCAGATTGATCTCCTCTTTCGACTTGATCGGGCGGAGTTCGTGGAGCAGGCGCGCCAGGCGTTCATACCGGTGAAGCGGGAACTGCTGCTGACAGTCTGCGATGAACCGTGCGTCGCGGCTTTGAACATCCACCGCTGCGCGTCGGTGCTCGTTGCTGTTCAGATACACAGTTTCAGATTCACACATCAACATGCGGAAGAAGGTTGGGAAGTCATCCAGCCATTTGATCTCCTGGATGCCGCTGATCTTGTGCGCTTCTTCCCTTGTGAGTTTATGACCTTCCCAAAGTGCCAGGTGTTCGTTGGGTTCCCGCAGGAAAAGGATCTCCCTCAGTTTTTCATCTTGGGCGTTGGGGGCCATGACCAGGATCGATTCTTCCTGCTCAATTCCGGTGAGATAGAACAGGTCCGAGTTGGGGACCATCACCAAAGATCCGTCCGCGTTTGTCGGCGGAATGTCGTTCGAGTTGACGACGGCCAGTGAGTTCGCTGCCAGTCGGGCCGTGAGGCGTTTTCGGTTCCCGGCGAAGAGTTTCGAATCGATAGGTTGATGTCGCATGGTGCGCGCGGAGTTTACCCAAATACCCAAATACCCAAATACCCAAATACCCAAATACCCAAATACCCAAATACCCAAATACCCAAATACCCAAATACCCAAATACCCAAATACCCAACGCGCTGTTTTAGCTGTCGCCGAATTGTTTCAGCTCATCCCATCTGCGTTCCTCAGCTCTGCTTGGTAACCCATCTCTCCTGAGATTCTCCGCCGCGATACAAATGAGCCTCCTCACGTTGGCTGCTACGAGGGGAGGCACAAAAAAAGAGCGACTCTTCCGAGTCGCTCTTTGAAATGAACGTATGTTTTGTCCTAGGCTTTCGCGTGTTTGGCGGCGAGTGCGTCTTGAGCGGTCTTCACGAGTTGCTCAAACGCCGAGGCGTCGGTCGCGGCCAAGTCGGCCATGATCTTACGGTTGAGTCCGATGTTGGCAGCCTTGAGGCCTTCGGTGAATCGGCTGTAGGTCAGACCAGCGGCGCGAGTAGCGGCGTTGATGCGGACCTGCCAGAGGCGACGATAATCGCGCTTCTTACGCTTCCGGTGATGGAAGGCGTATTGGAGGCCGTGCGTGACGGCGTCTTTGGCATAGCGAAAGAGTTTGGAACGCTTGAGTCGATAGCCTTTGGCTGCCGCGAGCATACGTCGGCGGCGGCGGCGGGATGCTGGTCCGTTGGTAACGCGCATAGGAGGTTCTTAGTTAACTGTTCGATTACTTGCGGTTGCTGAACGGCAAGTTCAGGATTACACGAGCGCGATCACTCGGTTCCACCAGAGTGGATGTGCCGAGTCGGCGACGACGCTTGGCGTTTTTCGAGGTCAAAAGGTGTCGTTTGCCGGGGCGGTTCCGCTTGATCTTACCGGTAGCGGTAATCTTGAACCGTTTGGCAACGGCCTTCCTGGTTTTGATTGGTCGTGGACGACGCATAAAAGTCTGCCTTTCTTACAAAGGGACGCGGACCTTAGTTGATACCTCACGACCCGCGCAAGCCGTTTTTGTGCCTTAGGCCCGTTTTTGAGCAGATTAATTCTCTTTGCTCCGAATCCTTGTCGAAAACGCGATTCTGGCGTCTTTCGGTCTATTTTAAGGATTTTTTGCAGAAGGCTGCGATTCGATGGGGGGACCTTCGGCGCGGCCGGCTGCCCATTCGTTGAGGCCGTAGAGCGCCCGCTGAGCCGCGGTAAAGTAGGCGGCGTCTAGTTTCTCGAAATGGGTCTTGAAGAGACCCGTCTGCCGGGCCTCCCACCCGGGCGTGCGGGAGAACACTCGCTGACGTTCCAGAAGCTCGATGAGCGCGGCTGAAATAGCCTTGTGGCCGTCGATCGACGGGTGGATATGATCGACCAACAGGTCGTTCCCAAGGATTCGCAGTCGACTTTCTTTTTCCAACAACGCATGGGCATTGATCAGCGGTACGTCTGTTTCTGAGGCACAGCGCTCGAGCACGGAGACCAGGGCCGGGATCATGCGGAGGGGGCAGATGTCTTCGTCCAAGGCGCGGAGAAAGCTGGCTCGGGCACCGGTCTGCTGACCGAGTAACTCCCGGCATTTTCCCAGCTCGTAGTGGGTCGCGGCGAAGCGATCATCGATCTTCAATGCGGCCGAGAGATGGCGCACCGAAATCTTGGAATCCTCCCGGTAAGCGTCATGGGCGAGCTCGATCTGCTTTTCCCATTCGAGTTTGTCGTCGAAACTCAAATCGTGGCGATGCAGCGATTTGAATGGTGGTGAATTCCGGAGATTCGACGGGGGACGGATTAGTATCACCGGAACGCCGGCTTGCTTGGCCATGGCGATCATCGCCCGGAGGTTGTGTCCGAAGTGCTTCACGACGCCCGCCCGCCATGAGTCGTTGCGATCGTAGACTTCAAGTCCGCCACGGTAATCAAGCAGGGCCTCCACTTCTTCGGCCATTTCAAAGCGCTTGGTCGATACAGGTTCAGGATCTCCCGTCAGTGCGCTCTTCAACAGGCGATAGACCCGGAGTCTGCCCGCCCAGTTTTGGGAGGCGGCTGCGAGATCTGGAATCCGCTTGAGATTTTCGTATGTGCGGTCTTCGAGAAACTCGTTGTGACCGGTGCAGATCACGAACAGATCTGGTTTGTAAGCCAGGCATTCTTTCAGGATGTTCACCAATCGGTAGCTCGCGTAGGAAATGCCACCACAGTTGACGGTTTCCCATTGTTGGCTCGGATCGGCTGCCTCGAGCCCGAGGCGCAGCCAGCTTGGGAATGCGGTCTCTTTGGAATAGGGGCGGCCTTTCACGGTGGAACCGCCGAGAAAGAAGATTCGGCAGGTGCCGGCCGTTTTTTCAGCTGGGAACGATTCTGGAGAAAAGAACTTCAGCTTCGCCTTGGGGATTTCGTAATTGCCGGATTTGGCGTTCAGCTCGAACAGAGGATTGACGCCTTTGAATCCCACGAACGGATCCTGTGATGGGACCTGCGATCCCCAGCCCAACAATCGGCAGACCAGTTCGAGCCCGATCGGGATCGCGAGGCCAAGCAGGATAGCTCCGCCGCGGAACAGCCAGGTCCGTCTCAAATTTTCGGTTTTATCGCGGATTGCCAATTTGTTTTAGCGGTCGGATTTGACGGGCCAGCCTGATTTAAACGACGTGTCGCTGCTATCGCCCAGTCGAAACTGCGCCCATCGGATCCAGATGTATCACGCGCGGAAGCGTTCGCGGAGTCTGGGAGGCATGAGTGGGCAAGCCTCCGCGGGGCGTCCGAAGATCCGATGGCGCCACTTCGCGATGAGCGCGTAGCCGCTATCGCAGAGGAAGGTGGGAAGCATTTCCAGAAGTGTTCCCAGAATTCTCCAGTATCCGCCCAGGGAACAGAGCAGGTGGAATACGGCAACGGAACGGGTTAGCAGGCGGCCATCGGTTGTTTGAACAACCAAGCTGTCCGGGAGTTCCATTCGGGTTGCCGCCGGAATCGATCGGCTGAATGAATCCCCGTGGAGCGGCGCAAATTGGATCTGTTGGAGGTGATCTTCCGCCAGGAAGAAGCGCACGGACCGGTGACACAAACCACAGTGTCCATCGTAGAAGAGTTTAAGTGCGTCACTGCCGGGTTCCTTGCGTCCGGGGAGCCAGGCCGGATCAAAGGTGAACAGATGAAGCATCACCATTCCCAGACTCAGATCTGCAAAGTCGATCAGAACGATCAAGGTGAGGTGGAGGATCAGCATGCTGAGCCAGATCCAAGGACGACTCCAGCGGCTGAGTGCGAGTATGGCAAACCCAAGTTCCAGCGCGAGTCCTACCCAAGTCGCGAGACTGAGGAAAATGGGTGGCAGCGAAAGAACCAGGAGTCGCAGCGGGGTATCCCGGGCGAGGGGATTCTGGAGCACATCAGAGAGCGCCGATCCGTCGATCCAGGATGGGCTCAACAACTTCGTATAGCCGCTGTAGGTGTAGGCCAGTGACATGACAATCCAGGCGGCCAGAAAGATTCGCCGATCGAAGATCCAACCGTTGTCCGGATCGATTCTTCCCTTCGCCGCGAGCGAACCGTAGGGAGCAAATGGCAGAAAGGCGTGAGCCAACAACATCCAGCCAACAAAAGGCAGACTTGGATTGGCGGTCATTGGGTTTCGGCCAAAGAGACAGGCGAGTACATACCAGATCCAGATCGCCGCGAATCGGTCCCCTTTTCCGATGGCGAAAAGGACGCAGCTGAGAACTGCGCTGACCAGGAGGACGGTTACAGTCATTGGCGAATCGGAGAATGCCAACAAATTTGGAAACGCGTGAATCAGGGGGCTGTCACCCGCCACGGGCAGGATCCCCGTGTTGCTGAAAATCTCGGTGCCCCAGGGGAGGAGGGCGGCGAAGTGCACGATCAGATAGACGCCGAAGATTCCGCGGAAGAGACTGTATTGTCCACCGGTCCAGCCGTTATTCATGATTCACCTCGAAGCTGAGTTTTAGTTCAGGTTTCAATTCCGTTTTTCGTTCGGGCTCCAGACGAATGGTGATGGGGTAACGAATCTCGTCAACGTCGATTCCAAGCTCGTGCAACAGGGGAGCCTGGCCGGTAAGAGCGCGTTGCAGCAGAGATTCGAACAACGGCCTGGTATTCTTGTTGGCGGCAAGGATCGGGCCGTAGGCCAGCACCGCGCCATAGACGTTGCGGCGATTGTAAGGGCCGCGGATCTTTGCGTATTCAGTCGGGGTGATGGGAAGCGATTGGAATTTTCCGGCGGCGTCATTCCATTCGATGAAAAAGCGGGTGGAGTAAGTTTCCAATCCATCGACTGCGGAAAAGACTTTCGGGTGCGGAGACGCATTGGTCGCGGCGGCGAGACCGGCGAGCTTGGGCAGGGATAGAAGTGAGCCTCCCATGTGTAACAACCCGACTGTGAGTAGCAGGGGGAATGCGATTCGCTCTCTGATTTTCATACGGCGGATCCTCCGGGTGCATTCTTTTTCGAAGCGGATTCGTTGACGTCCTGCGTGAGTAGCATTGCCCCCAGTTGAGTTTCACGATCCTCGGAAAAACCACAATTGGCGGTCCACGATCGCGGGTTGTTGAAGGTGCCGAACAGCATGTCCCACAAGGGCAGGTCGGAGAAGTTTTGCTGATGATGTCCCTGTTCGTGGTGGACGCAATGGCTTTCGGGACGCTGGAACAGGAATCCGATCCAGTACGGCGTCGATACGTTCCAGTGGTAGAACAGTTCGGCGACACCGGTGATCAGAACGGTGATTCCGGCAGCTTCAGGAGATACCCCGCAAACAAGGTAGAGGATCGCACTGGACAGGATGCTGTTGATGAGAATCTCGAAGGGGTGCTTGTAGAAACTGGTGACGATCTCGATCCGCTGGGGGCTGTGATGCACCTGATGAAACAAACGCCACAGGAGGCTGCTCTCGTGGCGGAAACGATGCCACCAGTAGTAGATGAAGGTGATGGTCAGATATCCGATCAGGACCTGCGCGCTGAGACTGAGGTGCTCCAGACTCCAGAGCGAACGTCCCGGCATCCAGCGATCCCATCCGGCCCCGGCAACGAACACGGCCCCAATTTGAATGAGATTCAGAATGCCGGCACGCACCCACCAGCCGGTGACTTGCGGCCACTGGCGACCGGGCTTCGCCAGTTCGACGAGGAACATGAGGGCGGCGCAGGCGGCGACTACGAGGATGATTGTCATGTGGGACAGTTAGCAGCGCGCCAGCTACAGCGTGAATCGATACACCGATTCTGGTTATCGATCACGTCGATGATTCCGGAAAATCGGGAAACAGCGCGTGCTTTGAAGGACTCGGCCGTCCGGCCGGTGCTCAATCGCGGCGGCGGCGTTTCGCGCGATTTATCGCCTCTTTCATCGCGCTGATGTTTGCGCCTTGGGAGTCTTTTGATTTCGCGGAATTGTCAGATGGTTTTGCTGGCGCGGTACCGGTCTGCTTGCTCACGGTTTTGCTCTTCTTTACTCCGCGACCCGCTGACTTCGCTCGGGCTTGCAGTTTGGGTTTGAGCAGGTTCAACCAAGAGGGTTTGCCTGACGCGGGTGGGGCGGTGGATTCGGTGGTCGGTTTGACCGGTTCCTTCCGTTCGCGACCGGCGGGCATTCTGACCTGCAACAGACCGGTTCGACGTTGGAACACCTCCATGAGAAATGCGAGGAGACCGGCGAGGATCAGATAAACGGCGAAGTCGATGTATTGCGGGACCGCTTCCAAGGTTTCCCAGATGGTGGGCAATTCCAGACGTTCCATGCCACCGCTGATCGAGCTGATCTTTTCCAGCGTCTTGCGTCCGCGATCAGGTTGATCGGGGACGAACTCGGCGGAGTAGGGGAGGCAGACCGGAGGAAGTTTCTGGGGGCCTTCGCCGGGGATCAAGACGGTGGCCATGACCGTTTCTGCGCCGCGGATGGGAATGAGCGTCTCGAGGGTGTCCGCATCCTGCCACTGAAGATTGCTGCGGGTTTTGCCTTTGAGTTGCCCGGCGATTGCATGGAGGGCAGTCACTTCGGGAACGGAGTCAAACGGATCCTTCTCGCGTTCCGGATCGAGGTGCAGGCGAATGCGGTTTACCCCGTCCCGCACTTCCTGGGTCAGCAACATGTCTTCGGGCAGCGGTTGTTGTTCGCCGGCGGTCCACCGGGCCATGGTCGCGTAGAAGTCGCCGGCTTCGTCCCAGTTGGCAAATTTGCCGGATACCTCGCCGTCGGCTTCCGGTGTGAAGCAGAGCACGCGGCCG
This sequence comes from Limisphaerales bacterium, assembly GCA_047608975.1. Classification (GTDB taxonomy): domain Bacteria; phylum Verrucomicrobiota; class Verrucomicrobiia; order Limisphaerales; family JAYPXF01. The sequence continues at coordinate 10,069 of JBLFYM010000108.1, read as the reverse complement.
TTGGCGGAGAACCAACTGGCCACGATCGGAGCGGAGTATTCGTCTTCACTGACGATGGCCAGGTTTGCTTCCGGTCGCAGATAGGTGAGGTTGTAACCTCCGACCACCGGAGGTTTCCAGGCAGAGCTGCCCCCCAACATCGTGACCCCGGCGGTAACGTCGATCGCGGTCTCCTCTTCGATAAAGGTGCTGCGGGCCACGGTGAAGGTGTCTTGTGCGAAGATCCTGGGCAGTTCCGATGGTTTGTCCGTGAAGTAGATTTCGCCTTTTCCGCGCAGTGCGACGTCCTTCAGGAAATCTGCGTCGACGTCGGTATCCTGCCCCAGTCCAATCACGCTGACAGTGACACCGGCAGCTTCACAGTGAGTCAGCAACTCCCGGTATTTGCCGGGCTCCTCCGAATCCCGTGCGTCGGAAAACAGGATGATGTGTTTGGTTTGCGCCGAAGCCTGCAGAATCATTTCCGAACCGGCCAGCAAGCCCGAATAGACGAAGATGCCGCCGCCCATGGAGGCGATGGAGAGAATGGTCTCCCGCTGGCTTCGCACGCGATCCACGGTATCCAGATCGACAATGGTGTGCGGCGAAGAGTCCACGGCAATCACTCCCAGCTCGTCGGAGGGACCGAGGAGATCGAGGACCTGGGCAGTGCCGAGATTGGCGAGATCCATCTTGGTCTTGCCGCCGCCCACGCCGGCGTTCATGGAGCCGGAACGATCGAGGACAACGACGATGGCCAGCGCCATCTTGCGATGTTCGCGGCGCATTTCCAGGGACACCGGCAGGATTCGTTCGAGTGGTGAACCAAAATATCCGCCGGGTGCGTAGGTCCGTTTGCCACCGGTCATCATCAGGCCGCTACCGGTTTCCTCGACCCAGGCGGCGAGCACTTCCAGACCGGAAATTCCAATTTCTCCGGCCATCACGTTCTCGATGATCACGGTGGAAAATTGCGAGAGCTGTTCCAGCGACCAGTTCACCCGTTCGTGGGAGGCGGCCACCACGTCCACGCGACCGCGCTTCAGGAGTTCCGCCAAACCGGACTCTGCCCCGCTGTGTGACACGAGCAGCACGGGCTTCGTTCCGCGGACACCGACGAGGGCGCGGGCGCGATTGTTTTCGGGCACGGAATCTTCATTCTCGGCGTTCACTTCAAATTTGTATTCCGCCGTTCCCGGCCGAATTGCACGATCCCGAAACATCATGCGGGAGAGGCCGGCGGGAACGGTGCGCTTGCCGGAGGCGATGACGCGGGAATGGTTCGCGAGTTTGAATTCGATCTCCTGTTCCACCGGCGATCTTACCCATGCGGTAACCATGTAGGCTTCGCCGGGCAGCACACTTTCCGGCGCGTGTAATTCCTGAATGGCCAGATCGGCGACCTGAGGTCGGGAAATGAACCGGTGGTCGATGGGGATCCCGCGGCCGGCTGCGCGAGCCGCAATGGTGCCCGGATCACGCCCCGTCCATTTTCCATCGGAGACCACGATGATTCGCCCGGGTGTCTCAGTTGGGATCAAAGCCAGGGCGCTCTCGATTGCGTCACCGAGGCTGGAGGCATCGGTTCCAACCTGCGCAGTGAAACCGCCGAATTCACCGGCTTGTGGTGCGCGTTCAACCAAGGACTTTTGCCCGAAGGCGACCACTCCAAGACGATCGCGGGAGGACATGCCCTGCTGGATCATTTCGATGGTTTCACGGGAACGGGTGCCGGCGTTTTCCGGCATGGAATCACTTCGATCAGCGATGACCACCACCGTGCCGGAACGGTCGGGAAGCTTGATCGCCGGCTGCGTCATCGCAAACACGAGCGAGACAATCGCCATCGCGCGGAGGAATCGGAGCAAGGGCGTCGGCAGCGGCCAGAGATACCAGGCAACTCCCAGCGGAACCAGGAGGAGCAACCAGATGGGTTGGGTCAGAGTGATCACAGTCGGCCCTTTCCGCTGGTGATGAAGTAGAGGTGTGAAACCAACGCTCCCAGCGCCAGCAGCACAAACAGCCAGAGCATCGAGGCATACTGTCGGCGTTCTTCGCCGGCGGTCTCCCACTTGCCCCACGTTCCGGTCCGATTGGGTCGGAGATCGGATTCGGCGACGGACAAGAGGTTTACTGAGAACTCCCAAACTCCTTCGGAGGCTTGCACGCGGTAGAGTCCCGTCTCTTCGCTGCGGGCGATGATCTGTCCACCCCCGACGGTCATCGCTTCGGTTTCTCCGCCCGGTCGGGTGAGCGTCAGGGAATCTCCCTGAGTCTGAATGGTGACTTCGGTTCCGGGGCGGAAATTGACTTCTTGCAAGCCGGGTAACTCGCTGCGTCGCCATTCCAGGAGATTCCACATCAAGGCTGGCCAGTTGGGAGTCTGGGAAACGGTCGACAGTTGTGGACTCAGGTTCAGCCGGATCTGTTGCCGACCGAGCACGTCGCGGCGGACGTCGAGCAGGGATTGGCTGCCGGCGGTTATGATTGGCAAATATCCGGGCGTGGGTTCGCTCTCCAGTGCGGACCAGATCACACCTTCCAAACTGAGCCCGTCAGCCAGTGGGTGCGAGGTGTCCACGACGAAAGGACCGCTGAACGGTTTGGCGTCCTCGCTGGAATGGATCTGCAACGACCAGTTGTTCGTTCCGCCAGGGACGGCGAGCTGATCGTGGATGATCAGCTCTGGGGCTGTTTTTAAGGAGGAACGCAAGCCGGTGATTTCCAGGGTCCGATCGACGAGGTCTTGGAGGCTTGAATCCTTCAGGCTCACCTGCACCCGTACGCGTTTGCGGGTGGGTGGAATCAGATGCACCTCGTTGTCCGCCGCGAGACTGTCCTCCCCGAGTAACGCGCGGATGGCGGGCGAGCGCGCCGGGAGATTCAGTACGAGGCGACGACGTTCCCGTCCTTTCAGATCGAGCTGACTTTTCCGGAGCAGGCTCGTTTCCGTGACGATGCGAAGTTCGGTCGAGAAGGCATTCGTGGAAAAGTTTTCCACTTCGATCAGGACCCGGTCTTTGTCATCCGCGGGGGAGCGGGCGGCATTGACGAAGCCGGCGTTCGGGGCGGGCAAGCCGAAGGACCACCAGCGGAGGCGTTCGGTATTGGCGAGTGCCTCCGGCGCGGCGTGATCGGTGATGACCAGGAGTAGTGCACCTTCGTGTGACAACTCGGAGGCGAAGCCGATCGCGGTGTCGAGATCGGCGGACGCTGAGCGGCATTCCCAGCCGTCGAGCAGGGGGCGGAGTTCGTTTAGATTCCGGACGGGTGCGCCCAAAAGCTTGGGACGCGCCGCAGCTTGCACGATCCGGACCGACTGGAACTTCTGATCGCGAAGGAGTTTTTCAATTCGTGCGAGGCCTTGCTCGCGGGGAGATCCTTTGGGGGTCTTTGCCGTCATCGAGACCGAGTCATCCAGCACGATCAGCAAGGGGCGCAGGTTTCGACCAAATTGCCAGCGGGGTCCGGTCGCCGCGATGACCAACAGGGCGAGGATCAGCAGTTCGAGAAAGAAGATCCAGGGAAGTTGTGCGCGCTGCACCTTCACGCCACCTTCCTTGGGGCGTTCCTGCAGCTTCCAGAGAATCAGGCTGGAAACTTTCCGGCGGCGGAATTTGTTCCGCAGCATATAGATCGCCGCCAGGGCTGGCAGAGTCACCAGTCCGATCAGTGCGAGCGGGTATGTGAGGAACGGCAGCATGTCAGGCGGGCACCAGCAGTTGATTCTCTTCCAGTTGAGTCATGGCCGCTTCCAGATCATCAGCCACGATGGGAATGAAACGTGCACCGGCGCGGCGACAGGCGTCGTGCCAGCTTTCCTGATGCGTTCGTAGAGCGTCGCGATAGTTCTGCTCCACCATGGTATCGACAAAAATTTCGATGGATTCGCCGGATTCGCTGTCGATCAGATGAATGTTTCCGTGTTCGGGCGGTTCCACATCCTCGCGGGCCAGGAGTTGAATCACGTAGACCGCCGCGGCGCCGTCACTGAGCCGCCGGATGGTGTTGACCGGATTGCCGACCCAAAGCAGATCGCTGATCAGAATGCGGATGCCGAGGCGTCGAAAACGTGGCGGCATGATGGCGAAGGACTCCTCGACGGAGCGCTTCCCGGAGAAATCCAGGCCGTCCCAGGCCGACGGGCGCATGGAATCGTTCTGCGCGCGACGAAATCCTTCCCCGGCGAGCCAGACGGCATGGGTGCAGCGCGCGTTCTCAGCCGCGGAGGCGAGCGTGGCGGCGGTCTTGAGCGTGCCTTCGGCCTTGCCGCTGTTTTCCAGGCTCATTGATTCCGAACAATCGAGTACGAGATCGACGTGCGGGGTGACTTCTTCGCGAAACAGTTTGATCGTCAAACGATCCGTGCGGCCATAGACGTTCCAATCAATCGTCCGCAGATCATCGCCCGGTTCGTATTCGCGATAATCCTGAAAGTCGACCGACGAACCCGCGCGGCGCCCGACCTGTTGACCGGTCATGCCCGTGAGCGCCGATTCGGGGACAGATAACGCGTAACGAGCGCCGTCCAGTTCGCCGGCTTGGAGAGATTCACGGTAGCGCGGGTTCATGGTCACTCCGGGGCGTTACTCCTCGCGCGGACGCGTGGGCAGTGCTTTGAACGAGGAGGCAGCGCGGGCGAACCAGGGCAGGTTCAGGATCAGCATCACCGCCAGCATCACGGTCGCGCAGCCGAGATGTTCAGGCCAATGCGAGTTGGTGGAGTAAGCCAACAGATTGATGGGGTTTCCGAGTTGCAGCTGGCCGAAGGACTGCCAGTCAAGTCGGCCCATGAAGAACAGCACGGTGTTGGGAATGATCATCCACAATACCGGAAGAGAGATCGCGAAGACGCCGGCGAGATGAGGCGGATGATTCGGGAAAAATTTCCGATGCACCAGCAAACCCATGAGTGCGTAGGCGAAGACGTAGGCCATCAGGGCTGCGATCACGTACACCGTATCGTAATCCATGGTTCCCGAGGTAAGCGTCGATACCGGAGTGATCGTCATTTGGATGATTGGTAGAGCCATGAAAGTCGCGACTGTCCCGAGCAGGACCCAGAGGATTCCTCCCGGAGTGTTTGTGTAAAACAGGAATGCCAACAAGCGACGGAGCCCGCGTTTTGGAACCGTCCGTCTTACACGGTGGCTGGGGACATCCCGACCGCTCACGGCGACCAACATGGCGCAGCCCCAGAACGCCGACATTGCTCCCAGCCATGCCAGGAGCATTTCGCCGGGCGCACCCAGATGGAAGAAATAAGCGATGACCCCTACGCGGAGAAACCATGCGACCGTAAAAAAGATTCGGACTGGTTTCGCGCGGTTTGCGTTTGCGGGCGTGACCAATGCCACCGAAAGCATATAGACCCCAAGCAATTCCATTACCAATCCCCCCAGCAGGGTCAGTGTGGTAGACCAAAATCCGGTCGCACCAACGATTCGCATTGCGCCCTCCTGTAAGATCTCACTGGCTACTGCGATGCAGCCGACGGCCAGGAAGACCGAGCCAAATCCAGCGGCTGCGCAGAGCAGACCTTTCATTCCCTTTCCAGCCGGCAGGCAGGCGATAAAGATTGAGATCTGTAGGACCACAACGGTCACGACGCTCAGGCCCGCCATCACCAAGGCGATGCTCGGTAAATCGACACCGCGCAGCAGGTTTGTCAGGACAACAAAGGGCAGCGTGGCGCTCCCCAGAAGGAACGCGATGTAGATGCCGGTGTACATCTTGCCACGGATGATCTGTCCGGGGGGGAGGGTGGTGATGTAGAGCAGATCCAGATTTGCGCCCTGTCTTTCAGTGGCGAGCCGGATGCTGAGATAGAGGGGCACCAGCACGAGGCAGAAGAAGATCAGGCAGCCGGTGTAGAAGATGACCAGGTCCAGACCAAGCGAATTGCTCATCGAGACCGCAAAATTGCTCGAGACGAAGTAAACGATCGTGGCGATGAACATGATGACCAGAAAGATCAGCAGCATCCCCGTAATGGCCCAACTGCGAACCGCCTGACGCAGTTCCTTGATGACCACCGGGTTCAGTTCGTTCTGCAGTAAGTTTCGCAGTAACTTGGTTCCTATGAATCTCATTTTTCCTTCAGATCACACTTGCGGAACATTCACACCGGGGGTGACCAGCTTGGCTTTCGATTGGGGGCAATGACGACACAAGCCATCGCGTGACAGAAGAGGGCTGCGATCATGCCCGAAACAGCCATCCCGATGGATCCTCCACCCGGACGAATGACCCCTGCCGCTCCGAATGCGAAGAGCGCTGCCAACGTGGCGAGCGTTGCTAACATTCCGATAATGATGCGGCCCCAGCGTGGTAGCTGAATGCATCCGATAAAAATCGCCCATTCCGTGAAAACGTCCAAGGTAATGATCGCGGTAATCAGCATGCCGGCGAGGTCCATGTAGTCTACGCCTCGTAGCAACACCGCCGTGAACATGAACGGCATGCATACCGAAACGAAGAGTCCGCCGATGATGAATGCACTCAACATTTTACCGCTGACGATTTGCATCGCTGACAACGGGGTGGAATACATCATGTCCCAATCACCCACCTTCAATTCAGATGCAGTTCGATCGAAAGAATGCAGGGTAACCAAAACGACGACGGCGAAAAAGATCAAGAGAAATACACGTCCAAACACGTCGGTTCCCATCGACTGCCCGCGTGCGAGCGACACATCCTCGACTCCAGTTGCGGAGACGCACACGAGAAAAAGCAGCACGAGATAGCCAGTGACTCCGAAAGTGATCCAGTTGCCCCGCACGAGTTGTCGCATCTCCCGAACCACAACGGGATTCAGGTTGTCGCTGCTGAAGAGTCTCGCAATGCGGTTCATGAGATGATCCTCCGAGATTTTCGACGTTTCGGACTGAATACGCCCAGTGTGAGTTCCCGGGCAGCCAGCGTTGCGCAGAGGCTGATGAAGAGCAGCAGCCAGCCAACGCCCATGCTGAAATAGAATATCCCGAAAACGCCCAGGCTGGTGGTCGCGATCAAGACGCCGACGCAAATGATCCGCGCCCAACGGTGGGCCTGGATGCTCGCCGAAAAGATGGCGAAGTTTGTGCCGAGCAGGAGCAGCAGGCCCGCGCTGAGAAGTCCCCAAAGAATTGCGAAGAAATCAACGCCGCGCAGCATTACGGCGACGGCGAGGAAGGGGAGACAGAGAGAGATCAGGACGCCCGCCAGAATCAGTGCGGAGTTCACTTTGCCCAGCTTGATGTATTTTCGGGGGATCAATGAGAAATACATCAGATCCCAATCACCTATGGGAAGTTCGGTCGAGGTCAGATTGAAGGTATAGAGTGGCACGATCACCATCACCGTGAATGCGACGACCGCCAAGACGAGCTTGAACACTTCGCGGCCGAGATGCTCACCGTCGCCGTAGGGCACGTTTTCGAATCCGATCGTTGCGATGCAAAGGAGGAAGAGCACCGCCAGGTAGCAGAGGCTCATGGTCTGCAGCCAATTGCTCCGAACGGCCTGGCGCAATTCGCGAATAATGACGGGGTTCAGCCCGTCGATGCGCGACGCAACTTTGCGGAGGATCCACACTACTGCACGCCGCCCTTCGTGACGTTCATGAAGATGTCCTCGAGGTTGGCTTTGGTGTGCCGGAATTCGGAGATCTGGTAGTTCTTCTCTACCAGCAGCTTCAGCACTTCTGCGGCCCGCGACTCGTCGCCTTCCATTTCGAGAACGACGGTGCCACCGTCCTCGCGGGCGCCGGTGACGCCGGGAGTCTGTAGCATCTCCCTGATCAGTTCGTCCTTTCGATTGAGCACCCGGACAGTGACGTTGCGTCTGGGGGAACTCTTCTTGAGAACGTCTTCGATGGTGCCGGTCTCAAGCACTTCACCGCGTTCGATGATGACGACGCCGTTACAGACTTCGGTGAGCTCGGTGAGAATGTGCGAACTGATGAGGATGGCCTTGCCCTGCTCACATAACACGTTCATCAGCTCCCGCAATTCGATCCGTGCCCGGGGATCCAGGCCGGCCGCCGGTTCATCCAAAATGAGCACGTCGGGGTCGTGAACCAGGGCGCGTCCGAGCGTGACGCGTTGCTTCATCCCCTTGGACAAGGCCTTCAGATGCTTGTCGAGAATGCCGGTGACATTGGTGAACTCCTCAATGGCGGATACCGCCTCGCGACGTTTGCTGCCGCGCAGACCATAGGCGCGGGCGTAGAAATCGAGGTATTCGTGAACGGTGATGTCGTTGTGCGCGGGCAACGAGTCCGGCACGTAGCCCACCAGCCGGCGGGCCATCTCAGGATCTTCACGCACGGAGTGACCGTTGATCAGGATGTCTCCCGAATCCGGTTCATCCAACGTGGCAATCATCCGCATGGTGGTGGTTTTCCCAGCACCGTTGGGCCCGACAAAACCAAACACATGGCCTGCGTCGAAACCGAAGGAGATGTTGTTCACGGCTTTGGTTTTGCCAAAGCGCTTTTCCAAATTAATGACCTCGACTTTCATTGTGCCATTTCCTCTTTGGTGGGATAGCCGATCACGATCGATGAACTGCGATGGATGGATTCGTGTCTGAACCCGGAATTTACAAACGGTGTTTCCTTGAGGACTGCGGCGTAGGTGTTCGGCGGCAGACCGTGCCACGGGCCCAGCTTCAAATCGTCCATCGCGAACCAGTTTCCGCTCATGTAGATCCCATGCAAAAACTCGGTCATCGGACGCTGGGTGTCGCTCTTTTCCAATATTGCCTGTTGCCCCGCCTGGACGGGACCCGCGCGCCAGACATTTCCTTGGTCATCATTGAATCCCAAAGAGGAAATATCCGAACCCAGACCGTTGACCACGATCCACGCTCCTGATTCCCATTTGAATTCCACGCGTTCGCGGCGGGTTTCGGATTTTCGGAACGCGAAATGCGCTGGCATGCGGGCCGAGATCCAGCCTTCCTTGAGATGTTGTCCGTCTCCCCAGTTCACCGTGCGGGCAGTTCCGGCGCTGCTACGAAGTCCAGTCCCGTTTGAAATCATCGGAAACACTTCGGTGTCAAAGCCGAACTTCAATCCACCGGAGGGCGTGAGGGGGCAGTAGTAGGCCAGAGTGCCCAGCGTGGTCGCGCGGCGCGTGGTGTGGTCGATCAGGGTGATGCCTTCAACCCGGGTGGTAGGCGTGATGCCATCGCTCAGGAGCGCGTAGATGAAAATGATTCCGCAGGTTACCAGGGAGATCGCGGGGATCGTCCAGAGCATCCAGATGCGACGATTCATCTTGGCGAGGACGAACACGTTCAACGGGCCCACGATGACGATGAACAGCAGCATGATAAAGGTCACGCCACGAACCGGGATATCGAGATTATCCACCACCTCAAACCGGGAGTTGGCGGCGCTGGCGTCCCCGAATGCGGCCCAGGGTTGCGCGGTTTGGCGCGTGGTGGTCCGGATTTCACGAAGATCTTCGGTGGTAAACTGCCCCACCCGATCATGGTCGAAAGTGACGCCCACTCCGAACCCAACGCGGTAGTGAGTATAAGTGGCATGCTCCGCCGCGTTCGCCTGCCATACCTCGGGAATCTTAGCCTCGCCGAGCACACCGAGTGTTCCACCGGCTTCGGCGTATCGCCAAAGCGCTTCGCGAACTGCGGGGGCGACGCTCGCCAGTTCATGCCCGTGCATCAGGACCATGTCGAAGGGCGTGTAGCTCAGCCAATCGTCACTCCAGGCGTCCAGCTCGAACTGGGATTCCAAGGGTTTGGGATATTCCACACCGCCGGAGCCACGTCCGGCCCGATACTCGGAACTGGCGCGGGCTGAAGAGGCCCATGATTTGGTTTTCCCCGCCACCAGCGCGACGGCATCCACTGACACATCGCCTTTGCGTCTGGTGTCCCAGTGAATTTTCACTCGCGCGACTTCCTGGGTGGGGGCGGTGAATTTGAGTGTGAAGGAAGAGAAACCTGTATGCGTTGGGCTGGCCGTGGTGTTCGTGATTGTCGCGATCAGTCGGTTCCGTTTGTCGATCAGGTCGACGCGGTCCAAGACGTCGCGGCGTCCCCAAAAATGAACCTCAATTGCGCTGGCGATGAGCGGCTT
>JBLFYM010000107.1:0-20589 GCA_047608975.1 Limisphaerales bacterium | reverse complement strand
GGGCCATTTGGTCTGGGCCTCCGGGTTGATCCGCCGGAAGTCTGCAAGGTTCCACACTTCCTCGTGTTTGAGTTGCCCGTCTTCGGTGATGTCGCGAATCGTCCGAATCGTGCCCAGATGTATGTTTTCGAGGTCCATTAGTCGTACTTAGGCATGGGGACAACAGACAGGATACCGCCTGTTTACAGTCAAAGTATGAGAACTCCCGCGCCGCGAAACGCTGCTCTTGTCAAGGGACTGGCCCGCATCTACCTTGTCGCGCGATTTATGGAACAAGTAGTGATTATTGGATCGGGTTGCGCGGGCTGGACCGCGGCTCTGTACACGGCACGGGCTCAGCTGAAGCCGGTGGTCGTGACCGGCATGATGCCGGGCGGACTCCTGACGACGACTTCGATCGTGGAGAATTTTCCAGGATTTCCTGAGGGAATCGATGGTACTGAGATGATGATGAACCTGCAGAAGCAGGCCGAACGTTTTGGTACTGAGGTCAGATTCGGCAGCACGGTGGACAGTGTTGACCTGAGCAGCCGCCCTTTCAAATTGCAGATTGCCAAGGAAACGCTTGAGACGCAGACGTTGATCATCGCCACCGGAGCGGGGCATCGTCACCTCGGTCTGGAGAGTGAGAAAAAGCTGGATGGCAAAGGCGTGACCTATTGCGCCACCTGCGACGGAGCATTGCCGATGTTTAGGGACAAGCCACTCGTGGTGGTCGGCGGCGGCGATTCTGCCTGTGAAGAGGCCATGTATTTGAGCCGCTTCGGTTCCAAAGTTTATCTGATTCACCGCCGCGATGAATTGCGGGCTTCGAAGATCATGGCCGAACGCGCCTTGGCGAATAAGAAAATTGAACCGGTCTGGGATTCTGCGGTCTCCGAGATCCTTGATGTCGAACAGGGTAAAGTAACCGGGGTTCGGATTAAAAATCTGAAGACCGACGCCGAATCCACAATTGATTGCGCTGGTGTCTTCGTGGCGATTGGTCATGTGCCGAATACCCAATTGTTCAAAGGGGTGATCGATATGGACGACGCGGGTTACATCAGGCGGGGCGAAGGTTCGCGGACCAATGTTGAAGGCGTCTACGTCGCTGGCGACTGCTCGGATCACGTCTATCGCCAGGCCATCACTGCGGCAGGCATGGGGTGTGCCGCCGCGATAGATGCGGAAAGATTTCTCGCCAGTCTCGATTCCTGATCCACCCCTACCATACGCATGACGCCCTCTGCCCTCGCGACCGCTCTCCAATCCGCCACGCCACCCAAGCTTCTGGATGTTCGCCAACCCGAGGAGCACCGGTTCGCGTGTCTCCCGGATTCGAAGCTGATACCGCTCAACGAATTGACTGAGCGGGTGGCTGAGTTGGAGGACTGGAAAGAGGAGAGCGTGGTCGTTTATTGCCATCACGGAATTCGCAGCGCCAATGCCATCGGCTGGCTGCGCCAACAGGGATTTGAGCGGCTTCAAAACCTCTCCGGTGGAATCGACGGTTGGACTATGGAAGTTGATTCCAAAGTCCCCCGCTATTGAGCGGCCAGCATCCACCTTTTCAAAAGAACTTTACCCACCTACACTGCGCCCATGACGAAGCGGCAGGCCAGCATTCGCCGGAACACCAGAGAGACTCGTATCTCGCTCAAGCTGAACATTGACGGTTCGGGTAAGTCGAAGATCGCGACTCGGATTCCTTTTTTCGACCACATGCTGACGCTGTTTACGAAGCACTCGGTGGTCGATCTGACGCTGAAATGCGATGGCGATGTCGAGGTGGATGCGCATCACACGGTCGAGGATTGCGGAATCGCGCTCGGCGAAGCCTTTGTGAAAGCGCTTGGGGATAAGAAGGGGATTCGCCGATACGGAAACGGATTCGATCCGCGAAATCCATTTACGGGCGAAGCCTACCTGCCGATGGACGAAACCTTGGCTCGCAGTGTGATCGACTTCAGCGGGCGACCCTATCTGGTTTGGCGGAAGCTCGATAAACTCGCGCACAAGAAGATTTCCGACGAGGAGAAGAACCAGGATATGTCATCGGCCTTCCGCTTCGGGCTGGCGCGCGAGTTTTTTCAGGGATTTACCAACGCCGCGCGTTGTAATCTCCACCTGGAGTTGTTGTATGGCGAAGAACCTCACCACGTTGTGGAGGCACTCTTCAAAGCTTGGGCTCGGGCGACGGATTTTGCGTGTCAAAATGACCCGCGTATTGCGAACCAAATTCCCAGCACCAAGGGAAAACTCTGATTTGGAGCGATTGCACCGGAAAAGGGCGTGCGGGAAACGAATTCAGTTCAAAAAAGTTGAATCATCGGGGATAAACCTAGTCGGATCGCATGCCAAAAGTTTTGGACTACATTTTGGACTACAAAGAAGCCGACGATAAACAGCTGGTGGCTGCGTCCCAAGATGGGGGCATGGAGGCCTTTGAGGAGCTGATCTTTAGGCATCGGGACAAGATCTATGCGCGCGCCTACAGCATGATGCGCAATGAGGACGAAGCGCTGGATCTTTCTCAGGAAGCCTGGATCAAGGCTTGGCAGCGGTTGAAACAGTTTCAGGGCGATTCAAGTTTCGCGACTTGGATGACCCGAATCGTAATCAATCTCTGTTTGGATCAGATCCGGCGGCAGAAGCGAAAGCGCGCCGAATCAATCGAGAAACTCGATGAAGAACTCGGTGGTGTTGAGCGTCAGATGCCGGTAGTCAGCGTAAATCCCACTGCTGGGATGGAGTTGAGCGAACTCAGGCAGCGGATCGATCAGGCAATGGTAAAATTGTCCGACGCGCATAGAACGGTGCTGATCTTGCATGAATTTGAAGAGCTTGAGTACAAGCAGATTGCGAAAGTCATGGGTTGTTCGATTGGAACAGTGATGTCGCGCCTGTTTTACGCAAGACGTCGAATGGCCTCTTTGTTGGCCGCAGTTAAGAAAGAGAAAACAGAATGAACGAAGAAACACAGTTCAAGTTGATGGCCTTCCTGGACGGGGAACTACCGAAGGAAGAGCAAGCCGTGATCTCCGACCTCCTGAAAAGTGATCAGGAAGCCGCCGCCATGGTTGAAGAACTGACTTGGGCCAAGCAGGCTATTGCTGGTAACGAATCGGCAGTCGTCGTGCCTGAGACCCGTGAATTTTATTGGAGCAAGATTGCTCGCGGCATTGAAGCCGAAGAACGCCAGAGCGAACGCGCTTCCCGTCCAAGTGACAAGTGGTGGTACAAATTGCTCATACCGGCCAGCGGCTTTGCGGCGCTGGTGATTGGCTTCGCAATTTTTAATCAACCACCGGTGCAGCCCGGAGTCGAAGGCCCCGCGCCGACGATGCCCATCGCGCAACCGGAAGGAGGCGCTTCTGAGGTGCTTGCACCTGGGGCCAGCACCTACGAATTCTACGCGGAAGGCGAAAAGATGTCCGTGATCTGGGTTACCACTGATGAAGCTGCGGAATTTGAATCGCCGACCCGCGATCCGCTGCTCGAAAACGAGTAAAGTGCGATACACGATTACCAGAGCCCTTTGGGCGGTCATATTGATGGTGGGATTGAATGGTCCCGCCATTGCTGGCTCATTGCCTGGTAAACTTGAGGGCGACGCCACCTTGGTCTGGGGCACTGAGAAGCTCTCTGAGAACAAGAAACTCAAGCCGGTGAGCGCTGCCCTTCAGAAGAAACTGCGCAAGACCCTCAAGTGGGAGCACTACTACCAGATCAGCGTGAAGGATTTCGCGCTCCAATCCAACAAGCAGGCTCGGATTCCCATGAGTAAGAAATGCGTCATGGTCCTGCAGCAGGTAAAGCCCGATCAACTCCGCGTCAAAATGATCGGTGAAGGCAAGGTTGTCGTGGACAAGAAACACTCTTTGAAGAAAAAAGACGCGCTCGTTCTCGGTGGACCTGACAAAGACAAATCCGCTTGGTTTATTGTTCTTCAATTCGATTGATCGAACTGGTCAGTCTTCGCTCTTCGCTCGCGGATCTTCTCCGCTGAATCCCATTTTCGCTCTTGGTCATGGATAAACTCCGCGTGCTTTTTGTATGTGGACGCAATCAATGGCGCAGCCCTACCGCTGAGACGATCTATCGCAATGATGAACGGTTGATTGCACGTTCCGCTGGCACGAGTGCCAACAGCCCCGCCAGGTGTCCGCCAAGGATTTGGAATGGGCGGATCTGGTGTTGGCCATGGAACAAAAATACAAGTCGAGGATGATGAAAAAATTCCGTGGTGCGCACCTGACCCGAATTGTTTCGCTCGATATCCCGGATGAATTCGAACGTATGGATCCCGAATTGATGCGTCTGGTTCAGAAAAAAACCGAGCCTCAAATCGAGCGGTGGTTCGAAACCTGAGTTTGTTCCGGATTGCTCGACCTTTGTTTTTCAGAATTGTTCCGCTGAAAATCTCGGGAGATCGAATAAGCATCCGGCATGATCAATTCGCTTTCCAGAATCTCGATTATCCACCTCTGCTTTGCGTCTATCTTGCTGTTGTCGGTTGGGTGTAAAACGCCTGATCCGCACCGGGGCAAACCGGTGATTGAGCAGGTGCTTTCGCAAGCTGATCGCGACCGCTTTACTCCGGACTCCGGGCTGCAATTGTTGATGGACGGCAATCGGCATTTTGTCTCGCGGGGCTGGGAATTTCGAGAATATCGATATTTTTGGGAGTATGGAATTTGCCTGTAAGGCTTCAGGGTCAAAGCTCGTCCTGGTGCTCGGCCACGAGAACTGTGGCGCGGTCAAGGGAGCGGTGGACGATGTGAAGTTGGGAAACATTACGCCAGACGATCAAGGATATCCGCAAGGACAGTCCGGTGTTGGCTGAGCTGGAGCGGGATGGTGAGATCAGGCTCGTTGGAGCGTCCACTGGTCAGCTCACCATTCTGGACTGATAGCTCGGTTCAGGCCGGCTACGAATCGGAGTCGGTCTGGATCTCGATCAGCAACGTTCCGATCTCCAGTTTGTTCCCGCCTTGAAGCGTGTGGGTTGTGCCGGTCATACGATTCTCCATCTCCACCCGGCCGTCCTTGAACGTCACCAGTGCGGCGATATCCGGGAATCCCCGTTCTTTCGGAATATAGAGATGCACTTCCTTGCCGCTGCCTAGGATAACCGGTTCAGAGCCGAGGTTCACCACGGTTTGTTCGTTCGGATCCCAATGCACGATCAGCGCGGCCTCACGTGCCAATCGTTCGATCAGGGCCACGACCAAACCGATGGTAAATCCTAGGATCACCGTTCCGACGAGCCTGCCGGCCCAGTCGCCGATAACTGCCATTGCCACCAGGAACGCGATTCCGCCGACCGCTCCGCCGACTGATCCGGCGATCCCGGCCTTGATGCGCGCCAGGTTGGGGATGAAGAAAGCCATTCCGATTCCCAGCAAGCCGCCTAGCAGACCCCAACCCGCAACCTGACCAGACTTGACCAGCCATTGCATCGAGCCCGCGTTTTCGCCAAGGGCACCGACCAGATAGGAAAAGAGGTATTGGCTGACAATGCCGGAGACCAGCCCAGCTGCAAGACCGCCACTGATCACAATCCCCAGTTGCTTGCTATTGAACAAAGGACGCCGCATCAGGAAGTTTTGCCCCTGTACCAACATGAAGGACGAGGCCATCGCGAACAGTGAGGTCCAGATCCCGATGATCGCAGTGGCGGTCAGCGATACCGTGGGCCGTTGCGATCTCATCTCAGTCAGCGTCCGGACCGGTTGATCGTTGAGTTCAAATTCATGGATCGTCTTTCGCTGTTGATGGTCGATCGAATCCTTGAACTCGCGAGTCTGGCCCCCTTGCTTGATGCCCAAGGTGAACTCCGTCGTGTTGATCTCGTCGTGCATGTCGTAGTGCTCGACGAAGATCCGATATTTTCCTTTGGGCGCCCCGTCAGGTGGCCAGTAAATATTCTCCACCGGCTGTCTCGAATAGGGCGCATTGGCGTTCATATCCACATCGAGTTCACCGCCGGATCGCGCCTTCTTGTTGCTGTAGAAGATCTCCTCGCCATTCGGATCGATGCAGTGCAGATCGATGTCGTTCATGTTGTTCCACATCAACGAGAGCTGAACGTCTCCTGACTGTGCCTCCTCGCGCTGGAGGCGCTTCTGCAGTTCATTGTTGAACACCAGCACCGGGGCGACCTCTTCCTTGAATTCCCCGGAATCGGAGTTAGCGGCGGGTGGCTTGATGATTCCCAGCACCGGTTCACCCACAGCCCATGCGGCCAGACATCCAAGCGCGCCGAGCAGACCGAAGAAAATCGGCTTGGGGATTTTATGGATCAGGCTTCGCACGTACGGCTGTGAATATCAAAATTCCGGAATTAGGCCAGTCTCACTTGTCCTTTTCTCGGTTACGGGCCGATCAGACGCTGCGCCAAACAGGGTGGTTACGCATTTCCTGCGGACTGTGTGCGGGCACCTGACCGAGAGGACGGGATCGGCTCAATGCCGGTTGGCCAGACAAAGTTCCTGCCTTGAGAAAGGCCGTCGAATTTTGCCTTGTTGACCCCGGCCAAGCGCGTCAGGTTCGCCGTCTGATCCGATGAATTTTTGTTCCATTCCAAGAACATTCGCGCTGCTCGCGCTCGGTGTGATGAGCACCGGAGATACTGCCGCCGAGGTTGATTTCAATCGGGACGTGCGCCCGATTCTTTCAGACAAGTGTTTTGCCTGCCACGGGCCTGATGCTCAGCAAGTGAAGGGAGATCTGCGGCTCGATCTCAGTGCAAACGCGTTTCGGGTCCAGGACGGACACGCGGCGATTGTCCCAGGTGATCCGGCCAAGAGTGAAGTGATATTGCGCATCACCTCGACCGATCCCGATGAAATCATGCCGCCGGCCGAGTCTCACAAGGAACTCAAGCCCGCCGAAATAGCCACCCTTCGCGACTGGATCAAACAGGGGGCAAAGTACGACCAGCATTGGTCCTATCGGAAATTGGACTGGCCCACTGTCCCAGAATTTACGGGCTCAGGGGTTGTGAATCCCATCGATCAGTTCGTGCAATCGAACCTGGAGGCACAAACGCTGAGTCCTTCGAAAGCCACGGATCGAGTCACCTTGTTGCGCCGCCTGAGCTTTGATCTGCTTGGTTTGCCGCCCAGTGCCGCGGAGATGAAGGCGTTCGTGGCCGATCGATCCAAGGACGCGTATGAGAAAGCCGTGGACCGGTTGCTCAAGTCGCCGCATTACGGCGAGCGTATGGCGGTCTATTGGCTCGATCTGGTCCGCTACGCCGACACGCGCGGCTATCACGGCGATCAACATCAGAACGTGACGCCTTTTCGCGACTACGTCATCGAAGCCTTCAACGACAATCTGCCATTCGATCGCTTCACGGCCGAACAGCTTGCCGGAGATCTGTTTCCGGAAGCGACGATGCAACAGAAGATTGCCTCCGGATATAACAAGCTCCTCATGACCACCACCGAAGGCGGTGCGCAACCCAAGGAATACATCGCCAAATACGCGGCGGACCGGGTGCGTAATGCGTCCACGGTCTGGCTTGGTTCGACCCTCGGATGTTCGGAGTGTCACGATCACAAATACGATCCCTTTACCCAGAAGGATTTTTACTCGTTCGCCGCCTTCTTTGCGGACGTGAAGGAGACCCCGGTCGGCGGATTGACCTCGGTGATCAAGCTCCCCACCGATCAGGAGACCACCCAGCTCGCGTCGCTGGGCAAGCAGATCAGCCCCTTGGAAAAGCAGATCAAAGATGAGTTGGCGAAGCTCGAATACGAGGAACCTGAAGCGGAGGTCCTCAAGGCCCATCTCGCGAAGGCCACGGAAAAGAAACCCGAGGTGAAGAGCCAAACCGACGCCCAGACAAAAGAAATCATCATCGCCGATGATGAAAAGCCGGCGGCAAAAACAGTTCGCGCCAACAAGGACACGCATCCGTTCAAGTGGGATGACAAACTGAAATTCAGTGGCAAGCGTTCATGGACCCGTTCTTCCGAAGGCGTGGCTCAAGATGTGTTCGATTTCTTGACGGAACCTCCAACCGTTCAGGAGGGAGACACCTTCTTCGTGCACGCCTATCTCAATCCCACCAATTCTCCCAAGGCCCTGATGGTTCAGTTCCGTACGGACAATTGGAATCATCGCGCGAATTGGGGTGACATGACCTCCATTGGCTATGGTGGCAAAACCGAGAACGCCAAGAAAACCGATTTCGGAAAACTGCCCGAAACCGGCAAATGGGTGAAACTCGAAATCCCGGTCGACAAGGTCAACATGGATCCCGGCAGTGAAGTCGTCAGTGTTGCTCTCAGCATTTCTGGCGGTACCGTTCACTGGGACAAACTCGGTCTGATCACCACGGAAGGGCCGGTAAAAAAATCCACGGAAAAGAAAGCGGCCAAGAAGAAGGAACCACTTGAAATTGAATCCGAGATCTCGTTCGACTCTTGGCAGAAGTGGGTGAAGAAGAAAAACTACAAAGGCATTGATCGCGGCCTCAAAGGCATTCTGCAAAAGGCCGTCGACAAGCGATCTGAGAAGGATGCCACCCGGGCCTTGAACCACTATCTGGAAAACGTGCACCAACCCCATCGGAAACTCTTCGGTGCCATCCGCAAGAAACTCGATCCCTTGAAAAAGGAGCGCGACGCCTTGGACAAGGGCATTCTTCGCACCATGATCACCGAAAAGCTTCCCGCTCCGCGAACCATGCGCGTGTTGCCGCGCGGGAATTGGCAGGATGATTCCGGCGCGGAAGTGACACCCGCGGTACCAGCCTCTCTAGGGCAAATCACATCTGCCAAAGAGCGTGCCAACCGCCTGGATCTCGCGGCCTGGTTAACCTCTCGCGAAAACCCCTTGGTCGCCCGGGTGTTTGTGAACCGGCTCTGGAAGATCATGTTCGGTCGCGGCCTCGCCAGTACGCTCGACGATTTTGGCATGCAGGGAACCCATCCCTCCCATCCGGAACTTCTCGATTGGCTCGCCATGGAATTCATCGCCAGCGGTTGGGATGTGAAACACACGCTCAAGCTCATTGCGATGTCCCACACCTACCGCCAAAGCTCGGTTGCCGATGACAGCCAGGTTGCCCGCGATCCCTATAACGATCTGCTCGCGCGGCAGGGCCGGTTTCGGCTCGATGCTGAAATGGTGCGCGACAACGCCCTGCAGGTGGCGCAACTCCTCGTCGATGAAGTCGGTGGTCGCAGCGTGAAGCCATACCAACCCGAGGGCTACTGGGTGCATCTCAATTTTCCCAAACGCAAATACGCGCATGACGAAGGGGACAAACAGTATCGCCGCGGCGTTTACACCTACTGGTGCCGAACCTTTCTGCATCCGAGCCTGGCCGCGTTCGATGCGTCCAGCCGCGAAGAGTGCGTCGTTGAACGCGTCCGCAGCAACACCCCGCAGCAGGCCCTCGTACTTCTCAACGATCCCACCTATGTCGAAGCCGCCCGCACCTTCGCCGAACGCATTGTTAGCGACGGCGGAGACTCCACCGTCGAACGGCTTGAATTTGCGTATACCGAGGCCGTCTCCCGAGATCCTTCGGCCAACGAATCAAAACTGCTTGGCGAGCTGTTCGAATCTCATCTGAAACAGTTTCGCAAAGAGACTGAAGCTGCCGAAAGTTTGCTGAAAACCGGACTGCGCGAATCCGCTGCGAAGTCGGACAAAGTGGACAAGTCTGACCCGGCCGAACTCGCCGCGTGGACCTCCGTTGCCCGGGTTATTTTCAATCTGCACGAATTCATCACCCGACAATGAATCCGCTCGATTCTCTCAACCAGTTGACATCCCGCCGCGCCTTTTTGGGCAAGGCCGGTCTGGGCTCGATCGCCTTGGCCTCACTTCTCAAGCCCGGCGTGATCGGGGCCGCTCCCGGCGTGGATCGTTGGACCGGGGTCCTGGATCAGCTGCATCATACGCCGAAGATCAAACGGATCATTCATCTTTACATGGCGGGCGGTCCAACCCACCTGGAGACCTTCGATTTCAAATCCGAACTGCGAAAGATGGACGGCAAACCGATGCCCGAATCGTTCACGAAAGGACAGCCGATCGCGCAGCTGCAGAACAAGGAATTGAAATGCTTGGGGCCGCAGCACGACTTCCAGGAGTATGGCCAGTCGGGACAACATTTTTCCAAGATCATGCCTCATCTGGGCACGGTGGCTGACGACCTCGCGATTGTCCGGTCCATGCGGACCGACGCGATCAATCATGATCCGGCCCACACCTTGATGAATACCGGCACGCTCATTTCCGGACGGCCCTCCATCGGATCATGGATGCTCTACGGGCTGGGTGCGGAAACCAACGAGCTCCCCGGATACGTCGTCCTGTCCTCCATCGGTAAACACGGACAATCCCAACCCATCTCCGCCCGCCAATGGCACAGCGGTTTTCTGCCCAGCCGTTTTCAGGGCGTCGAGCTGAGATCGGTCGGCGATCCCGTGCTCTATGTCGGGCGCCCCGCCGGTGTGACCCACGGGCGCCAACGCGATGTGGTCGATACCATCAACCGTCTCAACCTGCTGCACGAACGCGCCTCGATGGATCCGGAAATCCGGACTCGAATTGCCCAGTACGAAATGGCTTTCCGGATGCAGACCAGCGTGCCGGATCTCGTGGATCTGAACAATGAGCCCGAGTCCGTCAAAGAGATGTACGGTACCAAGGGTGCGGATGGTTCATTCGCGGCGAACTGTCTGCTGGCCCGGCGACTGGCAGAACGGGGCGTTCGCTTTATCCAGCTGTATCATCGTGGTTGGGATCACCATGGCAGCGTGAAATCCAAGGTGGCCGGGACCGCAGCAGAGATTGATCAGGCCTCCGCCGCGTTGATCAAGGATCTGAAACAGCGAGGTATGTTTGATGACAGTCTGATCATCTGGGGTGGTGAATTCGGCCGAACCCCCATGGCCCAGGGCAGTGGTCGGGACCATCACATCAAAGGCTTTTCAATGTGGTTTGCCGGAGGCGGAATCAAGGGCGGTACATCGTATGGCTCAACCGATGAACTGGGCTACAACGCCGTCGACAACATCATGCACGTCAACGATCTGCAGGCCACGATTCTCCACCTGCTCGGCATCGACCACAAACGCCTCTCCTTCAAATTCCAGGGTCTCGACATGCGACTCACCGGCATCGCCGGAAATGTCGTGAACGGAATTTTGTCCTGAAGTCTTCGGATTTTCTCGTAGCAGCCAAGAGCCCCGTCCTGAAACTGTCCGTTACCCACAAGTTTTCATTCTTTATCCCGTTGGGATTGGTGGAATTGCGGCTCCGCCGAGAGGTTGGAACTTGTGGGTAACCGACAGACCCTGAAGGGACGGCCCAACGTTCGCAGGCCGGCGGATCTTACGCTTTCCTGCCTGGCGGCCGCTGTGGAACTCCCGCTTTGGCAATCTGGTAGCCGCCTTCAGGCAGGGGATTAAACGGCGCGGGTGATTCCCAAGTTTCGCCGTCGGGAGTGATCTTATGATCACTCTTCAGGGTCTCTTCCCAATTCAGCAGCTTGCCGGTATAGGCCGCCATGCGGCCCAGAATCGCGGCGTAAGTAGCGTGTGCGCCATACTCCGCCTCGTTGTGAGGCGTGTCTTCCCGAATGGCGCGGAACAGTCGGTCATGCTCGATTTGATAGGAGTTTCCGGTTTCCTTGATGCGCCACGCTGACTCCGGGCGATCATGCATCTGCACCGTGCCGCGCGCCTTGCCGACCAATGAGGCCGTTCCCTTGCTGCCGTCTGCGTACTCGCCGAACAGCCCCCAGCAACCGCGGATATGCCGGTGTTGCGAAAGCATCTTTGATCCGTCTGGAAAATCGTATTCCACGTAGAAATGGTCGTAGATGTTGCCCCAATCCTTGCCAGTCCGGACGAGCCGTCCGCCCTGACCCTGGGCGCTGACGGGGAGCATTCCCTTCATCCAGAGTGCGACGTCGTAATCGTGAACGCTCTGCTCCACCAGGAAGTCGCCGCTGAGCCAGTCGAAGTAGTACCAATGCTTCACCTGATACTCCATCTCCGTGTCCTTCGGTAGACGCTCGTAATACTTGCCCGTACCGCCACGCACGTTGTAGATGCGGATGGTGTTCAATCTGCCGATGTCGCCCGCGTGAATGCGTTCCAACGTGGCTTCATACATCGGGCTATGCCGGCGATTCAGTCCCACTCCCACCTTCAGGTTCTTACGCTTCGCCTCCTTTGCCGCCTCCAATACCGTGCGCACGCCATGTACGTCGGTGGCCACCGGCTTCTCCATGAACACATGTTTGCCCGCCTTCACCGCCTCTTCGAATTGGCGGGCTCGAAATCCCGGCGGCGTCGTCAGGATCACCATGTCGATCTCCGGCATCGCCATCACCTTTCGGTAGGCATCCAGACCGACGAAGCGGCGATCGGCCGGAACGTCCACGCGATCTTTCGGCGTGGCGGCATTCGGCGACCGACTGTAGGTTCCGCCCGCGGTGAGCGATTTGTAACTCTTCATCAGGTTCGGTTCAAAGGCGTCGGCCATGGCCCAGAGCTTCACCTTGCCATAGGTGCTAAGTGCTTGAACCGTGGCACCGGTTCCTCGCCCACCGCAACCCACCAGGGCAATTTTGACTTCGCGATCACCGGCGGCTTTTGCCTGGATGAGTTCTGGAGAAAGTACGGTGCCCGCGGCAACAGTCGCCGCCGAACCGGCGATGAAACTGCGACGGGAAAATGAGTGGGATGAGTCTTCAGTATTCATTGGAGGTGCCGAAGTGTAAGGGGACAATTCGCGAAATGCCACCAGGGTTCCGGACGTTCCGATTCGCCGGTAGTAGGCTGGAATTCGAAGATGAAACCGATCAATTCCAACCCGCTCGGGGCGCCTCCATCACGGGGCCAGTCGCTTAACTTCGCCTGCTGGCAAAAAAATCCTCAGAATCGGATTGCTCCGGCCAGTTTTCGATGAAGCCGATCAGTTCCAATACGGTCGGGGCGCATCCATTGCGGACGTAGTATCCGCTGGTGGAGACTCCGCAAAGCAGGCTCTGTGGGTTGTCCAGACCAAGGAGTTGGCCCAGACAGAAACCGGCATTAAAATGATCTCCCGCGCCGGTGGTGATCACTGGCTGCTCGATGAACGGACCGGCGATCACGGAGACCTCTCCAGCTGAAATCGCGAGCGCGTATCTGACGGGATGGACCACCAGGGTCTCTATCTTCACCTGCGAAACGATGCCGCGCATCAATTCCCCGATGCCGTCAGCACTCTCGGATTGGGCGGGCAGTCCGAGGACCTCTCCGATTGCAAACGCTTCCTTCTCGTTCAGGCCGAGAATCACGTCGAAGTAGTTGCTGAATTTTTCAATCAAGCCGAGCGCCCGACGGATATCTTCCGGCGTGCGCTTTTCCGGATCGGCGAGATCGAAGAAGATCTTGCGGCGGGTCTTGGGCCGGTCAGCGCAGATCTCACTTAGGACGCGTTCCCAGATCTCGCTCATGTAGGGGATCATCGTCCAGTTCACAAAACCCACGAGGTTGCAGCCGAGCACCTTGGCGCTGAGCTGTTGTTTGCCGAACCGATCGATGATCGTGTTCCAGGTCACGTCGGTGAGGGGAGAGAGGAGCGAGGCCAGGATTTTGCCGTCGTTGAACTCCAGCGCGTTGGTGTGCGCGGCCAGCGCGATGGAGTGGGCTTCGGTGCGATTGGCAAAGTCTTCGAAGACCGGATGCAGATTCGGATAACCGAGCGTGCCAAGATAGGTGACATGCATGCCGAAGCGCGAAAGTGCGTTCGCCATGATGGGCCCGTTTCCGCCGATCTTGGTCCGATGGCTGACGAGTTCGATGTTGGTGCTTCGACCGGCGGCGTCGCCGATGCGTTTCGAAAAATCGGTGATGGTGGGAATCCGGCTGAAATGCTCGGCATCCTGTCGTTGATCGACGACGTGGATGATGTCGTCCACAAATCCATCCAGTCCGACAAAGGCGGTCAGTTGTCCCAGGTGCGGCCGATGCGCCTCCAAAAGTCTTGCGCACTCACTGCGCACCGCGGGTGTGTTTCCCATTATGAACTAATCGCTGCTGATGCCCAGCAGCTGAATGACCCGCTCCAGATCTTCATCATCGAAAAACTTGATCTCCACACTTCCTTTGCCCTGACGGTATTTCAGGCTGACCTTCGTGCCGAGCCGTTCGCGTAGTTTGGTTTCGAGGTCGGCGATATGCGGATCGATGGCCACGATGGCACCTGCCGTGGAGCCGCTTTGTCCGGTGCCGGATTTGCCCAGCTGCGAAACCAGTTTCTCGGTTTGGCGGACGTTGAAATTGCTACGGAGGACCTTGTCGGCGGCCAACATCTGTTGTTCGCCATCGGGCAGGCCGAGAATCACTTTCGCGTGACCGACGGAAAGACGGTTGTTGCGAACGTGGCTTTGAATCTCCGGGGCGAGCCGCAAGAGCCGCAGCGCGTTGGCGACTGAGGCCCGACTTTTTCCAACCCGGACGGCGACGGCGTCCTGGGTGAGATCGAATTGACGGATCAATTCGGAATATCCCAGCGCTTCCTCGATCGCGTTCAGGTTTTCCCGCTGGAGATTCTCGATGAGCGCCAGTTCCAGCACCTTCCGATCATCCGCCTCGCGAACGATGATCGGGACTTCGAGGAGACCGGCAGCGCGAGCGGCCCGCCAGCGGCGTTCACCCGCGATCAGCTCAAAAATATCACCCTGCTCACGGACAATGAGCGGCTGCAAAATTCCCTGGATCTTGATAGAATCGGCCAATTCTTGGATGGCTTCATCGGAAAAATATTTGCGCGGCTGGAAGGGGCAGGGACGGACGCGATCGAGTGCCATCATCAGCACGGATTCGCCGGGAGGCGCCACCGGACCAGGCGACACGGAGGCGCTACCACTGCCTCCCAGCAGTGCGTTCAATCCTCGTCCCAATACTGGTTTCGGCATGCGCGAAGGTTGTCCAACGGCGGAGTCGTTGTCCAGATTGGATTCGATTTGCAGCTGCTCGGATGTGACGGAGTCAATTAATCCTAAATTTTTCCACTCACAATCCCGTCAGCTGCCTGTAGTCTGATCAGACCCAATGAAGTGGATTTGTACATTTATTCTTGGTTGCGTAGTGGCGTCGCCGGCTTTTGGTGCCGAGTCGCAGCGAGGATTGGTGCTGTTTGAGAAGCAGGTCCGGCCCACGCTCATCGAGAATTGCCAGCAGTGCCACGGGGAGAAGAAGCAAAAAGGCGGCCTCCGCCTGGATTCGCGCGCGGGTTGGACAGTGGGGGGAGACAATGGACCGGCGATCGTTCCCGGTGATCCGGACAAAAGTCTTTTGATGAAGGCGATCGGGTATGAACACGGCGATCTGGAGATGCCGCCCAAAGGCAAACTTCCCGACGGGACGATCGGAGCTTTTCGTGACTGGGTTGCGCTTGGGGCACCGGATCCTCGAGACGGGGTAGTTGCTGTTGTTCACGCCCAGGTGCCCACAGTCGAGGAAGGCCGGAACTTCTGGTCCTTCCAGCCCATTCGGAAACCAAGCATTCCAGCAGCGAAATCCGACTGGCCCCGAACTGACATCGACCAGTTCATATACGCGAGACTCAGCGCGGAGCAACTCGAACCCGCCGAAGATGCGTTGAAACATACTCTTGCCCGCCGGCTCTATTTCGATCTCCTCGGACTTCCACCCACACCGGAACAGATTGCCACCTTCCTCAATGACAGTTCCCCCAAGGCGTTCGGATCCCTGGTGGATGAACTGCTCAACTCGCCACATTTTGGCGAACGTTGGGGGCGACATTGGTTGGATGTGGTTCGCTTCGCGGAATCCAGTGGCGGGGGACGGACGGCTCTTTTTCCGGATGCCTGGCGCTATCGGGATTATGTGATCAACGCCTTCAACGATGATCTTCCTTACGATCGCTTCCTGCGCGAACAGATCGCGGGAGATCTGCTCCCGTTCCCGGCCGGAGATTGGCAACAGCAGCGCCGCCAGATGATCGCGACTGCGTTTCTGCTCCTGGGTCCGACGAACTTTGAGCTGCAGGACAAGACGGTTCTGGAGATGGACATTGTGGACGAACAGCTCGATACCATGGGCAAGGCCGTCATGGGCATGACCATCGGCTGCGCGCGTTGCCACGATCACAAGTTCGATCCGATTCCCGCGCGGGACTATTACGCCATGGCGGGAATTATGAAGAGCACCCTCTCTGTGGTGCATAGCAATGTCTCGAAATGGAGCGAAGCAAAACTGCCGCTGCCACCGAAAGAGGAAGCTGAAATCGCGGCAGCCGGCGTGAAGTTGGCGGAACTCGAAAAACTGCTCGCGGCGACCCAGAAGAAATTGAAAGCAGCCGGTGGTCAGGAACCGGAGACAAAAGGCGGTGCCAAAGGCGTGAAGATCGAATCACTGCCTGGGATCGTGGTTGATGACGTGGACGCAGAATACGAAGGCGACTGGGTAAGCTCCACCTCCACCCGCAGTTTTGTTGGGGTTGGATATCATCATGATGCCACGGCGGGCAAGGGGATGAAGACGGCGACGTTCGCCGCAAAACTGAAACCGGGTCGTTATGAAGTGCAGGTTTCGTATCCGGCCGCGCCGAATCGATCGTCCAAGGTGCCGGTAACCGTTCATCATGCCGATGGGGCGGCAACGATGGTTGTAAACCAACGATCGTCCGGCGAGATCGCGGGCAATCGCGATACCCTCGGCACCTTCCGTTTTGATGCGACCAAGCAGCCGAAGGTGGTGATCTCGAATGCAGGAACTGAGGACGGCGTCGTGCTCGCTGATTCGGTGATCTTCATCCGTCAGGCTGAGCCGCAAGTAGTGGTGATCCCGCCGCTGCCCAAGGCGGATGAGGTGGACATTCCTGAGAATATCAAATTCATCGTCCCTGATCCCCTGGCACTGGAAGGCATCGTGATCGACAATCCGGCCGCCGTGCTGGTGGGCGAATGGAAGCACTCCGTCCACACGCCCCCGTTTGTGGGCGCGAGTTATATTCACGACGCGAAGGAAGGAAAAGGGGAGAAGTCTGCCACCTTCATCCCGTATCTCCCGGACAGCGGAACCTATGAAGTGCGGATCTCGCACAACACCAACATCCGTCGTTCCACCAACGCGCCCGTCACCATCAAACACGCCGGCGGTGAATTCTCGGTTCGCATCAACGAAGGCGAGGAAGCCCCGATCAACAAACTGTTCCGTTCACTTGGAAAATTTCGCTTTGATGCGGGAACCAACGGTCAGGTCCGAATTTCCAATGAGGGAACGGATGGCAAATACGTCATCGTGGATTCCGTGCAGTTCATCCGTCAGCCGGATGCCCCCAAGCGATCCGGCCGGATTGATTTCGGTCTGTCTGAAAGAAAGGTCCAGAAGGACAAGAAGAAGATCCGGACCGACCTGTTGAATCAGGTCAAGGACATGCGGGCCAAGATCAAGAAACTGAAAGCGGACGGGCCCAAGCAACCCATTGCCATGGTTGCCAAAGATGAGGATGAAGTGACCGGCGACATTCCCATAGCGATCCGCGGTGTGGTTCATGACAAGGGCCCGATCGTGCCGCGTGGCTTCCTGCAAGTTGCGAGCATCGGTCCGCTGCCAACCGTTTCCACCAACGAAAGCGGCCGCGTGCAGATGGCCGACTGGCTTGCCTCGCCAAAACACCCGTTGACCGCCCGCGTCATGGCGAACCGCGTCTGGCACTGGCTGATGGGGGAGGGGCTGGTTCGGACGGTGGACAACTTTGGAGCCATGGGCGAACCACCTTCCCATCCGGAACTGCTCGATCATCTCGCCAGCCAGCTCATTGAAGACAACTGGTCGATGAAGAAACTCATCCGCCGAATCGTGGTTTCCCAAACCTACAGGATGGCGGCCGCCACGAATCCGGAGGGGGTCGCAAAAGATCCCGATAACCGGTTGCTCTGGCGCATGAATCGGAAACGTCTGGATGCCGAGAGCATTCGCGACGCGCTTTACCATATTGGCGGCTCGCTGGACCTGACCCTCGGCGGGAAGAACATCAAGGCCGGCACCCGCAGCGAATACGGCTACCTGTTCGAAAGCACGCGCCGGAGTGTGTATCTGCCGGTGTTCCGAAACCAACTGCCGGAAATCTTCGAGACCTTTGATTTTGCGGATCCGAACATTCAGGGTGGCAAACGCAACACCAGTACCATCGCGCCACAGGCCTTGCTGTTGATGAATCATCCGGACGTCCGCGCACAATCGGTCGCGGCTGCCCGGCGGCTCCTCAAGCAAACCGAACTGACCAGCAGCGAACGGATTGATCGCGCCTATCGTGAAGTGATCGGACGCCAGCCCACCCACCGGGAGGCGAAGCTCACCGGCGAATTTGTGGGGACGAGTGAAGAGGCGGAACGCTGGGGTTCGCTTTACCAGACGCTGTTTCAAACCCTTGATTTTCGGTATTTATATTGACCCGAAGCGGAGTAGACTCCTTTGACAACCAAGATGAGTGGATTGCCCAATAACCCGAATCCCTTTTCCCGCCGTGACGCGCTCAAGTCGCTTGGTTGTGGATTTGGCTATCTTGCCGCCGCCGGGCTGGCCAACCAGCAGGCGCTCGCAAACACCGCCGCGTCAGCGGGCGTCATCAATCCGCTTGCTGCCAAAAAGCCCCATTTCACTCCGCGGGCGAAGCGTGTCATCTTCCTGTTCATGCAGGGCGGTCCGAGTCACGTCGACAGCTTTGACTACAAGCCGCAGCTGGAAAAAGACGACGGCAATCTCGAAACCTTTGATGACGCTCGCACCCTTGCCAAGACCGGTGAAATCAAGAAACACCGCGTGTTCAAGAACATGTGGGAGTTTCGGAAATACGGCCAATGCGGCCAGCAGGTCAGTGATCTGTTTCCCCACATCGCGCAGCATGTCGATGATCTTTGCTTCCTCAAGGGCATGCACACCGATGGCGTTGCCCACGGACCGGCAACCCTGTTTCTGCACACCGGTTCGATAAATCTGGTACGTCCCTCCATGGGGGCCTGGGCGCTTTACGGTCTGGGCAGCGACAGCGAAAATCTCCCGGGGTACGTCACCATCCAGCCCTCGATGGGCAACGGTGGTCCGCGCAACTATTCGAATGCGTTCCTCCCGGCGGTCTATCAGGGCACGGCCGTTGGACGTGCGGGTGTGAGCGCGTCAGAAGCCAAGATCCGTAACCTGGTCAACAAGAACCTTTCCGCCGGAGACCATCGTGAACAGTTCAACCTGCTGCGCGCGTTGAACGAGGAACAGCGAAGCCACCGGCCGGGAGATCAGGAACTGGAAGCCGTCATTAATTCCTACGAACTCGCCTGGCGCATGCAGCACCACGCGCCGGAGGTCATGGATATATCCGGCGAACCCGAGCACATCAAGAAACTCTATGGCATCGGCGAGAAGGGCACCGATGATTTCGGTCGGGAATGCCTCATGGCCCGACGGCTCGCCGAATCAGGCGTCCGTTTCATCCAGGTCAATTACGGGGATAACAGCAACAACCCGCGCTGGGATCAGCACTCGAATCTGCCCAAGCACAAGGAACACGCCTTCAACACCGATCAACCCGTTGCCGGTCTGCTGACCGATCTCAAGCAGCGCGGGCTGCTGGAAGATACCCTCGTGTGGTGGGGTGGTGAGTTTGGCCGCACTCCCTATGCCCAGAGCAACGGAACCGGCCGGGATCACAACTCCGACGGCTTCTCCATCTTCCTCGCCGGCGGCGGCGTCAAACCCGGATTCAGCCACGGCGAGACCGATCACTACGGTCATCACGCCGTGCAGAATAAAGTGCACATGCACGATTGGCACGCCACCATGCTGCACATCCTCGGTATGGATCACGAACGTCTCATCTACCATCACGATGGCCGTCCCTTCCGACTCACCGACGTTCACGGTGAAGTTGTGAAAGAGATCTTGGCTTAGGAAACTGTTGCACAGCCATTAGAGAGAATGGCACTAGCTTAAGAGCTGGCTTCGGTGGTTTTGGGGATGAGTAATTTTTGCCTCTATGACGATCGAAGTGGGTTGAAGGGCACGGGTGAGGGCAAATGATTGAAGTTCAGCGTGGAGCCGATGAGGTAAATCATGATCCGAAAGTAATCAAATGAACGGAAGCCACGGGACTTTCGTTTGGCCGTTTGGATCAGCCCGTTGACGGCCTCGGCGGGGATGTTGGTCAGGCGTGTTTCCAAGTAGGCCACGATGCCATCCCAATGCTTGCGGATGCTGGTGACCACCTTCTTCATTTCTGGCAGACGTGAGCGCATCACCCAGGTACACCACCATTTCAACCCGGCGATGGCATCCTGCGAATCCCGCGCCTTCAGGAGATCCTGAAAGGCCGCCAATTGGCCGTGGGCTTTGGCGGTCTTGAGCTTGCTGCCCAGCAGTTTTTGGCGTTGCTCGATTTGCTCCGGCTTGAGCTTCTCCTCATTCTTGAGCCACAGATATCGGGTCCCCTTGAGCAATTCAGGAAACGCCCGGCTTTCCCCTCGTCGGACCTTATCCACCGCCCCACTGACCAAACCAATTACGTGAAAGTAATCGAACACCAATCGAGCCTGCGGAAAATGTTCGCCGATCCCTTTGC